>NZ_CP150265.1:6325625-6652500 GCF_037976325.1 Paenibacillus sp. FSL K6-3182
AGTTATTACCCAAATGGCTAATGGCCAATACATCCTAGTGTTCGAAGCGACAGACGTCGCAGGTCATCCTTTTGTTATAAAATATAAAATATCGTCGGATGGTTATAACTGGAACGTCCCTCGTCAAACCCTTTATGTTCCTTCCAAAGCCGGAAAAAAAGCTGGTGCGCCTTTTATTGTTAAGCTTGGAGATGGCCGCTTGCTTGCTTCTTTTCAAACGGACAATGACAGTACGAATACCGGCGACGCATTCTCTTCCATGTACACGATGATTAGCGCAGACAATGGTGCAACTTGGCAATATCGGACTAATATTTTCCCAGTAAGCGACTCGACCAGCTCCAATTGGAATGCCTTACTGCCCATAGATTCTACTCACGTCCTTGCAGCGACGAGTGCAGACTATCCAAGCAGCGGAGTGTATATTCGATTTGGTCATGCAGTTACACCATCGAACACAAACCTAGTAACAAATTGGAGTTTTGAAACGGCAAATGTAATCGGCTGGACGACATTTGGCGATGATTTCCCCGCTCGAATTAAAGTACATGGCACAAACGATGGTGTCGGTGTACCCGCCGCCCAGGGCAATTATTTTATCGGACTAGCCGGAACGAGCGGACCTGCATCAGCTTATGTTGGCCAAACGATTAGCGGTCTTGATAATGGCAGCTATACGCTGCGTGCGTATATGCGGAGCAGCGGCGGTCAAAATTCTTGCGTAATGGAAGTAAAAGATTTTGGCGGAACGTCGCGTCAAACCAACTGCCCCGTAACCACAGCTTGGACGCCGGTTACACTCTCGAACATCGCAGTTGTAAACGGGCAAGCAACCATTGGCTTTTTCACATCAAACAGCCAAGCGAGCCAATGGGTCGATATTGACCGGGTTGAGTTTACTCGCAACGATGTTTACAACGGTGTCGTTTCAGGCGGTGTATACAAGCTTGTTAATACAAATAGCGGCAAAGCGCTTGAAGTTGATGCTTGGGGAACAACGAATGGCTCCAATGTGCAAATCTGGACGGAGGGTGCGAATCAGGCAAATCAGCTCTGGCAAATTACGTATGTCGGGGGAGGAGCATACAAGCTCATTAACACGAACAGCGGCAAAGCGCTTGATGTCAGCGGGGCAGGAACAGCTAACGGCACCAATGTTCAAATCTGGGATTATGCGAACTCAGATAACCTGCATTGGAAAATCATTGACACCGGGAGCGGTTACTTCAAGCTTATCCACTCACTCAGCAATAGGGCGCTGGATGTCGCTGCTTCTGGCACAGCCAACGGATCAAACGTTCAAATCTGGGATGATCTCGGAAATGGCGCCCAAAGATGGAAGCTTGTTCGCGTTAGCTGATATGACAACCCCTGTTTGTTTCATTAGCATAAAAAAGTATTCAATACACGGGTTGTCCTAGAAGGTAAACAGCTTATCAGACATTTCATCACCGTATTAACGCATCTGTCCTTTTGTGCTATTTCTGGCAACCACTAGTCTAAAATGGGTCACCTTTCTATCCACGAAACGTTTGGAATTTGAGTCCTGTGTAATTGTGTAATATGAAAGATTGCATAAAAAGTAAGCCATGAAGTAAATACTCATCTCGCAGAAGCTCCCTAGACCATTCTAGAGAGGAGTATTTATTCATGGCTTCATTTCAGGTTACACTTGGTCTAAATCACCAATGATGCATCCAGCTGTTTATCGAAGAGTCTCGGGACGCAGGCGTAACAGTTAAAGATGGGGTTTCACACATAAGCATGGACTTCGCACCTTTGTAAAATTGATCTAGAAAATAGTCTTATTTTCTCTCTTCACCCTCGATGTAGCACGTTAAGAGTCAATCCAGCAAAAATAAGACTAAAATATAGTCCTATTTTCATCAAACGTGCACTTTTTACCAAAATAGATCTAGAAAATAGTCTTATTTTCGCTCATCGCCCAGGATAAAGCACGATAGGAGCCAATTCGGCAAGAATAAGACTAAAATATTGACCTATTTTCATCCAACAAGCACTTTTCACCAAAATAGAGCTAGAAAATAGTCTTATTTTTTCTCATCAGCCTCGCTAATGCTCAATATGAGTCAATCCAGCAAATATAAGGATAAAATATAGTCCTATATTCATCAAACATGCCCTTCTCACCAAAATAGATCTAGAAAACAGCCTTATTTTCTCTCTTCACCCTCGATAAAGCACGATAGGAGCCTATTCAGCAAGAATAAGACTAAAATATAGTCCTATTTTCATCAAACATGTACATTTCACCAAAATAGAGCTAGAAAATAGTCTTATTTTCGCTCATCAGCCTCGATAATGCTCAATATGATTCAATCCAGCAAAAATAAGACTAAAATATAGTCCTATATTCATCAAACGTGCCCTTCTCACCAAAATAGAGCTAGAAAATAGTCTTATTTTCTTTCATCACCCACGATAATGCTCAATATGAGTCAATCCAGCAAATATTAGACTAAAATATAGCCCTATTTTCATCATACATGCCCTTCTCACCAAAATAGAGCTAGAAAATAGTCTTATTTTCGCTCATCACCCACGATAAACCTTAATAGGAGTCATTTCAGAAAAAATAAGTCTAAAATACAGTCCTATTTTCATGCTTGACTAAGAGGAGCTGAAATAAGTCTATTATTTAGACCTATTTTGGTGAAAAGTGCACTTTGCTCCTCTTAGTCAAGCAAAACCACTGCTTTAAATAAAGCAATGGCAGTCTCAAAAGCAGATAAACTGCTTTTGAGACTGCCTCTTTTTGTTAAACAAATATGCTCCATATGGCGCTGACTCACTACGAGATCTGCCCCAACACCTCCGCCCTTATGCCATTACACTCGCTCTACATCCCCCATCAAATTACTCCTCATAAATCATTTTTCTCGTCATACCGCCATCAATTGTGATGTGGGTTCCGGTTACAAAATCATTTTGAGGGTCTGTTAAATATAGGCATGCCCGTGCAATATCCTCCGGTTTGCCTACCCGCTTAGACGGATGCTGCTCATGATCCTCTGGGCGCAGCTTGCTGTAATCACCCGTTTCGATCCAACCTGGACATATTGCGTTAACCGTAATATGATCTGAACCGAGCGACACCGCCATCGCGTGGGTTAGCGAGAGAATGCCACCTTTGGATGCCGCATAAGCTTCTGAATTCGGTTCCGACATCATTGCTCTCGTAGAAGAAATGTTTACAATAGCTCCACCGCCGGTTGTCCGCATCAACTTGGCAGCCTCACGCGAGCAGACAAACGTCCCGCGCAGGTTCGTATTCACAACGCTGTCCCATTCATCAATGGATAGGTCGTATGGCGACTTCCATATGCCAAACCCCGCGTTGTTTATGACGATGTCTAATCTCCCGACAATCGTTTCCAAATCACGCAGCATTTTAATAATGTCATCTGGCTCGCTCATATCGGCAGAAAGGGATAAAGAATCATAACCTGCCTCTTGCAGCAGCAAGCCAGTCTGCTCCAGTCCTTCTTCATTTTTATCCACTAATACAGGCAGTGCTCCTTGTTCCGCATAAGCTAGTGCAAGCGCTCGTCCAATACCAGCCCCAGCGCCTGTTATTAGTACAACCTTATCCTCGTATGCTGCTTTCATTTTGGATGCCTCCTTAGCGTGTCCTTTTACCTAAAGAGTTTAAAGCAAATCGAAGCAAAATGAAAATCCAAACCACTTACCTCCATCAAGAGGAGAAATACAGCAGCTTCACGAAATAATAGTCAACGGAACGACGTCAGCGTTTTTAATGAAAAATCTAAAAAACGGAGCTGATCCCCCTGCACACTAAAGCTGTCTTTTTCGATTTATTTGAAACGTTGATAACTGAATTTACGGATGGCAAACGTACCATCAATAGATCCACCGACGATGCTGCACTTCTCGGCATGAATCATGGCGATTTCAAGAAAGAATGGCGCATACGCCAAGAAGCAAGAATGACTGGACAATATGTTAACTTCATTGAAGTGTTGAGAGACATTTTGGAGAAGCAGAATTTGCCTTACAACGAACAAATAGTGGAGCAATTGTATCGAACAAGAATTGATGGAAAGCAGGCTCCATTTTTAACGATTCAGCCAGCTGTTCTTGCCATGCTGAAAGAGCTGCAAAGCAAGCACATAAAAATAGGGCTTATTAGCAATTGTACAGAAGAAGAAATTCGCCAGTGGAAAGCTAGCCAGCTTGCTCCCTACTTTGATGATGTCATCTTCTCGTATGAAGTTGGCTTAGCCAAACCAGACATTCGTATATATCAACTAGCCTGTGAACGATTAGACGTATTACCCGAAAATGCGGTATTTGTAGGCGATGGCGGTTCTAATGAGCTGGATGGCGCATACAACGCTGGCTTAAAAGTTTTCCATGCCTTTTGGTTTAATACCTATATAACAAGCCGTTACACGAAGCTGCTCGATCCTGATCATTTAATAGCTCATTTGCCATAATAAAATAGAAGCAAAAAGATACTTTGACGATTCACAGCTACTGCTCTGAGTTTATTTCATCCAATCGTATGGATAAAAAGTTACTGTGGAAGTTGTGGACAAAACGTGTCAAATAATCTGAAAATTTAATTAATATTGTAAAAACAGCTTGAACACCCCTTGTCAATTTTCTTAAAAGCGAATATGATAAAAGCAATCAAAGGTTGTGAATCTTTTCACACTGTATAGTATATTGTGAATTAATTCACGTTGTAAGGGCGGCTGCCATAGCAGACTACCCTCTACACATCCCATAGGAGGCGTTTTTTATGACAATGAACATTGCTGTTATTGGCTGTACACATGCAGGAACTGCTGCAATTAAACAAATGGCTGCACTTTACCCGGAGGCCAACATTACCGTTTATGAACGGAATGACAATATCTCGTTTCTATCGTGCGGCATCGCACTGCATGTTGGCGGTGTAGTTAAAAATGCTGAGCAGTTATTTTATGCTTCGCCCGAGCAGCTTGCTGAGCTTGGCGTGAAGACGCATATGCGACATGATGTGCTTGCAGTAGATACGGATGCCAAACAAATTGAGGTCCGCAATCTTGTAACTGGCGACGAATTTACTGAAAGCTACGATAAGCTCGTTGTTACAACAGGCTCGTGGCCGATTATTCCGCAAATGGACGGCATCGCGCTTGAAAATATCGTTCTTTGCAAAAACTACAACCATTCGAAAGAAATTATCGAGAAAGCAAAAACAGCGAACCGCATTGCAGTTATCGGAGCTGGCTACATCGGTATTGAGCTCGTAGAAGCATTTGAACAGCTTGGCAAACAGGTAACCTTAATCGACAATATGGAACGCATTTTATATAAATACTTGGATCGCGAATTTACAGATGTTACAGAGCAAGCGTTGGTTGATAAAGGGATAACGATCGCAACTGGCCAGACGGTTACTTCGTTCAAGGGCAGCGAGGGCCATGTAACGACGGTCATCACGACAGCTGGAGAATATGAAGCAGATCTCGTCGTGCTTTGCATCGGCTTCCGTCCTAACACTGAGCTGCTGAAAGGCCAAGTTGACATGCTTCCTAACGGCGCGATTATTGTGGATGATTATATGAGAACGAGCAAAGCGGATGTATTTGCTGCTGGCGACAGCTGCGCCATCCACTATAATCCAACAGGGCAAAACGCCTATATTCCTTTAGCCACAAACGCTGTCCGCATGGGAACACTCGTAGCCAAAAACCTGATGAAACCTACGGTCAGATATCTTGGAACACAAGGCACGTCGGGCATAAAAATTTACGATTATAACATTGCATCGACTGGTTTAACGGAAACAGGCGCGCTTGCTGCGGGAATGAATGTGAAAAATGTCACAATCATTGATAGCTACCGTCTTGAATTTATGCCTACCTTTGAGCAAGTGACTTTAAAGGTCGTATATGAAGCGGATAGCGGCAGAATCGTTGGCGCACAGGTGTTATCGAAGGTTGATCTTACCCAGTCGATTAATACGTTGTCGGTTTGCATCCAGAATGGAATGACGATGGAGGAATTAAGCTACGTCGATTTCTTCTTCCAACCGCATTACAACAAGCCATGGAACATGCTTAACCAAGCTGGTTTGCAAGCTGTATAATTTTATAAAAGCTGCAAGGATGGCACCCTGCCATCCTTGCAGCTTTTTTATTATCAATTAATAAACAAAAGCCGCCCTGTTACAGGCGGCTCTTGCCTATTCACTACAAATTATCAGCCGGCGGCTTCCCGAAATGAGGGGTACCATCGGCGTTCCACGTAAATATCTTGGCGCGGGCGTGACGATTGGGATCAAATAACGGATCGCCCTCAATGTCCTTGTAGCTGCGAGCATGATAGATCAAAATATCCTGTTCCCCATCCTCTGACACGGTGAAGCTATTGTGACCTGGCCCATATTGACTATTTTCCGGGCAGCTTGTAAACACTGGCGTCTGCGTCTTTACCCATGAGAGCGGATCAAGCAGATCACTGTTCTCCTCAGCAGTCAATAAACCCATTGCATAGTTATGATTGGTGGCGCTGCCGGAGTAGGTCATAAATATTTTCCCGCCCCGCTTCAGGACAGCCGCTCCCTCATTTACCATGAAACCAATGACTTCCCAGTCGAGCTCCGGCTTCGTAATCAATACCTGCTTGCTCTTCAACGTCCAAGGATTGCTCATCGAAGCGATATACAAATTTGTATTGCCTTGAATGGCTGGGTCTTGCTGCGCCCATACTAAATATTGCTCGTCATTATGCAGGAAGCTTGTCGCATCAAGCGAGAAAGAATCCCAATCCGTAATGATCTGACCCCTCTCCGTCCACTCGCCCTCAAGCGGGTTAGCCGAATCATTTTCAATAACATACATGCGATGCCTGAATGGTGCATCTGCCCTTGCGGCAGCGAAATATACATACCATTTTCCAGCGATAAAATGCAGCTCAGGTGCCCAAATATTGTGGCTCATTGGTCCCGAATCGTGTTTTTTCCATACTACAACCTGCTCAGCATCAGTAAGTCCATCCAGTGTTTGTGCTCTTCGCAGCTCAATCCGATCATACTCCGGCACGGAGCCTGTGAAATAATAATACCCGTCTGTATGCTTCACAACATACGGATCTGCTCGTTGCTCTATTAATGGATTTCGCAGCTGCTTCTGCGACTGTTCAGATGCTTGTGTGCTCATGTTTCTCTCAGTCCTCCAGCTAATATTTCTATTTTTATAAAATAACTTCATCGATTCATTACTTATTCCAGCTTAATATCGGCCGCGGACATTTGTTCTAAGCCGTTGTGGCCGCTATGATTTTCCGAAGTATCATGTTCCATCTCAGCGCCTTGTGCATTAGCTGTATGACCACGATGTTCATCTATGACAGCGACATTGCTCACAGCATGCTGGGAATGCTCACTCCCTGCCGGGCTTCCGCAGCCCGCCGCAAGCAAGCCAAGAATTATGATTACCGCAGTTACTGTCCGCTTCCGATACTTTTTTGTATGCAAAACCGATTTATTCATAACCATTCACCTCATGCTTTAAAATCTAATCTCATCCATTATTGCCCATCAACCTCAGCCTCAATCCTGCTAACGGACGATAGTATGTATTATCCCAATGCTTAGAATATTGTAATAAATAGTACCAAGTCATAGTACCTTGTTATATGATTATAGTAGATATTACCATCCGCTTAAGGAGAGGATCAGATGGATGATTTTAATGAGTATTTATCTACAACTAGAGAGAAATTGTTAAATGAAATATCATTCCTAGATGACGATGAATTCAATCGTACATTTGAAACTTCAATGTGGAGTATAGCTCAGGTTTGCCATCATTTATGGAAAACGGAAAATTTGTTTAGAAAGGCCATTTTGTTCGGGCTTAAGCAAAAGATTTTATCCAAAACCGAACGTCAGCCTATTGAAATTGTGTTGGATAAGTCGATGAAGTATCAAGCTCCCCAAATTTCAGAACCTGACTCAGGACCATTTCAAGTATCACAGATCATTCAATTATTAAGCGAATCAAGAATTAAATTAATGGATGTTCTTGTTAAGATTGAGGATAAATCTATTGTGGAGGAAATAGCAGTGAATCACCCGAGGTTTGGCAACTTGCCATTGGATCAATGGATCGAACTGCTATATTTGCATGAGCAGCGGCATACAGAGCAAATTAAAGATTTAAAAGCACTTCGTTAATATAAACATTATATTTATTGCTTTCATAATAAACGAAATCAGAACCAAAAAAAAGAGGGGCTGTATTCAGCCCCTACCTGCTTTATTTTATACGATGTCGTAGCCTTGATCTTCGATCGCTGCTTTTACTGCCTCTATCGTAACCTTCGATTCATCGAAATCGACTGTTACTTTCTTGTTTGCCAAATCTACCTTGCCTACCGCTCCTACATTTGCAACGGCCTTCTCAACCGAACTGACACAATGACCGCATGTCATACCCTCTACCTTCAATACTGCGTTTGCCATCATTAAAATCCCCTCTCCGTCTATTATTTCATTAGTTTGTTAACGGTAATGAGCAATTCATCGATAACTTCACTTTCGCCGGCTTGAATACGTTCAATTACGCAGCTTCGCATATGTCCTTCAAGCAGCAGCTTGCCGACACTGTTCAGAGCGGATTGTGCTGCGGCAATCTGATTAAGCACGTCATCACAATACGTATCCTTCTCTATCATCGCCTTAATGCCTCTAATTTGCCCTTCAATGCGGTTCAAGCGCTTCGTTAAATTGTCCTTCATTTGTGAGGAGTGATGACTCTTCCGCGGACCATTTGGATCGCAGCAGTCATCTGGTGGATGGGAATGCTCATGAGTTCCATCGATTATTGCTTCATTGTCCATTTCGCATACCTCCATGGGGTATTACTTGATGAATTTATCATATCATACCCCTTAGGGGTATGTAAACACTCATTTTAATAATGTAAATTTATCCCTTATCTTACACTTTTATTCTTTTCGCTATTATGCTACGATCATCCTCGTGTTCATCCTAAACCACATCGAATCGGAGGAATATCAGTTAATGGATTATTATGCACATGTCAAATGGTTTACAGACATCATCGCGGAGAAACAACCGCTTGCCGTCATTCTTTCTCCTTTTTTCATGAAGCTGGCAATGATCATCACCGTTCTGCTCGCCGTGCTAACCAAGTTCCTTCCTGAGTTGTCGAGCTCAAATTTGTCTACAAAAGTGGATCGCCAGCTCGTTAAGCTCCGGCGATATTCCTTACCCATCCTAAAGTACGGCACAGCTGCTGCTCTTCTCATTCAAGCAGCTTCCGGAACACGCTTCGCACTGGAATTTAAGCTTACAGACGGCTGGCAAACGATCCTCATGTGGGCTGCAATCATATTACTGCTTATTCCGCGGCATTATGCAACAAAGATTGGTGCGCTTGTGCTGCTCGTTCTATTCATTGAAACAGGCATTGAAGCAGGAATATTTCATATGCTTGATTATGGTTTTTATTTGGCCATTATCGGCGCCCTGTTGCTCGAGCGGACTAAACTATCCGAATGGGGATTCCCCCTTCTCTATTTGGGAACAGGCTTATCGCTTTGCTGGGTCGCCGTAGAGAAATGGATTTACCCAACAATGGCAGAAGATATTATTATTAAACATCACGTACCCACGTTTGGTTTTGATATCTCGCTTTTTATCATCATGGCTGGTTTTATTGAGTTCGTCGTCGGTTATTTACTCGTAATCGGTATTTTAAACCGAATGTTGTCTGTGGCGCTAACCTTCATTTTCATCTCAGCAACGATGCTATTTGGCATGAAAGAGCTGATTGGTCATTTTATGATTCACATCGTACTGCTTTTGTTTATTATCGAAGGCGCTTGCATCTATAAGAAACCGCTCTCCGTTTATCGCACGACCTTCACGCAAATGGTGTTCGTTCCGCTTAATTTTATTTTCGTACTAGCTACCTACCTCCTCCTGTATTACCGCTTCGCTTAACTCTTATTGGAATCATTCCGGAGCCCACTTTTTTTTCGTGTTTGACACAGCCATAATATTACTTCTATATAGTTAGTAATAGACTCTATTGTGCAGAAAGGATGAATCGTTATTAAAACTATTATTAATTTCGCCCATCGCGGAGCAAGCGGTTATTGTCCCGAAAACACGCTCGCTGCATTCAAGAAAGCCATTGAGCTAGGTGCTACTGGCATCGAAATTGATGTTCAACTAACGAAGGACGACCAAATGGTTATCATTCATGATGAATCACTAATGCGGACAACCGGCTTGAACAGGCTTGTAAAGGATACAGCATACGAGGAGCTTATGTCACTCGATGCTGGCAGCTGGTTTAACCCCGCCTTCCAAGCCGAACGAGTTCCACTTTTAGAGCAGCTTCTTGAGCTTCTCCGTCATACGGATATCATTTTAAATATCGAACTTAAAAACGGTATCATCCAGTATCCAGGTTTGGAGCAAAAGGTAATTGACATGGTTCGAGCCTTCGGAATGGTTGATCGCATCATCCTATCCAGCTTCAATCATTATTCGCTGTCGCTCTGCAAGCAGCTGGCACCTGAAATTCGTACCGGTGTTCTGTATATGGAAGGGCTTTATCGTCCTTGGGAATATGCAGCGACGCTTCAGGCTGATGCACTGCATCCTTTCAAATACGCTGTAACGCCAGAATGGACAGCTTCCGCCGCTGCACATGGCATTGCCTACCATCCGTTTACGGTTAATGATGCGGAAGAGATGGAGCGACTCATTGACGCAGGTGTAGACGGCATCATTACGGATTATCCTGATCGATTGGCTGAGGTGCTATTAAGGAGAGGGGCATAAGCGGTATGAAAAAAACATGGCTGCTCGGGTTCGGTTTTTTTAGCATCAGCATTACATGGGCGCTTTACAACGCATTCGTCCCCTTTTTTCTCGATAAGTTTTTGACGAGTACGGCGCTGATTGGATTCATGATGACGATCGATAATTACTTTGCTCTTTTTTTGCAGCCATGGATTGGAAGCCGCAGTGATCGTACAAACACGCGCCTTGGCCGAAGAATGCCCTATTTGCTCATCGGCATGCCACTTGCAGCCTTGTTCGGTGCGCTCATCCCTTGGCACACAAGCCTGCTCACGCTCGTATTGTTTATGGTGCTTATGAATCTGTCGATGAGTTTGTACCGCTCCCCGACTGTCGCGCTTATGCCCGACATCACTCATGACAGCAAGCGTACAAAAGCAAATGGCATTATTAACTTCATGGGCGGCATCGGCTCCATTATTGCTTTCGCAGGAGGCTCGTTTCTATATGAGAAACATCACTCACTCCCTTTTCTAGTTGCATCCATTTTAACGCTCATTTGTTTAGTCATTCTCTTGAATAACATAAAAGAAAAACGTGATGCACTCTCTTACTCGCCTGCTGAGGAGAAAACAAAAATATCGTTCAAAGAACAATGGAACCGTCCTACGATCTTTTTGCTTGGCGCAATTTTCTTCTGGTTTCTTTCCTATCAAGGGGTTGAAGCCTTCTTTACTCTGTACGGCACAAAGCACTTACAGCTGACCGAAGGCCAATCATCATTCTCGCTCGCCTTCTTCTCACTCGCTTTTGTAGCTGCCGCCATTCCAAGCGGATTGCTTGGCAACCGCTTCGGTAAAAAGCTTATTATCACATTAGGGGTTATTGGCCTCATCGTTATTTTTGCAGCGATCTCCTTCGCAGACGCGCTGCTCCCGCTTCGTACCTTGCTTATTATCGGAGGCATCTGCTGGGCGATGATCAATATCAATTCCTATCCGTTTATCGTTTCGCTCGGCAAAGAGCAAAGCATCGGTACACGGACAGGCATCTATTACTTAATCTCTTCACTTGCTGCTATCGCTTCACCGCCGCTCATGGGCGGCTTGATTGATCTGCTTGGATATTCCGTGCTGTTCTATTTCTCATCAGGAGGCATGGTTATTGCGCTCTTGTTCCTGCTATGTGTAAAAGACAAGGGGCTTGTTAGGCCTGTGAATGATCCTTCTATTTCGACAAGCTTATAATATAAAAAAAATCCGGCTGCGCGACTTCTGACGTCGCAGCCGGATTTTATTGTTATAACTTAGTGGATGCTGCCTTTGCTGAATCCGCCGCCCATGACGTCGGATACATGCTCGATAGCAATAAAGGCATTCTCATCGATGGATTGCACGATAGCTTTGAGCTTCGCAAGTTCAAGTCGGGATACGACGCAATAGATCATTTGCGTTTCATCCTTCGAATAGCCGCCGCGCGCTTGGATCAATGTCGTTGTACGACCTAAACGGTCAATAATCGCTTGCGATACCTCATCATATTCAGAAGAAATAATCGTTACCGATTTCGACTCATCGAGACCTTCCACAACGATATCAATTAATTTAATCGCTATATAATATGTAAACATCGAGTACATGGCTGAATCCCATTCAAACACAAATCCCGCAATTACAAAAATAATAACGTTAAATATCATGATAATTTGTCCGACTGGCATACGCATTTTCTTCGAAATTAGAATCGATACAATTTCTACGCCATCCAGTGAACCGCCGAAACGTATCGCAAGACCAACTCCTGCACCGAGAATAAGACCACCGAACAAAACAGCGAGCAGCTTTTCTTCTGTAAATGCTTCAACGTGATGGAGCAATGATGTCGTGATCGACATGACGATAATGCCATAAAGGGTTGAGATCGCAAACGTTTTCCCAATTTGTTTGTATCCAAGAATTAGGAATGGTACGTTTACTGCGAACAAGAACACGCCGAGTGGAAGCGATGTGAGGTGCGCCAACATAATCGATATACCGGCAATGCCACCATCGATTACATTATTCGGAACGAGAAACAATTCGAGTGCGACGCCCATTAGAATCGAACCAATCGAGATAAAAATAAACCGCTTAAAAATTTCTAAAGATGATAACCCCTTATGCGTTTTTGCCAACTGCCCATCCTCCGTTTTCCCGATTTCATCCTATAACTTTAGCATAAAAAAGCATTTTTTTCAAAAACGCATGTACCTCGTTTAGAACATATGCTGTACTATCCTGTCCTTATTCCGTCGCAATAACCGTGCAAAACATCTATTTTCAGCTAGTGTTTACAAAAATATTATAAACTTTCCAACACAAGAAGAACTGCTTCAGCCAACATGCGCTTGGAAGCAGTCCTTCATAGACTTACATTTATGCTCACAAATTAGTCTACGTAACCTGCAAGGCCTTTGTCCATCAAATAATCCATTTCTGCGTCCAAGATTGATTCCACGACCAGCTCATTGGACTTTACATCAGGACGGCTCAGTACATAATCTACGAGCTCGTCGCCGTCAATATCTACCTCGCCATTTTTATCTTCCTTCGCGCTGCTGATGAACGCTTGCTCATGCTTTAATACAAGCTTAATCAGCTTCTCATCCGCGTTCGTTTCGTTTGCTATATACTGTAAAAGTTCTTGCTCATTCAATTGCTCACTCATCGTCTGTCATCTCCTAATTGTATCGCTCGTCTCATTGTACCACATTCATATGACCTTTATGAGACCGCATGTCTAAACTTGCTGTAAAAATTGACTGCCATGCAGTTGATCATACAAGCCTTTTTTCGCGAGCAGCTCATCATGTGTACCGCGTTCAGCAATTTCACCATCTTTAATAAATAGAATGGTATCCGCATTTCGAATGGTACTGAGTCGGTGCGCAATAACGAAGCTCGTTCTACCGCTAAGCAGCTTCTTCATCGCTTCTTGAATTTGAAGCTCAGCCAGTGTATCTACACTGCTCGTTGCTTCATCGAGTATAAGCAGCGCAGGGTCTCCAAGAATAGCACGAGCAATCGTGATAAGCTGGCGCTGCCCGTGACTTATGTTCCCGCCTTCCGCTGTCAATTCGGTCTCATAGCCTAGCGGAAGCTTCGTGATGAAGCTATTCGCATTCGCTTGGACAGCCGCCTCCTCGACCTCTTCATCGGTAGCATCCAGCTTGCCATAGCGGATATTCTCACGAATGGTACCCGAGAACAAATGGGCATCCTGGAGTACGATGCCAAGCTGTTTACGCAAGCTGTTTTTGTCTATCGTGCAAATGTCTTCGTCATCAATCAGTATTTGACCGTCCTTGATCTCATAGAATCGCCCAATTAGATTAATGATCGTAGTCTTGCCCGCTCCAGTTGGACCGACCAGCGCAACGGTCTCTCCCGGCTTAGCAATAAAGGAGATGTTATTAAGCGCTGCCGTTCCGTCGTTATATTCAAACCGCACATCGCGAAACTCTACCTTACCGCCAATCGATTCCATTTCTTTCACAGACTCGGGTTCTTCATATTCTGATGGAATATCCATCATCTCAAATACCCGCTCCGCGCCTGCTACCCCCGACTGAATCATATTGTATTGATTGGCGACCTCGTTCAAAGGGCCGGAGAATTGCTTGGAATAACCGAGAAAGCTTATGATGACGCCCACTGTTGCGTGGCCGTGAATCGCCAGCCAGCCGCCGACACCTGCAATGATCAAATAGCTGATATGACCAAACATGTTCATGAACGGGCCCATCGTACCCGAATAAATTTGGGCTTTGGTTCCGACTTTCTTCAGCTTGGCATTAGCGGCGCTGAACTGCTCAGCCATTCGCTCCTCTTGATGAAACAGGGCTACGACCTTCTGTCCCGATACCGTCTCCTCGATAAACCCATTAAGCCCGCCAAGCTCCTGCTGCTGTCCTTTGAACTGACGCTGTGTTACCTTCGCAATTCGTTTCGTTACCAAAACAATGACCGGAATAACAATGAGTGCTACAAGCGTTAGCCACACATTTAAGAAAAGCATCATCGCGAACGAGCCTATGAGCATAATGACGCTTGAGATGATCTGAATTAAGCTTTGGTTCAGCGTATTCGTAACATTGTCAATGTCATTCGTCGTACGACTCATGAGTTCACCGTGATTTTTACTCGCAAAAAACGGAATAGGCAGCTTTTGCAAATGATTAAATAATTCCTTGCGAAGACTCCATACGGTTCGCTGCGATACATCAGCTAAATAAATGGCTTGAAGCCAGCTGACTAAGCTGCCAGCCGCGTATATGCCAAGCATAAGCAAACAAATAGAAAGCAGCCCATCGTATCGCTTCGCTACAATATAATCATCCAAAGCTTTGCCCAAAAAATATGGACCGGCGAGCGTAAGTCCTGCGGCAACTATCGTTAATGCAATAACCGCTAGCAATCTAGCGCGGCCATGAAGCAAATAAGTTCCTATTCTTCTTAATGTCGTTAGCGTATGATTCATCTATCAAGCTCCTTGCTGGGAAAAGGCCATTTTCTGGTATAGCTTGCTTTGTTCAAGAAGCTCCTGATGCGTGCCAATTGCAGTAATTCTTCCATCCTCAAGCACAATAATCCGATTTGCCTGCTGTACGGATGCAATTCGCTGACCAATGATAAGACAAGTGCTGCTCTTCATAATCTCTTGCAACGATTTGCGTATGAGTAAATCCGTTCTCAGATCAACCGCGCTTGTACAATCATCAAGGATGACAATTTTGGGTTTCAGCAGCAACGTCCGCGCAATGGACAACCGCTGCTTTTGGCCGCCGGACAGATTGACCCCGCGCTGGCCAAGCAGCGTATCGTAGCCATTCTCCAGCTTCATAATGAATGCATGAGCCTCAGCTGCCTTGGCTGCTGCCTCTATTTCATCCTGACTCGCATCCGGTTTGCCATAGCTGATATTTTCACGAATGGTTCCACTGAACAGATGCGCCTGCTGAAGCACCATTCCGATTTGGCCATGCAGCTCTACAGAAGCGATCTCGTTAATCGGATGGGAATCAATGCGAATCATTCCCTCTGTCGCTTCATAAAACCTTGGAATGAGGCTGACCAGCGTTGATTTTCCTGAACCGTTTATCCCTACGATCCCAATCGTCTCGCCCGGCTCTATATCCAGATCTATATCGTGAAGTATGTTTTTCTCCGAGCCTTCATAGCTGAAACTCACATGGTCAAACGTAATTCTGCCAGCCTGTATTTTCTTGGACTGCTCGTTAGCTTTTCGTTCAGCTGTCCATTTATCTGCCGGTACCTCCAATATCTCGTTGATGCGGTCAGCAGAAGCCTTGGCCCGAGAGATTGCAATCAATTGATTTCCAAGTCCTAGAGTAGAGAAGAGAAGCTGTGTAATATAAGTTAAAAAGGCGGCGAGACTGCCCACCGACAGCGCACCGTGCTCAGTGAGCATTCCCCCATACCATAATGCAGCTACAATACTAAAATTAAGAATGATCGACACAAGCGGCGTATTAAGCGCAACGATCTTAGCTGCTTTTAGACTGGCATGCAGTAGATTTGAGTTTGTTTCATTAAAACGTTCTTCCTCGTAATCGGACCTTACAAATGCTTTCACAACGCGGATACCGGACAAATTTTCTTGCATCACGGTATTCACTTGATCAAGCCGGTGCTGCATCATTGAAAACAAAGGAACGGTAATCCGAGTTGTAATGATGAGGAAGAGAGCTAATAAGGGTATCATTGCGAGCAAAATAATAGACAGGCGCGGGCTTATTACAAAAGCCATGACCAGACTGCCGATAATAATGAATGAACTGCGTGCAAATACGCGCAGCAGCAGCAATACTAAGCTCTGAATTTGTGTGACATCACCCGTCAGTCTCGTCACGATAGAGCCTGAACCAAAACGGTCAAGCGATCGAAGCGAGAGCGACTGGATTTTTTGAAACAGCTCCTGCCTGAGATCAGCCCCAAAGTTTTGTGATGCTATCGTCGAGAACACCGTGCAGCCGACACCTGCTATTAGTCCGATTAATGCGGCGATCAGCATTTTGGGCGCGGTGCTCGCGATTGCTGTGAGATCCCCCGCTATAATACCATCATTCACAATGCTCGCCATGAATTGCGGCTGCAGCAAATCCATGAACACCTCTAGCAGCATAAACAACGGTGCCAGCACAGCACTCAGCCAATATTTCCTCAAAAATCTAGTGAGCTTTAACAACTTACCACCTCTATCTCCCATCATTTTACGCAAACTGCAATAAAGAGGGCAGCGCGACCCGCTCCCTCTTGATAAAGTAATTATAGCATCCATCCTCTCGTTTCTACACCTAAATAATCATAAAATAACGTTGGATGACTCGCTTTTGAACTTTCCACCTGTTAAAATCAAAATACCAATAAAAAGCTGTGCGTAACTGGCGGAACATGGGCAACCATGAGGAAGCGCACAGATCATTAGCCGTACGCCTGGGCAAAGGTAAGGGGACATACCCCTTGCCTTTTTATGCTTTTTTAACATCTATTTATAAGGGGCTGAGGTAGAAGATGACGGAAAAACTGATTTTGGATGGAGCCATTGTGGCCGATGCAATTAAAGAGCAGCTAAAAGCAAGAGTTGAGACTCTTAGCAAGCGGGGAATCATTCCATGCTTAGCGACAATACTAGTGGGCGATGACCCAGCCTCTGAAACCTACGTTCGAATGAAGGGAAATGCATGCAAGCGGCTTGGCATTGATTCCAAACGTATTCATTTGAACAAAAACATCTCCACAGATGATTTGATTGATGTTATTTTGCAGCTTAATGCAGACCCGCTTATTCACGGCATCCTCTTGCAGCACCCCGTACCGCATCAAATTGATGAACGTGCTGCCTTTGAAGCGATTAGTATCCATAAGGATGTTGATGGTGTAACCGCGTTAGGTTTTGCTCAAAATGCATTTGGTTATGCCCAGTATCCGTCATGTACCCCTGCTGCTATTATGGCTATTCTTGATTACTATGGAATCAAGGTTGAAGGCAAACATGCCGTCGTCGTTGGACGAAGCCCGATTCTCGGCAAACCCGTTTCTCAGATGCTGCTGAACCGCAATGCAACCGTAACAACCTGTCATTCCAAAACAGAAAATGTAGCGGAGCTATTGCGCCTTGCCGATATCGTTGTTGCTGCAGTCGGCAAACCAAGCTTTATTCAAGGCGAATGGATTCGCGATGGCGCTGTAGTGCTTGATGCAGGGTACAATAAAGGGAATATTGGGGACGTTGACTACGAAGCATGCCTAGCAAAAGCAAGTGCGATCACCCCTGTGCCAGCAGGTGTAGGTCCTGTTACGATCGCCACGCTTCTGAAGCATACAGTTGACTCCGCTGAGCGATTTGCACTTCATTAAAAGATATAGGAAGAAAAACGAGGGGATCTTATTTGCTGCCTTGCAGCTAAGATCCCCTCGTTTGTTCTATAGGATGTTTACACATCCCGTTCTAATAAATACCTCGCAGTAAACTGATCGGTAATGAGTACATTCGTGTAGCCGCCGCGCAGCGCGCCATAAATGCCATCTACCTTCTTCGCTCCGCCTGCCACAAGTATTGACTGGTCCTTGCGCTTCAGTTCATCAAGACTGATTCCAATCGTGCGCTGGTTCATGAGTGTTGAACAAATATTACCTGTAATATCGATATAGCGTGAGCATATATCGCCAGCTGCCTTCTCTCGTATAATTTCCAGATCGGAATCTGTGAAATAATTGGCTCTAATTAATACTGAATCATCCGTAGGTGCTCCCACGGTTACAACGGCAATATTAGAAAGCTTCCCTAGCTCCAAAATATTGCGGATATGGCGATCCGATTCAATCGTCCGCTTGACAACCTCATGGTCAACAAGCGCCGGCAGCGGAATAAAGTAAGGTATCGTATGAAAAGCCTTGCCGAATAAATGAACAATTTCATAAGCGTATGTATTCGTTTCCGAATGGCTAACCCCGCCGTTGAGCTGTACGACCTTAACGTCGCGAACCGGCTTATCCTTAAGCTGAGAAGCCATTTGAAAGAGCGTCGTTCCCCACGTTGTCGCAATGATATCGCCATCTTTTACCGTATCGTATAAATAGTTCGCTGCCGCTTCGCCAATATACCTCTTTACGATGCTGTCCTCATACTGCGGCACAGAAACGATAACCGCTTTTTTCAGCCCAAACTTCGCTTCCAAACGATTCGCCAGAACAAAATTGTTTTCGTTCGGATGTACGATTTTTATTTGAACGTACCCCTCATCCTTCGCCTGCTGTAAAAATCTTGATATCGTAGGGCGCGATACCCCCAGCTTCTGGGCGATTTCTTCCTGATTATAATCCAGTTCATAATACAGCCTTGCTACATCAATCATTTTGCTAAGCTTATCATCCAGTCGATCATCAGCCATCCAAGTTTCACTCTTTCTATTTATGTCTAGAAATGCAAACGGTATCTACTCCCTCTAATTTAACATAGGTTTCAAATGAAGTGTCGCCTTCTTTGTATGAAAACAACAAATCTTACTAAAAAAAACGTCCCACCCCACTCATAACAAGTGGAATGGGACGCTTTTGCTTAATTAAATTCCGTTTCTTCCTTCATACTCTAGTGCGGACAAAATCAGTGTAACCACATCTGCTCTTGTTGCATTTTTCTTAGGTGCAAATTTATTGCCGCCCATGCCTGCTACTAGTCCTTCGGCTTGTGCCGCAGCGATATAAGGACGTGCCCATACAGGAATGTCACTCAAATCAGCAAACGTCGGCTTCGCCTTCGGATCAACTTTAATGCCTAGTGCGCGAACAAGAATTACGGTCATTTCCGTTCTTGTTAATTCACTTGATGGTCGAAGCGTATTATCCTCGTAGCCTGCAATGACCTTATCCTCGATAAGCTGTGCAAAGAAGGAGCGTGCCCATGCAGGAACTTGACCCGCATCTGCAAAGTCCAGCTTGCTTGTCGACGATTCAAGCTTCAGCGCTCTGCCTACCATTGTAATAAATTGTGCTCTTGTTGCTGTGTCTCCAGGGTGGAACGTACCGTCTCCATACCCATTAACAAACCCAATTTCCACTGCCTTCGCAATAGCATCTGCCGCCCAGTGGCCGCGTACATCACTAAATGTGATGGATGGTGTCGTCACCGGCGGTGTCGTCGGTGTTGGCGTTGGTGTCGGCGTCGGTGTTGTCACTGGCGGTGTTGTTGGTGTTGGAGTAGGTGTTGGAACTACAACATTCACATCAACAATACGTCCTTCTGTCGTTGCATTAATCGTACCTAATTGATTGATATACTCCAAGAATACCTCGTAGTCAACAATGTTCATTTCGTGCTGACGTCCAGCATCTTTAGCTTGCTTCATCGAGCGATAGAAATCGCCGCCATTAGCCATAAATGAGTTTGTTGCTACAAAATAATAAGCATTCAAATCAATTGCGCTGTAGCTGCCGTCTGCGTTTTTGATTTCAACCTTCGTAATGCGTTCGCCAGCCTGCTTAAGCTTTCCGTCTGCATCCAATATTTCAGGTTTTCTATTGGAATCGTAGTAGAAGCGCATGCCCGATACTTGCGGGAAGCGGCCTTCTCCGGTTTTGATTCCACTTACACCGTTCTCAAGCGCAGCAATAATTTCTTGGCCTGTCATACGAAGCGCCGTAAGGTTGTTTCCGAAAGGCATCACCGTAAGCAATTCACCCATCATGATGTCTCCATCTACTTTACCCTCAGCGGTTTTCTTAATTGATTCGCGAATACCTCCGCCATTCTGAATGCCAACATAACCTTTTACATCCAGTTGCTTTAATGCCTCGTTGCTGTTTACGAAGCTTTTTACTTTGGAGACCATTCCGTCTGTGATCAAGTTTCCTAAGTTGGTTTCTTTTGACCGTACAGAATTACGATCACCATCCAGGAACACATTTGTTTTACCGATGACTTGCTTCTGAATATCGGCAACACCCGCACTGTATGGCTTCAACATTTCAACAGCTTCCGGGTCCGCTGCATAGCCGCTAACTGTAAGCAGCTTGCCATTCCATGCGGTCAATATCCCTTTGTTATTGAATTCGAGGTCCAAGCGGCCCAAATAATTTCCATATTGTTCTGCCTGTACAACGAGTGTCGGTTCTCCCGCAGCATGATATACAAGCGGAGCGTCAACCTTCGTGTGGCTATGTCCACCGACGATAACGTCGATGCCCGTAACCTTCTCAGCCAATACTTTATCAAATTCATTTCCTAGATGCGTCAATGCCACAATTTTATTGATGCCTTCTTTTTGGAGCATTTTGACCGTTTCTTCAGCTTTCTTAATATAATCCTCAAACACAATATTATCTCCTGGCGAAGCAAGGAATTTTGTATCCTCCGTTGTTAAGCCGAATACGCCGATTTTTTGCCCGCCTTCATCCAGTATAATTGCGTCATAAATTTTACCTTTCGCAGCTGGTTTACCGATTGCCTGCTCAGGCACAAGTCCGTTCATTGCAGGTTCCTTGCTGAAGTCAATATTCGAGCTTACAAACGGGAACTCCGCTTTTTTGATAAAATCAGCAAGAACGGATGGACCTTTATCGAATTCGTGGTTTCCGAATACCATCGCGTCATAACCAATCTTATTCATAAACTCCAAGTCCGCTTGACCAAGATATTTGTTGAAGAACAGCGTACCTGAGAATACATCACCTGCATCAAGCAAGATAGAGTCTTTTACTTCTGCACGAATTTCTTTAATCGCTGTAAATCGTTTTGCAATCGAATCAAGGTGAGCATGCGTGTCGTTAACATGCATAATCGTTAGCTTGAATGGATCGTTCTCGCCTGGAAGCGGCTCGCCTTTTAGATCTGTAATACGGCCTTCCAACCCCATATTAATAGTGCCAATTTTCGTTAGATATTCGATAAACACCTCATAATCAACGATGTTCATCTCGTACTGACGACCGTCATCCTTCGCTTGTTTCATGGAGCGGTAGAAGTCACCACCATTAGCCATAAAAGAATTTGTTGCTACAAAATAATAAGCATTCAGATCAATAGCACTGTAGCTGCCGTCAGCATTCTTAATTTCTACCTTTGCTATACGCTTACCCGCAGTTACAAGCTGTCCATTGGCATCTAGTACTTCTGGCTGCTTCTTGGAATCATAGTAGTAACGCATGCCAGATACTTGTGGGAATCGACCTTGAACCGTTTCAATTCCGCTTACACCATTCTCTAACGCATCCACAATTTCCTGACCCGTCATACGAAGTGATGTAAGATTATTGCCGAATGGCATAACTTCCAAAAGCTCTCCTAGTGTAATGTCACCATCCGCTTTGCCTATAGCTTTCAGCGGAATAGGTTTACGAATTCCGCCACCATTTTGAATCGCCACAAAGCCTTTTACATCAAATTTCTTTAAATCTGGATTGCTGTCAACAAAGCTTTTCACTTTAGAAACCATTCCATCTGTCATTATGTTTCCAAGATTGACTTCCGCAACACGACCAGACGGGTTGCCTCCATCTAAAAATACATTCGTTTTACCAATAACCTGTTGTTTAATAGCTTCAATACCCTTTGTGTACGGATCAAGCAATTCAGTCGCTACCGGATCTGGAGCAAATGTTGCAATATCGAGCAGTTTGCCATCCCATTTAGTCAGTACGCCTGCTTGATTGAATTTGAGATCCAAGCGTCCCAAATATTTGTTATACTCCTCCGCCTGTACAACTAGCGTTGGCTCTCCATGTGTCTTGACTACCTTCGGAGCATCTACTTTCGTATGGCTGTGACCTCCTACGATAACATCAATTCCAGCTACTTGCTCAGCCAATTGAAGATCGAATGCATGACCAAGATGAGTCAAAGCAATGATTTTGTTAATGCCTTGATCTTGCAGCATTTTGACGGTTGCTTTCGCTTTAGCGATATAATCATTAAATATGATATTTTGTCCCGGAGACGCAAGAAACTTCGTATCCTCTGTAGTTAAGCCAATTACGCCGACTTTCGTCTTGTCCTCGCCTACTTCAAGAATAAGTGAATTATAAATCTTTCCATCCTGAGCCGCTTCACCAGCCGCTTGCTCGGATAATAATCCGTTAAGTGCAGGCTCCTTGCCGAAATCAATGTTGGAGCTAACAAATGGGAATTTTGCTTTTTTCACAAAATCCGCCAGCACCGATAATTCTTTGTCAAACTCATGATTACCGAAAACCATCGCATTGTATTTCATCAAATTCATAAACGTTAAATCTGCCTGGCCTAAGTATTTATTAAAATACAAAGTGCCCGAGAATACATCGCCAGCATCAAGAAGGAGTGAATTAGCTGTTTCATTACGAACCTGCTGAACTGCAGTAACTCTCTTTGCAACATTCGCCAAATTCGCATGTGTATCATTCGTATGCATGAGCGTCATGGTAAACTCAGCAACTTTTTTAGCCGACAGATCCAGCTGCGCAAGAAGCGGATCATGATCGCTCACTCTGCCCTGTTCTGTAGAGAAATCAGCATTGACATGTACTACGTCGATTTCTGCTTTTGTCCCATTTGCTTTATCAACGAGAATGTGATCAAGCGTTTGAGAGTTACCGTCATAGATATACGAGTAACGTTCTGAAACCGGCAGCGTATCTACAAGGTTTGTCAATTCATTGCCTTTAATTTTGTTCAATGTGCCAGAGAATTGGAAATCGTTAAAGTCGCCTAGCACGACTACACTTGCTTCAGGGTCTTTCGTTGTCAAATCCTTCACAAAGCTGTTAACAGCTTCCGCTTGCTTCGCGCGCTGCACTTCGCTGCTGCGAACAACCGGCTGAACATCACCCCAAGGCTTGCCGTCTCCACCTTTTGAATTCAGATGGTTCGCAATCGCAACAACTCGTTTTCCTTTGAACATAAATTCTGCTACAAGCGGTTTACGAGATGAAGCAAATGTGGAAGCATCTGCAGAGCCAATACGCCCTGGGTTTTGCGACAATCCGCCAATTCCGTCTACCTTAATTGTTGATTTGTAATCGCCTTTCGTTCCTTGAGCAAGCGTTACACGGTCGGCTTTATACAAGAAACCAACACGGATATTACCGCCAGGAGCGCCGCCATCTTTATTTCTCTCAGGAGCAATATCTGTATAAGAATACGTTGGTCCGCCTTTTGCTTTAATCGCATCAATCAGCGTTTTGAAGCTTTGGTCAGCATCCGTATTTTCGGTATCCTTTTCACCATCGTTGTCTTGTACTTCCATTAAACCGATAATGTCTGGCTGCTTCATATTCGTTACAATAATTGAAGCAATTTTTGCGGCTTTAGCTGTTTGATCTGCGCTGAAGTTTTCCACATTAAATGTAGCAATCGTCAGCTTGTCCGGGTTCGGTACAATATTCGTTACCTTCTGGACGTTTATACTGCGTACGATAGTTGGCAAAGCTTGTGTAGGCAACAGTTTATACAGATCACCAGCGTATTGAATTACGCCAACGATATTGCCGTTAAAAGCATCGCCTGTTTTAATCTCTGCACCAGCTGGCTTTGATCCGCCTACATACAGCTTCTGTGGATTCAAGCTGCTATCAATAGCAGACAAACCATTTCCTTGCAATACAATTCCGCCTACAGCGGTTTTCACTGGATTGTTAGCACCATTATCAAACGTAATTGGAGTTACCGCATTCGCGTAAGGTCCAGTAATCGTTGGATTTTTCACTTCAACGAGCATGCTCTCCAAACTCTCGAAGAAATCAATTGCATCGTTTTCTGGGTTGAACTTGCTGAAGCTGTCGGTATCGATCAGGTTAGGAATGATTCGACCGCCTGTTCCTACCAATGTAGCTTTAGGAAGCTGGTTATCGCTCGATACCTTAGTAATTGTTGCTGCATTGATTTGCGTTACAGTCAAAGATGGACTGTTTCCAAATTCCTCTACAGTACCTGTGACTGATACTTCATCCTTAACAGATAGACCATGTGCAGGCTTGTACACCTGAATAGCCTCGGACGTATTCGGATTTTCATCCTGCTTCTCATCAGGTGCCTGCATGTAGAAGGAATTCGCGCTGACCGAAGTAATAATACCAGTAACATTCGAAACCTTTACATTGGTATAGATCGATTTATGCGTCTCACCTTGAATTGTATGAATGGCAATACCATTTGTATTTTCTAATACTTTATACGTAAATGTCGATACATCGCTTGTCACTCCACCAGCTGTCACAACCGCTTTAATGACCATATCCGCATTTACGACAATGGCTTTCGTGTAAAGCGTTCCTGTAGTAGCTGTCGGAACAGTTCCGTCTGTCGTGTAACGAATCACACCACCCGGAACTAGTGAGCTTAGCGATACAGCTCCTCCTGCGTTAATGCCGCCTGACGGAGTGCTAGCTTGAACAGCCAACTTTTTCTCAACAATGTCGAGTGTATTACGCGGCAATAATTCCAATCCTACACTGGAATGGAACGTCATAACGCCAGTAACCTGCTCGAAAGTTTTACCTGCCACGAACGAAGCATCGGAAGAATAAATAATAACTTTGCCGCCATTCACAGCATCGGTAGCTGTAACAACGCCGCTGGCAACACTTTCAACTTTAATATTTTTGACTTGAACCAAACGACCTTCGAATTTGTTGCGATTTTCAGTCGTTTTGCCAAAGCTCGAAGAATCAACAACGATCTGATCTGGAGTAGGAGCAGAGCCCGTTACTTTTGCATTTTCAGCTGTTGCCTCCAATTGAAGCAATCCCGAAAATTCAGTCAGCTTGCCGTAAGCCTCAATTAGGTCACCCGGCTGTGCGGAGACGCTGTTTGGAACTCTAACAATAATGCCTCCGTTTTGATCCTGTACGAAAAGATTTACAAAAGCGCCTGAATCCGCTCGATGTGTTACAACACCACTAAGCGTTACGCTTGTACCAAGTGCAGCCGCACGTGCTTGTGCGATAGTCACTAGTGTAGAAATCGTATAAGAATATTCACGCAAAGCACTATTTGGAAAACCTTCTTTTTTGGCATAAGTATGAACCGTTGTAGGCGCATTAATTTTGATTTCTGTTACATTTGGTTGATACCATGTAAAGTCCTCTGGAGCAACTTGCGTTTCTCCTGCACCGTATACACTATAGTAAACACTAGCGCCAACTGTTGGCGTCGAGAGCTTAATGATTGTACCCGGAAGTACAGCTCCTTCGTTTACGTCTGGCGTTACTGCTTCAATCTTGTCAGAAACAACGCCGTAAGAGGAGTTGCGCGGGTCAGGAGTGCCCATTTCGAAATCCGCTTTATTGTTATCAGTGTCCTGAGCGCGATTGCCTTTACGAATCACTGCTGTAACATTAGTAAGTGAAGTACCAGCAGGACCTGCGCCTTCAAATTCAATACTGGTACCATAACCAATCAAATCGATGATATTATTTTTACTATCTACTAGCTTTACCTTTCCTCCCGCTGCTCCCAAGGCAAGGGTGCCAGTATCATCCGGACTAGGCAGGTTAGGGGCATTAACATCTGTACCCGCAGACTGTTGAACTAAATAATATTTTCCAGCTCCAACCTTAATATCTTTTAATTGCATGAAACTATCCGGCCATACCCCCACTTTCGAAGATGCCGATCCGTAAATCAATTTCATTCCATCCAAGGAAATTTCATGATTCGTTGGGTTGTAAAGCTCAATAAAATCCTGCTTAAACGTCGAGCCAGTTCCGTTTCCCCCACCGCCATACACTTGTGAAATAACGATATTATCTCCTGCAGGCGACGCCTGAACTGGCGCACCTAAGCTGCCGAGCGTACCTCCAACCAAAAGAAGAGCCGCTAACAGCATGCAAGCTTTTCTTTGTATTCGTATGACCAGTTTGTGCATCCTACATTTTCCCCTCTCCACAACCATTAATGAATAAAATAGTTTACCCAACAATTAGATTAGCTACAAAGTGTAATCACAACATCAAAATGAAATTAAGTTCTCGTAAACATGCACATTTGTTCATAGATGGCAATAAAAAATCCCCTTACTCCAAAAACATGCATAACATCCGTGAACAGACTATTTGCATTGATGAAGGAAGGGGAATTTAACTTCGGGCCCAAAGTTTATAAGCCATCTACTTATTAATGTGATGTAAACTAACACAAGACTTTATGGAGAGTATACAACGGAACATTTTTCCTGTCAATTGGTAGAAGGATTTGTTTTAAACAGACTGAAATTGTGTTTGAAGTACCATATACATAACTTAATATGTAACTTTAATGGGTCGTTTTGTCTATTTTATAAATGCCGAAGTGGTTCTTTCCGTATATTCATGCTTAATGTTACAATATTTTCAAATACCTAAGCGCGCCTAGAGATGTGTTGCCCTTCTGAATTTTCTACGAAACTACCATTAATATGTCGAAAGATAAGGTATTCATAGGACTGAGAAGCAAAAAACAGGACTTATCAAACAAGCGGGAAATGCAAAGATGAGCAATAGATCACTGCAACTGAAAACTAACGAACACCAGACACCTTATTTGCTTTAAAATGTAACCTTTTTAGTTCTAACGAACCTAGGGGGCCTTATTAGACCTCAATTGATGTAAATGAGCTCTATTTTACACATATAACGTTATCTGAGTTCGTTAGAATTTATTTAGGACCTGATTATTGCAAATAGCAGCATATAGGTTCGTTAGAATTCAGTCTCTGCTCATTGCTTCTTAGTTCATTAGCATTCAGTCTCTGCTCGTTGCTTCTTAGTTCATTAGCACTCAATCTAAGCTCGTTTCTTCTATGTTCATTAGCATTCAGTCTAAGCTCATTGCTTCTATATTCGTCAAAGCCAGCCGCCCCAAACCCGACAAGCACTACTCTCTACAATAAATCCACATCCACAGGTGATTACTTTGAAAATAGAACGATTGCTCGCTGTTATCATTTATTTATTGAACCATGGCAGAACAAGCGCTTCGGTATTGTCCCAAAAGTTTGAAGTGTCAAACCGAACGATTCAGAGGGATATGGAAGCCATAAATATGGCAGGCATCCCCATCCTTTCATTTCCGGGGCTGCTCGGAGGTTTTGAAATTATGGAGGGCTACCGCTTAAGCCATCAGGTTCTCACTAAAGATGAGCTCGTTTCCGTAATGACAGGGCTTAAAGGGCTGCAAAGCCATTCAGATGATCTTGATGTTGCCCGCACGCTGGAGAAGATGCGAGCCCTATTGAAAAAAAGCGATATTCATTATACAGACAAAGCACTGGAACAATGGATTATTGATTTATCCTCATGGGGCTGCAATGAGGAGGAGAAGAAAAAAACAACTCTCCTTCGACAGGCCATTCAGAAGAAAATTGTCGTAACCTTTGACTACACCAACTCACAAGGCTGCTCAGCTAAAGCTGTCGTGGAGCCGGCTTCCGTCGTTCATAAAGGGTTCCATTGGTATTTGTACGGCTATTGCAGAGACAAAAATATAACAAAACTTTATCGACTATCGAGAATGCGAAAACTAGCTGCCATATCCGAAATCTTTGACCGAGAAATCACTGCTTATGACGCTGCAGCCATTGAAGCTGAATGGAAAATGAATACGAAGACGGTACATTTGGTGATGCGTTTTCAACCTAGCGTTAAAGTGAGAGTCGAAGATTCTTTTCAAGAAGGAATCATTCGCTGCGAGAACGACGGTACAATGGTTGTTGAAATCGTCTATCCTGAGGATGAATGGGTTTATGGCATGATTTTGAGCTACGGGGACGCCGTGGAAGTAATAGAGCCGATATATGTGAGGGATATTATCCGAGATAGAGCTAAAAATATATGGCGGCTTTACAGCTAAAAAAAGGAACGAAACGATGACAGGCAGTTGTCGTGGTTTATGTAGTACAATTCAGTTATATCTGATTGTAGGAGGATTATATGATTAAACAAAATGAACTTATTCAACAGTTTGGCAGCTTAGCGCCGTGGTATTCATCCTTATCCCATATCACACCTGAACCGGCATGGCTAAATCCGATTAAAGAGGGCAAATGGTCCGCCGCAGAAATCATTGCCCATTTAGACAAATGGGATCAATATTTCATTACAAGCGTACTGCCCGAAGCTGAAAAATACAGCAATGTTGAATTCCCGAACCACGATGATTATAATGCTGCCTCCTCGGCTTACGCATTATCCGGCATATTGCCTTCTGAAATTTTGAATCAAGCGATTGAGACAAGACAAAAACTCGTACAAAAATTAACCGAAATGAAAGAACAGCAATTTTTTCATCCTATTATTGTACATGGAAATACACATTGTCCACAAACGAAAGCTCCCTATTCGATCGGATATTTAATCTTTGATTTTATCCAGCATGACGAGCATCATCGCAAACAAGTGGAAGAGTTTCTACTTCAACCGCAGTCTAAGAAGTGATACAAGAGATCGCATAAATGAAGCCGAGTTCAACTAAATCAGCACACGGTTTAAATTATAGACTCTATTACGGTCATAAAACAGCAGCGGCAGCCTCGGAATAATTCCATTCCTTGGCTGCCGCTATTCTCATTCCTATTCAATGCGCTAATAGTAAACTTCTATCGTCCTTGTGTTTCCATCGTTACACCAGCAGGCTCAGACGAAACCTTCTCACCCTTCTGCAGCTGATACATTTTATAATATCTGCCTCGCAGCGCCATTAAAGCATCATGATTGCCGCGCTCTACGATTTCACCGCGATGCAAGACGAGAATTTGATTCGCATCTCGAATGGTGGACAAGCGATGAGCGATAATTAGTGTTGTCCTGCCTTCACTGACCACCTTCAGTGCTTGCTGAATCAGCCCCTCCGTCTCACTGTCGATGCTGGCTGTCGCCTCATCCAATATAAGAATAGAAGGATCGAAGGCTAAAGCTCTAGCGAAGGAGATAAGCTGCCGCTGTCCCGAAGACAACGTACTGCCGCGCTCAACTACAGGTTCATCATAGCCGCCAGGCAGCTGCTCTACAAACGTAGCCGCCCCAACATCCTTTAGCACGCTTTTCACACGATCCATTGTGATGTCCTTGTTGTACAGGCTGACGTTGAATTTAATGTCGCCTGCGAACAAGTACGGATCTTGCAGCACAATGCCCATATGCTTGCGCAGCTCCTGCTTCGAATACGTCGCTATATTACGTCCATCAATCGTAATGTTCCCTTGATCAGGCTCATAAAAGCCAAGCAGCAGATTCATGATCGAGCTTTTGCCCGAACCGGTATGACCGACTAATGCAACCGTCTCTCCCCTGCGCGCTTCAAATGAAATTTGCTTCAGAACGTTTTCGCCCTCTTTATATGCAAACGTAATGTTATCGAATTTCACGACACCATCCGGACGTTTCACCTGAGCTACCTCTTCGACCTCCATGCCTTCCATGTCCAATATCGCAAATACCTTCTCCGCAGAAACAAATGCACGCTGTGCATTCGTCAATTGATCGAAGATACCGATTATTGGCTGAAAAATACGACCCAAATAATCGATAAAAGCATAAAACACGCCGTAAAGAATTACTGTTTCCAGTGAAGCCCGCCCAAAGTACCAAATAACCATCGCTGTTACCAAGCTTCCAATGGTACCCACAATGTTTCTTGAAGACAAAGAGAAAACTCTAAACTGCTTGATCTGGTTAACGTAACGATCCTCGTTCAGCACCTCAAACTCTTCGAGCGTCACCTTCTCGCGGCGAAAGGCTTGAATAATCGGCATAACGACAATCGATTCGTTGATCATCGCATTCATGTCGCTGAGACGTGCGCGCATAATCGTAATGTATTTCTTTGAGTATTTTAAATGAATGACCATAATGATCGCGAAGAGCGGCGGCAAGAGCAAGCAAAACATCGCGAGCCGCACATCCAAAATAAACAATGCAGTAAAAATACCGAGCAGCTGTACGAAGCTGACAACAAAGGTCGCCATGAAGCTCATGAATAAATCCCTGACCGCCTCTGTGTCGTTCGCAATTCTCGATACAATTTGCCCGATCGGCGTATTGTCGAAGTAGCGCAGCGGAATTCGCTGAATATGACTCATTAAATCCATACGCATATTTTTGATAATGCGAAGCGCCGTCGTCTGCAAAATATAGGATTGCGAGAAATTGCTAATACTCGCAACAAGCAGCAGCCCCATATAAACGCCTAGCAGCCCGAGAACTGGCATGATATCATTCCCGCCGACTGATAAATGCTTGTCAATTATCGTTTTTATAATAAAAGGTCCGCCGAGCTCAGCACCTACCGCGCAGCACAGAATAAGCAGGGCGCCGATAATTCTAAACTTATAGACGAGAGCATATGCGAATAGTCTTCTCGCCGTTGATTGTTTTGGCATTCTAAGCCTCCTATTCTTCCAAGCTAGCTTCCATTTGCTGCCGTTCCCACTGTTCCTTGTACCAGCCGCCAAACAGCATCAGCTCTTCATGGGTGCCTTCTTCGATGATTCGGCCCTCATTCAGCACAAGTATCCAGTCCGCATGACTAACCGCTGATAGGCGATGAGTCGTAATAAAGGTCGTCTTTCCTTCACGCTCCAAACGAATATGGTGAAGAATTCGACTTTCCGTCCGTGCATCAACTGCCGAAAGTGAATCATCCAGCAGCAATATTTCGGAATCAACGAGCAATGCCCGTGCAATCGCCAGCCGCTGTTTTTGTCCACCTGAGAGCATAACACCATTTTCCCCGACGACCGTTTCAAGTCCTTCTGGCATTTGTGCAATATCTTCTGTAAAAGAAGCCATTTGAACCGCTCGAGCGATTTCATCCTGTGTTGCGTTCGGCTTGCCTAAAGCAATATTTTCTCGAATGGTCTTGGAGAGAAGCAAATGCTCCTGAGGCACATAGGCAATCCAGCGTCTCATCTGGTCTATCTCAATTTGCTCAACTGGAACTCCCGCTACCATTAAGCGATCCGCTTCAAGCGGATATTGACGCAGCAGCTGCTTAAGTAGCGTACTCTTCCCACTCCCCGTTTTCCCTACGATTCCAAGTGTCTGGCCTCGTTCAAGCTGAAAGGATACATTGTTCAAGCTAGGCTGGCTAGCCGTAGGATAAGTAAAGGTGAGCTGTTTCATCTCAATGCGCGTAGGCACCTTAATGGCAACAGGCTTATCTGAATCTTGAAGATCCGGCTTTTGCGTTAACGCCGAGTCCAATCGGTCAGCAGAAGCACTGCCGCGCTGCAGCACATTAATAAACTCACCAAACGAAATCATTGGCCAAATGAGCATGCCCAAATAGATATTAAATGAAATGAGCTGGCCAAGTGAAATCTCATCTTGGAATACGAGATATGAGCCATAACCTATTCCAATAGAATAACTGACACCTACAATTAACGAGATAATTGGCTGAAACATCGCATTTAGAATCGAAACCCGTTTATTTTTGTTCATAACTTCTGAGGTCACATGATCGAATGCAACAAGGTCATTGTTTTCCTGCACGTACGAACGAATAACGCGTATGCCCGATATCGATTCCAGCGCATGTTCATTCATTTTCCCAAAGGAAGCCTGCGCGTCCAGAAAGCGGGTTCTTACTTTTTTGCCCAGCTTGCTAATTACGACTGCCAGTAATGGAAGCGGAATAAGTGCCGCGATCATTAATTTATAGCTGACTAATGAAATCATCATAATAATGACTACCGATGCTCCTACCAGCGTATTGACGAGCGTCATTACACCATATCCAGCTGTCTGGCCAATTGCGAGTACATCATTTGTCGCGAGCGCCATCAGCTGTCCCGTGCTGTTGCGCTGAAAGAAAGCAGGCGTCATCCTTGTTAAATTTGCGAGCAGCTTCCCTCTCAGCACCTTCTCGATAAGCGCCGAATTGCCAAACAGCGTCGTAATCCATATATAGACCATGACGTAAAGAAATAACGCAAGCAGCACTAGTGTCAACACCGTCTGCGTTAAACCACCTGAGGTCAGCTGGCCATCGCGGATGTTATCAACCGTTCGTCCAATTAGATTAGGCGGTATTGTGGAGAGCAGGCTAACTAACGCCATAATGCCTATGGCAAGCGCGTAGCTGCCCCATCTATCCTTAAAAAACCATCGCAACCGTTTTACAAAAGACATGAGATCCCCCTTTTCCGCTAATTCAACGACCTTTTCTCCCTAACATTTGAGACTCGAAATGGCAATCGAAGAAATAGCAGCTCCATAATGAATAACAATATTCCAAAAGCGATTAACAGCATGACCCAGCTATCTTCTACATTCAACAAGAACGGATATATTATAACCATTAAAATGTTGAACACCAAATAAGTATTTCTGCGGCTAATGGCAGAATCCAACAACTGAACAGCCCCATCCGGTTTCAGCATTTCAATAAGTCCATTAAAAATCCAATACGCCATTAAAATATGAAGAATAAACAGCAGTTGCGAGTAAAAATGGACGGCCAGCGGTATAGACGAAAATTCCGTAATCGTTACATTTGTTTGGATAAACAGAACTGGAATAGTAAGAATGATCAAAACAATAGAAATGTACTTCGCTTTTTTATATGCCGGGTGTATGGAACCCAGATGCTGCAGGGCTGACAAAACCATCAAGTAACCTATAATGTCAGGCAGCAAATCAAAGTATCCAATCCTTATATCTATCATTGCAATAACAAGGCCCCAGCCAAGTCTCCTTAGCTCGCGTCTGAAAGGGATGCTCAATGCATTTCACCTCCCGAACGGACTAAACGCTTCAGCTGCCGCTCACTAAAATTAAGGTTATGATTAATCGGAATATCCTCAATCATTTCCCGTCCATCTTCCAGCTTGAAGTGAAGAAAGATTTTGGACTTAAACATCGTGAAGGCTTCGGGCTCATTATCCGGAATAGACCATTGATATGTAGATGCCAAAGAGTCATTTTGCGACAGCTTCATAGGAAATTCAACCGACGAGAGTGGCTTCCCAGATAGATCAAGCTTGAACCATGGCTTCACTTTATCGCTGAACGTATATTCAACCTTCTCCAAAACAGCCGCTTTCCTTACATAAACCTTATAGCTTCCAGAGCCATTTGAGGATGAGCTTCCCGAAGCAAAGTCCAGTATGCTTTCTCGTTTATTCCACAAGACATTAATCTCACCAATCGGAACTTTTCTAGACTGCCCTTTCTCGTAATACACCTTAATCTCTCTTATTGTGAACGGTATTTTCCTCTCCTCATTGATAAGATCTGGAATCAATTGTCCAGATGCTCGCATCTCAGATTGATGAGTATGTATGTTGCTTTTATAAATTTGAAATCGGAATTCCGGCAGTTCTTCTATTTGAATGCTGCTTACTTTATTAGATGCTTGTTTATTTTCAAAAAATGTAAAATCAAGTATTTCACCAGTGCTCCCATTTATGGTGCTGTCATGCTTTAGAAACAGCGCCTCCTTCAGCTGCATGCTCTGAAAATACCAAAGGTTTCCTAGCCAGCTTCCCGCAATGAGAAACACGACGACATACCATCTAATTTTAATTTTCAGTCCTGTCACCCCTCTCCTCATCTGTTCATATTACCACTTATTTGTGCTAGAGATAATAATTGGTTTTAAAATAAGAGGTTGTTCTTTATAACGAATGTGATATGATTATTTTGAACATCGCTTTATGAAATTTAAACGATCGAACACGTCAGAGGTGTAGCCTATGAATTACGCGATAAGTGCGATTGTACCTATATTTAATGCCGAAAATTGGCTGCGTCCCTGTTTGAAAAGCATTCTTAATCAGCCTTTTCGAAATATTGAGGTGCTGCTCGTCAATGACGGTTCCACTGATCTCAGCGGCGCAATATGCGAAGAATTCGCTATAACAGACTATAGAGTTAAAGTGATTCACAAGCCAAACGGCGGTGCGAGCAGCGCCAAAAATGCCGGTTTACAAGCGGCAAGCGGCAAATACGTCGCCTTTCTTGATGCTGACGATGAAATCGATCCGCTTTTTTTCGTAAAGCTATACGCCATGGCAGAAGAGCATGCTTGCGAAGTGTTGATTGGAGGTTACGCGACAATTCCAACCAAACAGAACGTATCGCCCTGCTTTCGGCTGCATACCGTTATGAACGGCAAAGATTTAATACTAAGCGCCGCAGCTGTTCATTCTAATAATGACCTGTGTTTTACTTGGCGCAGTCTATTTCTTCGCGCATCGCTTGAAAAAAACGGGATTCTGTACAACGAGGGATTAACGGTAGGAGAAGATACCATTTTCCATTTGGAAGCCTTGCTGGCCTCTGATCGTGTCTGCGCGATTCCGGACCCTTTGTATTATCACAACACGGTTAACAATCTGAACAGCCTGATACGTTCTCCCTATAAACATTATCTTGAAGAAAGCCTTGTTCTGCAGTACCAGCTGCGGAAGAGCTTATCCGAGAAATTCGGTTTATTAGCGCATGCCCATTATAGAAAGGACATGGCGTCCTACCACATCCAAACGATCCTTTCGATGCTGATCAACAATTTCAAAAACAATCCTGTCGCTCCTGCAAAAAAAGATATGGCAAGAATCGTCAGCCTTAAAATGATGACAGACAGTACGAAGGAGCTTGGCTGGCTTCACAATTACAGCAACATCAAGTCATTTCTTTATTATTTAACGCTTAAATTCAAGCTTGCGGCATGGCTATATCACTTTGAATTCCGCTTGCCGCGCCAATCGCCATTGCTGTTTCTCAAACTTTTTGGAAGGAAAAAAACCGTTCATAACCGACTGATTCGCTACACTAAGCGTTAATTGCACATCGCCATTCCTTTGTCCGCCCATCCTTTTCATGTATACTAGAGGCTTCAATTCAATTATACAAAGGATGCGACAACAACTTGGAAAATAGAAACAATCTATTCGTATATACCTATGGCTATCGCATTGAAGAGGCTGATTTATGCCGCTTGGAGATGCGTTCTTTATTTGGAAAACAATCAGAAACTGATCTTTTATTTAGCGAAATAGACGTACATCCCGACCGAAGTCCTTTTATGAGAGAGCGGCTTGAAGTTTTATATCAAGGCGAACGGCTTGAGGATATTTTGGAGCAGGTGAAGCAAATTCAATTAGGAGAGGCTACATTTAAGGTGATTTTCCTAAAAATGAATGACCTGACGGCGGAAAACAAAATCGATTTTGAAGGACAACGCGCAATTGAACGTGAACTTGGCGTTTATATCGAAGGCGAGGCTGATGTACGCAAACCTGATTGCGTTTTTGGCATTTTAACTTGGGGCGGTCGCTGGTACTTTGGCAATTATATAAAAAGCAAAGCCGTATGGCTTGCACACATGCAAAAACCGCGCAGCTATTCCATTGCACTCAGCACGCGAGTTGCGCGCGCTATAGCCAATATCGCTATTCCGAATCCAGTCGGGATTAAAGCGATCGACCCTTGCTGCGGCATTGGGACGGTACTGGTAGAGGCGCTGTCCATGGGCATGAACATCGTAGGCCGAGATATCAACCATTTTATCATTCGCGGGACACGTGAAAACCTGGCTCATTTCGAATATGAAACAGATGCCGTTTGCGGTGATATTGCTGATATCTCAGACCATTATGATGTAGCCATTGTAGATATGCCTTACAATCATTTCTCTAATACGACACCCGAGGCACAATTCTCCTTGCTGCAGCATACTCGCCGAATCGCAAACAAAGCTGTCATTGTGACTGCTGATCCAATGGACGAGCTTATTGCAAACGCAGGCCTTACCATCTTAGATCGCTGTACGACTCGAAAAGGCAGCTTCGTCAGACAAATAATCGTCTGTGAATAGTAGATTACAGCTATTATTTGTACCCATTAAATGCTAGCCACGATGCGCAAGCAGCCGTCCATTCTTTTGTATGCTCCTCATCCTCGGCTAAGCCAAGCCCATGACGTCCTTTCGTATACACGTGAAGATCAAAAGGAACCTGGTGCTTGCTCAGCGCGGATGCGAACAAAAGGCTGTTCTCGACAGGAACGGCGCCATCATCTGCTGTATGCCATAAAAAAGTTGGCGGTGTATCCGAGGTTACCTGCGTTTCATTGCTGAGCTGTTCGATTTGATCCAGCTTCGCTTCTTTGCCAAGCAAATTTTCTCTTGAGCCCTCATGCGTGAAAGGGTCTTTGAGTGTGATGACAGGATAACATAAGACGAGTAAATCCGGACGGCAGGACTGTCGTTCAATAACATCCTCTGCATTTTCATTCCCTTGGTCATAGCTTGTCCCCGCGTTCGAAACTAAATGCCCGCCTGCTGAAAATCCAAGAATGCCTACTTTATTCGGATTAATTCGATACATTTCTGCTTTGAAACGGACGGTACGTATCGCCCGTTGAACATCCAGCAGTGCGCAAGGATATTGATAAGGCGCCACCCGATATCGCAAAACGAACGCAGAAATACCTAAACTGTTCAGCCACTGTGCAATCGGTTCTCCTTCATGGTGCGCTCGCATGCCATATCCTCCGCCTGGACATACGATAACAGCTGGTCTGTCTTCGCCATCTACAAGATATGGTGTTATGGCTGGACAATCCTCATCTGCATTTCCCAGTGCATACGGTGCTCCGTGCATCCACAATAATTGCTCTGCCACCTTATTTCCCCCTTATGCTGCATAAGAATTGAAATCTTTTACCATTATATAACTAACGGTTCGGCCAGTCATCTGCAAAAGCATGTATTCAAATAAAAGCAGGCTTAAGCCAAAAAAGCGCCTAAGCCTGTCTGTTCATTTTACAATTGCTGCTTGCCTTATTTCTTGTTAATCGTCAAAGCTCCAACGAAACCGATAAATGCTCCGAGCAGTGAGCCGGCTAAAACTTCAATAGGCTGATGACCGAGACTTTCCTTAAGCCGTTCACGCCTGCGCGCATGATACAATCCAGGATGCTCGCCAGCCAGCTTCTCCACATCCTCGTCCAAATCATTTACCTGCACAGCAATTTCACCTGTATGTCTGCGAATATTCATCGCATCGTACATCACAATAATGCCAAGCATCGCAGATATGGCAAATTCCGGCGTCTTTACGCCATATTTGGTCGCCGTGTATGCAGCTAGCGCGGAAACGCCGCTTGAATGTGAGCTCGGCATTCCACCTGAACCAATAATTTTCCGCACATCCCATTTGCCGCTTCTCGCAAAATGTACAGGCAGCTTAAGCAATTGGGCTGTCCCAACAGCCGTCAACGCTGTCACAAGTCCTCTGTTTGACATATCCGTCAACCTCCAGTCCTTATTCCCATCTCATTTTGCCCTGCTGAGCGTAAATTATTTCATATAAATAAATCGCTCACCAGGTGCGAACATATGGAACTTCTGGGCTGGATAATGACGCTGGATATAATCGACGAAATAAGCCGGGTTCTCATCATTGTGTGGAAATAAGCCATAATGCATCGGAATCAATAAATCAGCATGAATTTGTACCGCAATCTCAACAGCCTCACGATAATTGCAATTGCCAACGATCCCCTGTTCATTGCGAACAAAATCTCTTCCATTGATCGGCAATAATGCAATATCGATTTGTCTGCTTTGCAGCCAAGTGATAAGCTCTGGGAAACCAACGGTATCGCCAGAGTGATAAAGATGAATGCCATTAAAATTCGCAACATAACCTAGAAACTTATGCTCACCTGCTTCATCCTGTTCGAACTGTTCATGCTTGGCAGCGAATGCATCGAGCCTTATGCCGCCTGCAAGCTCAATCGATTGTCCATGAGAGATACCAATCAGCTGCTCCTCACGGAAACCCCATTCCTTCAATAGCGGAAGATGAGCTCTCGGTACGATAAATCGTGTTTTGGATGATTGCTGAATAACTTGCAGCGTCTGCTTGTCCATATGATCCTCATGGTGGTGGGAGCATACGACATAATCGACATCGAGGCAATCCGAAGGCGACAGCGGCGATTCGAAGGCTCGTGACCACGGCGGTCCTGCCATCTCATACACCGAGTTCGTCAAATACGGATCAAATAAAATCGTTTTTTTGTTCCATTTGACGAGAAACCCCTCTTGTCCAAGCGCCCATAACGCCAAAGCTTGATCTGGAAGTTCAGTTCCAGCTATTTGCTTTACTAAATTTTCCCCACTGTTATATACGTTCACGACGGTCATCACCCTTTTTGCTCCATATTTTGAATGCGAAGGTCTTTCGTAAACCATAGCTTATAGCTTAATAAACTTAAAATAATGCTCGTAACCGCAGCTGAGCTTGCGAACGCAAACACAATTAATATTTGGTACCGAACCGCTTCGATCGGATTCGCGCCAGCGATAATCATCCCTGTCATCATACCGGGAAGCTGAACTAGACCTACTGTCTTCATCCCGTCTATCGTCGGAATCATGCTCGATTTAACCGATCGCTTCATTACGTCTTGAATCGCTTGCCTTGCTGTCGCTCCAAGTGAAAGCAGCGTCTCCATCTCGCCTTTCGAGGATTCGACCTCTCTTCTCATTTGATTGAGCAGTAAACCCGAAACGACCATCGCATTGCCGATCGTCATGCCGCTAATCGGAATAATGTATTGCGGTGTCGCTTCTATAATTCGAAAGCCGAGCAGCAGTCCCATCATAAGCAGCTCTGTCGATGTAATTGCAATCGCGATTTTCCAAATGATGCCCTTCAGTCCAGCTCCCCTTTTACCAGCATGATAAGACGCTACACTAATCATAAGTACAAGGATCATTGTAATAAACAGCGGATTGCTCGTATTAAAAATAAATTGCAGCACATAGCCGACAAGCAGCAGCTGTACCGCAGAACGTATGGTGCCAATCGCGATGTCTCGCTCAAGCCCAAGCTTCTGCCATACGGAGATAAGCATCGTAATCATCACAAACAACAAGGTGAAGCTAAGTGCTACGATTGACATGGCTGCTCCTTTTGTATCGGCGCTTTTAAATAATTTTGTGCGAGCTCAGATGTTGGATGTTCAAAAAAAGCAGGCGTGTCGCTGTTCTCCAGCAGCGTTCCTTCCCCCATGAACCATATCGAGCTGCTCATCTGCTGAGCCTGCTCCAAATCATGTGTAACCCAAAGCATCGTTGCCCCTTCTTGATGATGCCACTCTCGCAGCACTTCCTCCACCATTTCCTTGCTGCCTCGGTCAAGCGACGCGGTAATCTCATCAAGAAGAAGCACGGTAGGATGAAGAAGCAAGGAACGGAGCAGCGATATTCGCTGTTTCTCTCCTCCTGACAGCTGTTCGGCGCTTTTGCCCATATCAAGATGATCCAGCCCTAGCCTTGGCAGCATGTGGCGTACGAGCTTCTCGTCATACGGCATGCGATGCAGCATACTCACGGTTCTCAAATTTTGCTCAATGCTCCCATTCAGCATAACGGACTGCTGAGCTACGTAACATACCTTCATTCTCCAAACCCTTGGATCTAGTTCTCGCTGTGAAACATTATGTAAACGGATATCACCCTCATCGGCGTTATCCAGACCTGCAAGCAAACGAAGCAGCGTGCTTTTGCCTTGTCCAGATACACCTAATATAGAAATAATAGCCGGATCAGCAATCGTTGCAGTAACATTTGCGAACAACTGAACATTTCCATCACCACTGCGGTTTTTCCTAATACTCTGAAGTTCCAAAACACTAGCCACAAACGTTCCTCCCTTCGGCTTCCCTTACATTATAGCTATAATGCTTGGCTCTAAAAAGAAAATTTAATAAGCCACACACCCGCTCGTATGCAAAAAAGGCTGATGACTACTGCCGCAGTTGCGGAAGCAGGCCACCAGCCTTCATAGTCCATCTATGCTTGCTGCTATTATTTTATCGCTGCATCAATTTCTTTAACCATTTCCGCTACAGAGATAAGTCCGCCGCCGGAAAGGTACCAGAAATCTGGATTAAGATATACGATATTTCCTTCTTTGTACGCTTTAGTGTTTTTCACCAAAGCATTCTCAACGGAGGAATGTGCATCCCCTGATCCCTCTGTCACTGCATTGCGGTCAACTACGAATAAGTAATCAGCATCCTTCTCTGCTACATATTCAAATGTAACAGGGTCGCCGTGAGTTGAAACTTTAATGTTCTCATCTACAGCCGGTATGCCAAACACATCATGAATGATACCGAAACGCGATGCTTTACCATATGCGCTGATTGCACCTTCGTTTGCCAAAATAATAAGGCCATTTTTTCCAGAAGCTGTTGCTTTTTCATTCAAAGCTTTAATGGAATCATTAATCGCTGCTAGCTCTGTATCTGCTTCTGCTTCTTTAGAGAAGATTTGAGCCAGTGTTTTCACGTTAGTCGTAAAGGACTCCATGAAGTTTTTGTTGTCCACACCCATAAAAATCGTAGGAGCGATCTTCGTAAGCTCTTCGTAAGCATCCTGTTGACGACCTGAAATAATGATCAAGTCAGGTGCAGTTTCATTGATTTTCTCAAAGTCCGGCTCTTTCAAGCTGCCTGCGTTTACGTATTTTGCATCTTTAAATTTTTCAAGGTATGCAGGAACGCTAGCTTGCGGAAGTGAAGCAACCTCTACACCTAGCTTGTCTAGTGTATCGAGAGTACCATAGTCAAATACGACAACCTTGCTAGGATTAACGGGGACAACCGTTTCGCCAAGCTGATGTTTAACTGTAATTTCTGTAGGTGCATCTGTTGCAGGTGTTTCAGATGCTGGTGTGTTCGTAGCGCTGTTAGCGCCTTTATTTCCGTTGTTATTCGCGCCGCATGCTGCAAGCACCAAGCTTAGAATGACTAAAATAGCCAATACAGGTATAGATTTTTTCAAAACATTCACCCCTAAATCAATTTTTTATATTGAAAAACTTGAAAACCGGAAGTAAGTAAATCTTGCATGACTACTTAAAATAGACGCCGATACGATTCCCGTTTATGAGCTCAATCGGTATGTCCATGTCATAGATGTCATGAAGCACGGCATTGTCGATGATCGTCTCGGTTGAACCTTCCTTGACGACCTTTCCATCCTTCAAAGCCACGATATAATCGGAGTAGCAAGAAGCGAAATTGATATCGTGAATAACGAGCACGACCGTTTTGCCAAGCTCTTCAACGAGCCGCCGCAGTACCTTCATAATTTGGACGGAGTGCTTCATATCCAAGTTGTTGAGCGGTTCATCCAGCAATATGTATTCGGTGTTCTGAGCGATAACCATCGCAATAAATGCACGCTGGTTTTGTCCACCGCTTAGTTCATCAAGGTACTTGGCTTGCAGATCAACAAGATCCATATAAGCAATGGCTTCATCTACTTGCTGCCAATCTTCCTTTGTCAGCTTGCCTTGTGAATAAGGGAACCTGCCGAAGCTGACGAGCTCTCGAACCGTTAAACGAAGATTAATATGATTCGACTGTTTTAAGATCGATATCTTTTTGGCAAGGTCAGCACTTTTCCAGTGACTGACCTCCTTCCCCTCAATTAACACTTGACCGCTGTCCTTCGCTAACAATCGGCTAATCATAGAGAGAAGCGTACTCTTGCCTGCACCGTTCGGACCGATAAACGAAGTGACCTTTCCCTTCGAAATCCGAATCGATACATCCTCGATCACCGGCTTGCCGCCATATGATTTGGAAACATTTTTAACCTCTATCATGCTTTTTTCTCCCTTAGCAGCAAATATAAAAAGTACGCTCCGCCGATGAAGTTAATAATGACGCTAATCGTCGTTTCAAACGTGAACACATGCTCTACGAGCAGTTGACCGCCAACGAGTGAAATGATGCTGATGAGTATCGCTCCTGGAATGAGATAGCTATGCCGATAGGTCTTCATGAACTGATAGGCTACGTTGACGACGAGCAGTCCAAGGAAGGTAATCGGGCCAACTAAAGCCGTGGACACAGCGATCAGAATAGCAACGATGACGAGCACTCTTTTGACAACATAATCATAAGGAATGCCAAGATTGACTGCATGCTCCTTACCCAGCGACAACACGTCAAAATATTTGCTTAGCCGCATGCCATAAATAGCTACAAGAGCGACGATGATGATTGAAATGATAAGCAGATCCGTGTTGACGTTATTGAAGCTGGCGAACATTTTCCCCTGTACAATTAGAAATTCATTCGGATCAATAAGAACCTGCATGAACGTCGACATGCTCCCGAACAATGTGCCCATCACTAGCCCTATTAATAGAAGGAAATAAAGATTTCTGCCTTCCCTTTTGAAAAGAAACTTATAGAGCAGCAAGGCGAATGCTATCATTGCCGCTATCGTAATAAAAAAATTAAGATGCTTGTTTGTGCTTGGCAGACTCATCGATCCAAAGGTAAAAACGACGAAGGTTTGAATCAGCATATAAAGGGAATCCAACCCGATAATGCTCGGCGTCAAAATACGGTTGTTCGTAATTGTCTGGAAAATCATAGTGGAGTAAGCAATAGCGCCCCCGGTTACGACAATCGCCAGTACCTTCTTCAATCTTCTTGGCAGTGCATAATCCCAATGGGTTCCAAGATCGATGAACAAAAATACGGCAATTAATGCGACGCCCAGCACCGCAAGCAAACTTAGTTTAAGCTTCATATGCCTTTCTCCTCATCAACAAGTAAAGAAAAATAATGCTTCCGACAACGCCGATCGTGAGTCCGATTGGAATTTCATACGGAAAAATAATTAGGCGGCCAAGCACATCGCACACCAGTACGAATATGGCTCCAAGCACCGCCGTGTGCGACAGGTTTTTTTTCAAATTGTCGCCCATATACAGCGTCACGATATTCGGAATAATAAGGCCAAGAAAAGGCAGCGTACCGACAGTCAAAATGACGATAACCGATACAAGAGCTACAATTACAAGCCCGATGTTAACGACAAGCTTATGATTCATTCCCAAATTGGTTGAAAACTCTTCGCCAAGACCAGCAATGGTAAACTTGTTCGCGTAGAGATAAGCTACTACGAGCAGCGGCAGGCTTACATACAGCAGCTCGTAACGTCCGCTCATTACAAGCGAGAAGCTGCCTTGCAGCCAAGATGAGATGTTTTGAATAAGATCATTTTTATAGGCAAAAAATGTAGTAACAGAGCTGATGATGTTACCGAACATCAATCCTACCAGTGGAATGAAAATCGTATCTTTAAATTTCAGACGATCGAGAATTTTCATGAACAGATAGGTTCCTGCGAGTGCAAAAGCAAACGCGATCAGCATTTTCTCAAGCGTACTCGCCGATGGGAACACCATTAAGGCAACGAGGATACCGAGTCTAGCGGAATCATCCGTTCCACCGGTCGTAGGCGATACGAATTTGTTGCGGCTTAGCTGCTGCATTATCAAACCTGTAACGCTCATGCCGACGCCGGCAATAATAATACTGATAAGCCTAGGAAAACGGCTGATCGTGAGAACCTGAAGCTGCTCATCCGTCAGACTGAACAGATCCAGCGGCGAGATGTCTTTTACTCCGATAAATAAAGAAGTAATCGATAATACAATAAGCACGACAAAAAGATACCATAGCTTCATACTCAATCCTCGAATCATCACGAATATTATCAGAGATAATCATTCTCATTAATTATCAAAAAAATACATTGCCTCCGCTTATCATCATTCAATGATAACCATTATCAGCAACATTCACTATGTTACACGATTTTCAGATGATCGGAATGGACTTTCCTGTTTTCAAGGATGGACATTTCTATACAGCTGGGAGGTGTGACGGGTTGGTGAACATGGATATGCTCCGTCCGGGGAAGCTAATTAGCGGTTTGTGGCTCTATTCTCACCAAAATCACCAATCCAGCGCAAATAGAACTAAAAACTAGTCTTATTCAATCAGCTCATCTCGCAAATGTGCCTCTAAAGTGTGAATTAATCAGAAATAGAGCTAGAAACTAGCTCTATTTTCACAAAAATCACTATTTCAGCGCAAATAGAGCTAGAATTTAGTCTTAACTAAGCAGCTCGACTCGTCAAAACACCTCTAAAGCGTAAACTGATCAGAAATAGAGCTAGAAACTAGCTCTATTCTCACCAAAATCACCATTTCGGCGCAAATAGAACTAAAAACTAGTCTTATTCAAGCAGCTCGGCTCGTCAAAACACCTCTAAAGCGTGAACTCATCAGAAATAGAGCTAGAAAATAGCTCTATTCTCACCAAAATCACTATTTCAGCGCAAATAGATCTAAAAACTAGTCTTATCCAAGTAACTCATCCCTCCAAAGTGCCTCTAAAGTGTAAATTGATCAGAAATAGAGCTAGAATCTAGCTCTATTTTCACCTAGATCACCATTTCAGGGCAAATAACTCTAAAAACTAGACTTATCGAAGCAGCTCATCTCGTCAAAGTGCCTCTAAAGCGTGAACCGATCAGAAATAGAGCTAGAATATAGCTCTATTCTCACCAAAACCACCATTTCAGCGCAGATAGAAATAGAAACTAGTCTTATTCAATCAGCTCATCTCGCCAATGTGCCTCTAAAATGTGAACTGCTCAAAAATAGAGCTAGAAACTAGCTCTATTTTCACCAAATTCACTATTTCAGCCCAAATAGATCTAAAAACTAGTCTTATCCAAGCAGCGCATCTCGCCAAAGTGCCTCTAAAGTGTGAATTGATCAGAAATAGAGCTAGAATATAGCTCTATTTTCACCAAATCCACTATTTCAGCGCAAATAGCTCTAGAATCTAGTCTTATTCATGCAGCACGACTCGCATAAGCACCCTAAAGCGTGACGTCATAAAAATAGAGCTGGAATCTAAATCTAGATTCCAGCTCTACCTCCATACAAACAGCCTAACTTACTTCCTGCTGCATATATTGCATCTAATGCTGCGCCATGAGCAGCTGTTGATACACCTTGCCTGTGACGAGCAGCTGTTCATGTGTGCCGGTCTCGGCTAACGATCCTTGATCCATAACGAAGATCACGTCAGCATTCTCGATAGTGGACAACCTATGTGCGATCATAATTGTCGTCAGCCCCTTCCGTCTTGCTTCTAGGCCAGCCAGCAGCTGACGCTCTGTCTCCAGATCGAGCGCTGACGTCGCTTCGTCCAGCACCAAAACTTCCGGATCACTGACAATTGCCCGTGCAATTGCAATACGTTGACGCTGTCCGCCGGATAGCTTGATACCCCGCTCTCCAATATTTGTGTCATAACCATCTGGCAGCCCCAGAATAAAATCATGAATCTGGGCGATACGGCATGCTTCCTCCACATCCGCTTCGCTTACCTCGTCTCTGCCTAACATCAGGTTTTCACGAATGGTATCAGAGAACATATACGGGTCTTGGAATACAACAGACACCTTACTCGCCCACTGCTCGCGGTTGAAGATTTGGGCGTCCATATCGTTCAGCTTAAAAGTCCCCTTCGGCGCATCAAAGAAACGAACCAATAGCTGAGCAATGGTTGATTTGCCTCCCCCGCTCGTCCCTACAAAAGCAATTTTGCTTCCGATCGGCAGATCAGCCGAAAATCTGCGAATGACCTCCGGCAGCTCTGGCGAATAGCGAAAGCTCGTATCTTTAAAGGACAACTGCTCAATCGGTCCCGCTATACTCTTTTGACCCTTATCTTGCTGCTCCATCTCCAAAATACGCTGAACCCTGTCCACGTTAGCAAGCTGCGACGACATGCCCATAATAAATTGAAATAGATTATAGAAGGAATCCGACATTTGCGTAGAAAACTGAAACAAGATGACGAACGTTCCGATCGACATTTGTTCATGAATAAGCTGCATACCGCAGTAGCCAAGCACAAGAATGCCAATGCCCCATTTCATCGGGTCGCTGTAGCGAATTTGCCGATTCACGAGTTTTCCTTCAGCCATTACCTGCTCAAAGTATTCCGCAAACATTTTATCGTAAAGCTTCATTTCCCACTTCAATCGGTGATAAGCAACCACTTCTCGTGTAGAGGCTACTCCCTCTTCAATTTGAATGAGCAGCGCCGTACGTTTCTCCGCCACTTTTTTGGCTTGCTCCTTCAGCTTGGGGGTGAAGTAAAAGCCAATAAGTACGTAAATGGTACAAAGCCCCACAATCATAAGCAGCAAAATAGGGCTGGAAATGCCAATGATCGTCATCAATATGCAAAGGTTTAACGTCTCCTGTATACCGCGCGGAATCTGCCAGCCCATCACGCTAGCCGAAACGAACAGATCCTGCGTGAACGAATATACGTATTTGCCGGTCCGCTCATTTTGGAACCGTTCGACTGGAACACCTTCAAGTCGCTTCAGCATTCGGGAGAGCAAAGAGCGGCTGACTGCAAATTCATTGCGAACGAGACTTCGGCTCGTCATCGTAAACATTAGCGAGTAGATGAGACCTGCAAGCGCGAATATGGAGATGACAATCGGCATCAGCTCATACTTGCCTTCCGTAAACACGTCATCAATTAATATTTTTTGAACATATACAATCGTATAATTGGATACAGACTCCAGCGCGAGATAGAGCAGCACAATGAGATAAGTGCCTCTCAGCATGACGGAGTTCGACCAAAAGATTTTAAGATACTTCATGTGCCACCCTCTCTTCCGCTGCTTCGGATTGCCCGATTTCCAGCTCATACAGCAGCCCTTTGCGTGCAATCAGCTCTTCATAGCTTCCTGCCTCCGCAACGCGGCCCTCGTGAATGACGACGATTTTGTCAAAATGCTTCACCGTCGACAGCCTGTGTGCAATCGCAATCGTCGTACGGTTAACCAGTACTTCATCAAGCGCACGCTGCACTTCATATTCACTTACATTATCTAGAGATGAGGTCGCCTCATCGAGCAAAATAATAGCTGGCTGCTTCACAAACATCCGTGCAATCGATACTCGCTGCTTCTGTCCGCCTGATAGCTTCATGCCTCGCTCGCCAACGAGCGTATCGTAGCCTTCGGGCAGCTGCATAATGAAATCATGCGCATAAGCAGCTTTGGCGGCTGCAACCACTTCTTCATCGCTTGCTTCTGGTTTGCCGAATCGAATATTCTCTTTGACAGAAGATCCGAACAGATAGGTTTCTTGAAATACATAACCGATCGACTCTCTCAAACGCTCTAGCGTCATTTGCTGAATTGGTACACCATCCAGCTTAATCATGCCAGCAGTCGGATCGTAAAAACGTCCAATCATTTTAAACATCGTGGTCTTGCCGTTGCCGCTTGCTCCTACAAAGGCGACCTTCTCTCCTGGCTTGATGGTGAGCGAGAAGCCGTTAATAACAGGAGGCTGCTCCGGATACTGAAAGTAAACATCCTCGAACGTAAGTCCGCCGCGAACCTCATCAAGAGCGATGGGATCGGCCGGATCATCAATCTCAATTTCTTTGTGCATGAATCTATATAGCGGAATCGTTTGGTGGATGATAAGCTTCTGTTCCGTAAGCTGGGTGACGAGCAGCGTGAGGCGGAACATCGTCGTCATGTATAAGAGGGTAAAGGCGATAAAACCGCCTAACGTAATCCAATTATTTTGGAGAGAGTAGTAGCCCGTAATAAATAATGCAATGGCTCCCAAATAAAATGTGAACCGCCGAAAGCTGCCTCGCCCGAAGCTATACGTAGCAGCGAGCAAGTAAACATGCGACCACTCTTTATGTTTCCCGAGCGTCCGTCCATGGTACCAGGGCTGCGAGCCAAACGCTCGAAATTCGCGCAAGCCGGATATGCTTTCGTAAACCGATTGATTATAGGCAATTCGTGATTGACCGGATTCTCTCCCGTAAAGGGAAGCTTTCCGTTCAAAATAAGGACCAAACAAATAATAAAGCCCGAATGTTGGCAGCATGATGAGGCATAACCAGCCGCTAATGCTGAGCAGCAAACAAATAGCTACCGCTATAAAAAGCAAGTTTTCGATGACGCTCGGGAGGACATTGCGATATATTTTCTGAACCGAAGCTACCTCGGAGTTAAACATCGACAGCGTCTCACCTGCAGGGTGCCGCTCATAATGAGCAAAGCCGAGCTTGCGCAAATGCTTGAAAATCGCCGTTTGCATATCGCGGGATGCTAATTCGCCAATTGTCCGCTGAAGTAAATTACGGTAATTTTTAGCGATAAGCATGAGCAAATTGATAGCTACAAGCGCTCCCAAAATCATCATAAAAAGCGAGGTATCTTTGTTGACTACGACATGATCGATAACATATTGGATCATCTTTGGCGTTAATGTTTCACCAAGCACCGCCATCGTACCGCAGGCCGCAAGTGCTGCGATTTGCTTCTTATAAGGCGTCAAAAACTTTAGCGCCCAAATGTAGGAGCTTTTTGATTCATTCAGCTCAGCCTTCTGTTTTCCTTTGTCCGCCTGCTTGCGAGCCTGTTCGCTCATCTGCTGCGATGGCCTATCGGCTTCCGCAGCTTTTTCTGTTTTTAGCATCGTGTTCCCTCCTCGTTTCTGTTTGTTAAACCCCTTTGAACAACCTATTTTTTGGCAGTTGGCTACCTATCATAATTCTGGGTACACATTTTGTCAACGCACAAAATGATTATAATCATTCATTACCAAGCAGCATCACCACTGCACACTAACACGTAAAAAGCCCGGCTCAAGGCACCAGCGCCTGTTGACCGGACTTTCTATAATAGTTGCGATATCTTGGCTATAATTCCACAATCGCTTTAATAACCTTTGATTCTGGCTTCAACCAGCTATCGAAGTGGTTGATCATTTCCGCAAACGCCACACGATGCGTAATGAAACTAGCCACATCAATGCTGCCGCTTCGCACAGCTTCTTGAACTGCTGAGAAGTCCTCAATAGTCGCATTTCGGCTTCCCATTAATGTCATCTCCCGCTTGTGAAACTCGGGATCGTTGAAGGAAAGCTCTGCTTTGACGAGGCCAACGTAGACAAGCTTACCTCCGTGTGCGACAAAACTAAATGCATCGCTCATCGATCTTGCGCTGCCGGTAGCATCGAATACAACGGTTGGAAAATCTCCATCTGTTAATTCTGAAATTTTAGCCGCAGCGTCTTCCAAAGCATTAACCGTCTCATCCACCTTCGCCCATTGCTTGCAAAAGGCTAGGCGATCCTCCTGAATATCCATTGCGATCACCCGCGCACCGCGATGCTTGGCAAACGCCATGACACCAAGCCCAATCGGCCCAGAACCAATAACGAGCACCGTTTCGCCAGCTCGAAGCTCCGCTCGGCGAACGGCATGCGCGCCAATGCTCAGCGGCTCCAGCACGGCCGATTGATCAAGCGTCAGGTCGTTCGTCACGAGCAAATGCGTAGTCGGTACGACAACTAGCTCGCGCATGCCGCCATCAATATGCACGCCTAGCACCTTCATGTCCGTGCAGCAATTCGTTTTCCCATTGCGGCATGCAATACATGTCCCGCAGTGCATATATGGAATGATGCTAACCTGATCGCCCGCTTTGATCTTGCCTTGCTGATCATCCACCTGCTCAACGATGCCAGCCAGCTCATGACCCAGTACGCGTGGATAAGAGAAGAAAGGTTGATTTCCTTTATATGCATGCAGGTCGGTTCCGCAAATTCCTATTCTCCGAATACGAACGACTGCAGCCCCCGGCTGCAGGACAGGCTCCTCTTGCTCAACCAGCCTTAGCTGATCGATTTGTTCACATACGATTGCTCTCACCCTGCAGCTCTCCCTTATATGTCGATTCTTGTATTGTATTCTTCTCCTCCACTTTTCCAGCTAAGGTTATGAATCGGCTCCAATATTGCAAGAACCTCTCGCAGCAGCTGTTCATTAATCGGCTCGTCCGTCCATTCTATGTTTTTACGGATATTAGCCGGATTAGCTGTACTCACCAGCGTTGTTGGGATTCGTTCATTCGCCGTGGCGAATTGTACAGCCAGCTTGGCGATATCCTCGCCCTTAGCAGCACAATACTCGGCTGCTTTCGCACATAAAGCACGTATCTGTTCACCAGCAGGATGCCAACTCGCAACTGCGCGATTGCCAAGCAAGCCCATCGAAAGCGGCGATGCACTAACAAGCCCAACCTGCTTTTGCTCCAGAAGCGGCAATAGCTCCAGCAAAGAGGTATCATTTAAAGAATAATGGCAATAAGAAAGTACAGCATCGAGCTCGGTATACGCCAGCGATTTCTCAAATACAGCAAGCGGAAGTCCGGATACGCCCGAGTATCGGATTTTCCCCTGCTGTTTCAGCTTATCGAGTGCTAAGAACGCACCCTCTGCAACTTGCTCGAAGGGCACAAATTCAATATCATGCAAAAACAATATATCGATATAATCCGTCTGCAGCCTAGCCAGGCTTTCATCCACACTACGGATGATACGCTGTTCCGAGAAATCGAACTCATCCTCTCCATACCTTCCAGCCTTCGTTGTCAGAATAAACCGATCTCTCGCAATCTCAGTTATCGCCTTGCCAAGCACCGTCTCTGCTTTCGTTAAGCCATAATATGGCGAAACGTCGATCAGATTAATGCCCATATCTACCGCAGTTTGCACGGTACGAATGCTTTCTGCTTCGTCCGTCTCTCGAAATACAGAACCTAGCGAGGATGCACCAAAGCTGAGAGCTGACACCTCGAGTCCCGTCTTGCCAAGTTTACGATATTTCATTTATATCCACTCCGATTTTGAGAATCAATCTGTTATTGCCGTCGATCACCGTTCGCCGCCGCTTTTACAAAATAACGCCGTCTTTAAAAATCGCGATTTCTTTAAACCCGTTTCGCTCATTGTGGGTTTGCAGCTCGCCTGAAGCTAAGCTGATTAATTGCTCCCACAGCTCATCGGTCAGCGTCTCCATGCTTTTGCTCTCAAGCAGCTCACCTGCGTTAAAGTCGATCCAGTTTTTCTTGCGGGCAGCAAGCTCACTATTCGTCGCAATCTTCACCGTTGGAACCGGCCCGCCAAACGGCGTTCCCCGTCCTGTTGTGAACAGCACGATATGCGCTCCTCCGGCTGATAGTGCCGTAACCGATACCAGATCATTGCCAGGCGCTTCTAATAAATTGAGACCGCTGCTCGTAATGCGCTCCCCATAAGGCACAACATCCCTTACAATAGCGTGTCCGCCCTTTTGAGTGCAGCCGAGTGATTTTTCCTCTAACGTACTGATGCCCCCTGCCTTATTGCCGGGCGATGGATTCTCATAAATTTCTTGATCATGCTTTATAAAATATTGCTTGAAATCGTTTATTAGATGAACAATTTTGTGAAATACCTGCTCATTTGCTGCGCGACTCATCAATATCGTCTCCGCGCCAAACATCTCAGGCACCTCGGTCAATATAGCTGTACCGCCCGCTTCGATCAAACGATCCGATACCGCGCCTACGAGCGGATTCGCCGTTATGCCGGACAAGCCATCCGAGCCGCCGCATTTCAGGCCAAGCTTCAGCTTCGATACGGAAACCGGCTCGCGCTTGAATCGTTCTGTATAACTTACGAGCTCTTCTACCAGTCCCAGCGCGTCCTCGATCTCATCCTCTGCCTCTTGCGACTTGAGAAATTTCACTCGTTCCGCGCTATGTTCGCCAATTGCCCGCTTGAACTCATCAATCTGATTGTTCTCACAGCCTAAACCGATAACGAGTACGCCAGCTGCGTTCGGATGGTTTACGAGTGAGGCAAGCAGCTTCTGTGTGTGCACAAGATCATCGCCAAGCTGCGAGCAGCCGAACGGATGTGCAAAATGGTACACCCCATCCACACGTCCTTCATAAAGCGCATGTGCTTTTCTTGCTACAATCTCACAGGTTTTATTAATGCAGCCGACCGTGTTAATAATCCAAATTTCGTTTCGTATACCGACATCGCCATTCTCGCGAATAAAGCCTTGAAAGGTACGATCAGCATCACGCGATACTGCTTTCACTTCTGCTGGCGACGTAGTCTGCTCATACGAATAATCGAGAAATCCTTTTAAGCCCGTGCCCATGTTATGGGTATGAATCCAGCTGCCTGGCTCAATATCTTCCTTCGCAACTCCAATCGAGTAACCAAACTTGAGCACATGCTCCCCTTTGCGGACAGCTCGCGTCAGCACCTTATGACCCTTCGGCACCTCATCTTGCAGCTCAAGAACTAGCCCCGATTCAAGCGTCAGCTTATCCCCTTTTGCAAATGGCTGCAGCGCAATAACGACATGATCATCCTCATGCAATCGAATCCAGCTATTCATTCGCTACTCGCTCCATTTCCTCTATGCTCGTGCTTACCGCAGCTGCTAGTTCTGGCCATAGTGCCGCCAAATCACATCCCCACACGTTTTCCAAGTGCAGCAGTCTAGATACGGTCTGTTCCAGCGGCCATTTCTGCTCTTTCGCTTCCGCCCATATAGACGCAATGATGGCAAGCAAGCTGGCATCATCCCGCACCACGTACGACAATCCGCTTAACGTTTTCCCTTCGTAACCTGTCTCACCAGGCATTACTTTGTAATACCGCAACAAACCAGCAAAACCTTGTATAAGCCCAGTTGGCAGCATATTACCATCTTCTGCATAATGAAGCAGGGATGGAAGCAGACGCACTTTAAATTTACTTAAGCTGTTCATCGCAATATCCGCAAGTCGATGACGAATGAACGGATTAAGAAAACGTTCATAAACATCCTGTGCATAGGCGTGCAGCTCCTCTTCAGAAATGGCAAGTGACGGAATAATTTCTGTCTCTACTGTTGCTCTCACCAGAGGACCAAGCACTGTATCCTCCATCGCTTCCCGCACCTGCTCCATATCACGCAGCAAGCCAAGCGGCGTCATTAACGTGTGTGCACCATTCAAAATTCGTACCTTCCTCAGCTGGAAAGGCTTCAAATCCTCGACATAATGTACATTCAGACCCGCCTTGCGCAGTGGGAGCAGCTCATCAAGCTCCGGTCCTGTCTCAATCGCCCATAAATGATATGGCTCTGCTGTGCTCAGCATGGAATCGGAGTAACCCCATTCACCAAACCAAGCTTCGGCCTGCGCTGCATCGGGATAACCAGTTACAATGCGATCGACTAATGAGTTCAGAAAACGGTTATGCTGAGTAACCCAATGTTTGAATTCTTCGGAATATCCCCAATCATCGCTATAGCGCAAAATACAGCTGCGAAGCTCATCGCCATTACGTTCCAGTAGCTCGCAAGGCAAGCATACTAAGCCGCGCTTCGGATCGCCTTTAAAATAATTAAATCTGCGGTACAGCAGCTGTGTCAGCTTGCCGGGAAACGACTGAATCGGTTGTCCCTCGATGAGCTCCTCCGGTCGATAAACAAGTCCCGCTTCCGTCGTGTTGGATACGACAACCTGCAAGTCTGGGCTTTCGGCCAAAACGAGATATTCATCCCAATTGGAATACGGATCAAATACTTTGCTAAACACAGAAACAATCTCTGTACGCTCCACGCTGGCACCATTCTCCAAACCGCGAACAACAAGCGTATATAGACCGTCCTGTTCTGCCAGCGCATCAATCTTTGGTTTGCCTCCGGGACGCGGCTGCGTCACCGCAATGCTTCCCTCGTATAAGCCTTGATTCTTGCAAGCTTGAATCATCCAGTCAAAAAAGCCGCGCAAAAAATTGCCTTCGCCAATTTGCAGTACCGTAATCTTAGCTTGCTTCATTGCCCTATATTGCTGTGTCTGTTCTTCATTTAATTGCTGCTCGTTTAAAGTATTCATATTCGATAAAACTCCTTTGCGTTTCGTCCAAACAACCGCTCTCGCTCTAATTCCGTCCATGTCTGCGGCAGCGCCTGTTCAAGCACGGATACAACCTCGTCGTAGCTTGCCGCAAGCAAGCTGACCGGCCAATCGCTGCCAAACATGACCCGCTTGTAACCAAATGCTTCGAGCGTATGCTCGATATAGGGCAAGAAATCAGCTGGCTGCCAATTATCATGATCCGCCTCTGTGACCATTCCCGAGAGCTTGCAAAATAGATTAGGATGAGCAGCCATTTGGCTAATCTGGCTTTTCCAAGGCTCAAGCTCCCCAGCTTTTATTCTAGGCTTCGCGATATGGTCAATGACCGCATGAAGGCCTGGCACTTTATCCAGCAGTTCAACTAGAGGAGTAAGCTGATGCGACACAACTAACAAATCTATCGGTATTCCTTTGTCTGCAAAATATGTGAACGCTTCCAAATAGCTTGGTGCTAAAATCGCATTCGCATCGGGCATCTCCTGAATCATGACACGGAAGCCTACACATTTCGGATGCTGCGCAAAACGCTCGTAATGATTGCGATAATCCGGATCGGCAAGATCCAGCCATGCGACAACGCCTAATATCGTATCGGATGACTCGCTTAATGTCAGCAAATAATCCGTTTCTGCAAGCGTCGCTGCCGCCTGCACAACAATCGTACCGTCCAGCTTATGTTTATTTAGATGAGGCTCCAAATGCTGAGGCAAAAAATCGCGGTAAAGCACCGGAATGTCTGGTGTGATCCAGCCGTAATCCCCTCGTTCAATCTTCCAATAATGTTGATGCGAATCTATTCTCATCTCATCAGCCTCTTTTCTAACAAAGTAGCTTCCTCTTCATTATAAAAAACAATATTGATAGCTGAAATAATCAATTCATGCATATTTGTACTCTTTTTTGATATTTGTTACAATCAGGCTGACGCTAGGAGGACTAGCGCTTTTTGAAACTTAAAATAGAATGGAAAAGGTGATCGGATGATCCGTCCGTATAAATTAGAAGATGTAGATTACATCATTAACTCCCACTACAATCTTTACAATAAGGAGTTCCACTACGATCTTTCTTTCCGAGCGTTTATTGCTGATCGTGTACATGGTTTTATCGAGAGGTCAGATCCTAATGAGAACATTTGGATTTTGGAAAGCGAAGGAAAGCAGTCTGGTTCGATTAGTATTCATAAAGTAAATGAGGAAACCGCTCAGCTTGGTTTGTTTCTCATTGAGCCTGACGTAAGAGGAGCTGGTTATGGGCAGCAGCTGGTGCAAACGGCGATTGATTTCTGTAAGCGGTTAGCTTTCAAAACCATCATCCTCTGGACCAACAGTGAGCTCGTAACAGCAAGACGAATCTATGCTAAAAATGGATTTGTTTTAAAAGAAAGCCATACTGAAATGTTGTCTAATAAACAACTTATCGAAGAGAAGTGGGCGTTATCAATTCATACAGGAGAGTGAGGGAAAGCTATGAATCCCTATCGTAAAAGGTTCGATGCCCATACACCGTTTCCGTTTGAATGCGTATATCGTGACACCAAGAGCGCGCAAAACGAATTGCCTGATCATATACACGATTGGTATGAACTCGTCTATATTTATAGCGGCAAAGGTACGTTCTTTATCGATCAGACGTTTTATGATGCTGTTCCCGGCGACATCTTCCTTATTCCAGGAAACACAATCCATCGCTCCTTTCCAGATTCGAATGACCCGAAAACATCAACTGCGCTTTTCTTTAATGCTTCACTCGTGCACAGTCCGCCACTTGGCGATCCTTTCTCCTATTTGCGCTGCTTCGAGCAAGCTAAGCGCCATAAGGCGTACAAGCTGTCGAAGGCATCTGCTGAAGAGAAACAACAAATAGTCGATTTAATCGATCGGATACATTTGGAGGAAATGGACAAGCTGCCAGGCAATCGTCTAGCTATCCTTCTTCATCTCCAGCAAATATTGCTGTTCCTCGGGCGCATCCTCGCTCCCTCTGAAGAAGGCCAAACGGTATCCTCATCCGCTCCAAGCTGGATGACCGCTGTATTAACCTATATCGATGAGCATCCGAGCAGCCCTCTTGGGTTGTCACAGCTTGCCAAACGCGCATCGGTTACGCCCGCTCATTTTTCGCGTGTTTTCAAAAAACTAACCAGCATGAACGTTACGGAATATGTCACGACCAAACGAATCATCCGTGCGAAAGAACTTTTGATGGAGAGCGATGCCAATATTGCCGAAATAGCCGAGCAATGCGGCTTTGAAAGCCTTCCGCATTTTCACCGTATGTTTAAGAAATTAACAGGCATGACACCCTCGCATTACAAAAGGAATGAATAATTGATAGATTTGACGGTTAATATTAGCGGATACAGGCCGCCTGTTTCTCTCATATGTTATCTAGTAAAGAGAAACTTGCTAGTAAGGGAGGCTCATAGATGGTTCGTTCAAGTGTGAAAACTATTAAGTACCGCGTAGGCAAAAACAAATATTTGATCATTAATATTTATCAATCATCCGAAGCAAGTGCACAGCAGGGCAATGTGCTGGCAAGCAATGCAGCTACTGTGCAAATTTTCAAAAAATCAAAGCGCAGCTAGTTCCCTCTCATCTCTCATCCCTCATCCCTCCACTAAGCAGCAATATTTTACACACGCCTCAAAGGAGGTGATAACATGTCCTTTAAACATTCTAAGCAGGGCAACACAGTAAAGAAAAACAACGGTAAAACCTTTGTTAATGTCAAGCAAAACGCACATGCATCCATTAATCAAGGCGGAAATGCATTTGCAATCAATGCAACAGACATCGGAGTCGTCCGTATTCGTCCCGGCCAACAATAATAAAGCAGAATCAAAGTAAAAAGGCTGCCTCCACAAGGTTTTCACAACCTGTGCAGGGCAGCCTTTTTTTACATATTAAACTCGCCAGCTGACCAATCGATTAACGATGACCATTGTCATAGCTGTGTAGAGAAGCATCATGAGGCAATCCAGCATGACCCCCTGTGTCCAGCCATGAAGCAAAACTACGCGCATGGCGTCCGCTGCATAAGTTGTAGGGAAAATATACGAGACGACCTGCAGCGCTTTAGGCAGCTGATTGAGCTCTACCATGACTGGAGATAGAAAGGTTACAACCATCATAAGCAGCTGAGCAAGCATACTGGTCAACTGCTGATTCGGCGACCAGAAGCCTATGCATACGCCGAGCCCTACCACACTCGTCAGCGACAGCAGCATAACGACTGGCAAACCCCATGATAGATGAAGGTCTACGCCATAAACAAAATAACCAATGACACCCAGCAATACGAAGGATGGAATCGTGCTCATAAGCCCGCGCAGCAAATTAGCGGCTACGAAGTTTATTTTCCGAATTGGAAGCGATGCATAAAATGTAAAATGTCCCTGATGCTTTTGCATCGATATTTCTTGCCCCATACTGTTTAAGCCCATAATAATGACGCTAAATATCATATTGCCCGCAATGATTTGAACCATCATCTCCGGGGCTGGGTCAGCGATAAAGAAACGCATAAATAAAATCGTCGTGAGCGGAAACATCGTTGCCAGCAGCACAACGATTACCCAGCTGTCACGTATAAGCGCAAATTGAATGCGGAATAAAATTTCCAGCTCCGTCCATAATCGCTTCGGTCCAGATAGTTGTATGGACTGCATGTGCCGCAAGCCAAGTGGTGTTCCATTCATGATGCGGATACCTCCTTCATCGCCAAATCATCAATATGGAAATAAACATCCTCTAAGCTTGGAGGCACTACGGCATATTCCAAAATCGGCAGTTCTGTATGGTCGATAATATACTCTAGCACTCTGCCGGCAACATTCTTCTCAACTAGCAGCAGCAAACGATTCTCGCCGCTCTCCTGCACGATCCCGTAATGATAAAGGGCAGCAGCAGCTTCGGCACGACGCCCATTCTCTGTCGTAAGCTCAAACTTCAAGCGCTGATCAACCTTCTGCTTTAACGTTGCTACATGATCAATCGCCAGCAGCCTGCCATGATTGATAACAGCCGCTCTGTCTACAACCTGCTCAGCCTCCAGCACATTATGCGTGACCAAAATAATCGTCGCGCCTTCGCGATTGCGTTCTTGGATTAAATTCCAAACGAGCCGCCTTTTTTTCGGATCAAGCTCATTGGTAGGTTCATCAAAGATAAGCACAGGTGAACGGCCAATTAGCGCTGTACCAATACCGATCAATCGTTTCTGTCCCCCGGACAGCTGCTTCAGCAGCTTGTTTCTTACATCCGCCATATCAAATTGCTCTAATAATTCCTTCGCCTGCTTTTCTGCCTCTGATGCTGGCATCCCTCTTAGCCTGCCCGTAAAAGAAAGCGCTTCGTGCACTTTCAGCGCTGACAGCACATGCGGCTCCTGTGCGTAATAAGCCACCATGCCGGATACGTGACGCGTATTCTTCATCACATCCTCGCCGCAAAACAAAACCTGTCCTTTGGTAGGTTTCAATTGACCGACCATTTGTTTAATGAGCGTTGACTTGCCCGCCCCATTCGGGCCGAGCACGCCGAGTATCTCTCCTTCACGAATCGTAAGCGAGATATTATCATTGGCTGTGACCATCGTTTTGCCTTTCTTATATACCTGACTTACTCCCTTTAGCTCGTATACATACTCACCCAATCTCATTCACTCCCTTATGTATTACGGCAGCAGCTTGCGCCTTGTTTGCTCCCAGTAATAAGCGATTTTTTCTTTGTCGAGCTCATAATAGATGCGATTATCTACCCGAATCAGCTGAATGAGATTTAGATCAAACAACATATTCGTATGATAGCTTATAGCAGCAGGCGTTAAGCCCATTTCCTGAGCAAGCTCATTGCCATAGTAATTTTTATGGCGAAGCAGCTCAATCAATTCCAGCCTTCGCCTATCGGCAATAACCTTCAAGAAACGCTCAATCGTCTCTTGATCCTCGTTACGCCATGCAAAAGCGTCATTGTTGATTCCAATCACCACCAAATTGGAATGTCCTTCACGGTCATCACGATGAATGCCAACACGCACCTGCGAAAAATAACTAACATGTACGGCTGTCTCTTTATCGACCAGATCAACATCCATCTTCGTAATATCGCGGATCGCGCGCTCTGGCTGTTCATCAAATAAGGCACGATATTTCACAGCTCCAGCTTCGCCAAGCTCCTTCAAGCGATCTCGCATAGGCATATAGGCATAACGATGAAACTGCTCCATTATAAACAGAGTCCGCTGTTTGTATTCCGCAGAAAATCGAATATGTTCCAGCAGTGCCGCATGCTCCGCTTGATCAGGCAGCTCACATCCCGCAACGAGCTCGTAAAGCAGCTCCGCATCCTTCGAGATGGCTCCCCAGTCTCTCCCCTTCGTCCATTCCATGTTCTCGTCATTATATTTCGCAGCTGCCAGGTGGAAGACGAGCTCGCTTGCAGGCTTGTCACGGTAAAACGCCAGAAAATCTTCAGAACTATTCAGCTTGTCTCGTTCCTCTACAAACAGCATAACCATGACATAGTCAAGCCGCTCTTTAAACATGTTGTCACCAAACAGGGCAGCTATCTCTGCTTTCACATAATTGCTCATGCTCGCATTCGCGGTCTCCGCCATACGAATCATTTCATCATCCAGTGTAAAATGAATCTCGCGCGCGAAAGCCTTCATATGCTCGAATTGCGCAACAAATTTCATCGTGACTAAAAATTCAATAGGCTCATGATAAGAAAAATGTAATCTTTTGGCTGCTATTTTCCAGTCTAAAATAATTAACGCCTCCATACTTCGTTAAGTATTCGTTTAATGTTATTTAAACAATATACAAAAGTCATTTAACAATCATTAAACATTAATTTAAATGAACCCACCTAAATTGTCAATATCATCCACAAAAAAAGCTCTGCACAGGCTTAACTTCTTAGCCCATGCAAAGCTTCCTCTATCCATTATTTTTTACGATCCGAATAATCGCATCAGCAAGATACCCGCGAAGGCAAGTGAAATGCCGGTGATCTCTATCTTCGTGAACTTCTCTTTCACAACGAATCGTGTATAGAGCAGCACAATCAGAACGTTTAGAGCTGTGACAGCAGATACTAGCCCCGCTTTGCCAAGATCAAATGCGGTTACAATAAGCATCATGCCGACAGCGTTAGTTGTGCCGACGGCCAAACCAATAAGAAACGTTTTTTTGCCGCTCCAAGCTGGTGGCTTAGCGGTTAAACTAACGCTGGAAGAATGCTGTGACACACGCATTTCCCCCCGGGCAGTTACCGCACCCAGCAGCGACAACGCTCTTCTAGCTCTCTCCGCTTGCAGATCTCGCAGCCACCATATACCAAAACACGATGCGCCCGTCAAAAACATAAAAAACATGGTAGGAAACAAATCTGCTTCCATAATTGTTGACCATTTGCCTGACAAATCATTTGCTGCAAACAGCAGCATGGCCAGCAGCCCCCACTGTGCTCCTTGCAAATTGCGCAGCGAGATGTCATTCGATAGCCGAACGAGAAGCACTCCGCCAACAATCACGACAAATGCAATGAATTGCATCGCATGGAGTTTTTCTCCCCAAAGTCCAAACGCAACGATCACAACAACGACTGAAGGCAATGCCGTTAGTATCGCTACAAGTGAAGCCTTGCCGACTGCAAACCCCTTGAACATACTGGCATTCGCACCGAATGAAAACAAGCCCATTTGAATGCCTATCAACGCCGCGAGAGTCCAGTTCGATGAGAACACTAACGCGCAAATTCCATTTACGAGCGCTCCCATAGTAAACGCACCGCATAGCAACAAGTTACGGTTAAGCGGCTTCTGACTCGTCCAATGGTACAGAATGCCTCGCAAGCCAAAACATAAGGCTGCAAACACTGAATAAGTAAGCCACATGAGTGCAATAGAACCCCTTTCTTAAATCAAACCTATATGAAAGATAAACAAAAAGGAAGCGGTTGTCTACACCGCTTCCCTTTTTAAACAAACGTTGCAAGTCCCATCTTGTTCTCCCTCGATAAAACATTCCCTTTGGAATTAAACTTACAATTAGTGAAAAACGCCCGATTATAGAATCAGGCGTTTCTAACAAATCTATTGATTTAATACATGTCAGCCTTTGACAGCGCCAGCAGCGATACCCTTGACGATATGCTTTTGCATAATAATAAAGAAGATGAATATCGGCACCAATGTGATGACCGTAAGTGTCATGAACATCGGCCAATCAACGGTAAATTCGCCTTTAGCTTTATAGATTTGCAGAACGAGTGTCGATTTGGAGGATGAGTTCAAAAACAGCATAGGTGCCAAAAAGTCGTTCCATATCCACATCGTCTGAAAAATGATGCTCGTTATCGTAATGGGCTTTAGCAGCGGAAAGATGATCCGCCAGAAGATGCCCCATACACTACAGCCATCGATGACGGCCGCTTCGGGCAGCTCCCGGGGTATCGACTTCATATAGCCCGTCATTAGGAAAAAGACGAACACAGAGCCGCTCGTGTACAGAATGATCAAACCGGATATTTTGTCGATCAGGTGCAAATCACTCATCAGCTGGAACAAGGGAATGAGAGTCGCTTGGAAAGGAATCATAAATCCGGCAAGCAAATAGAGCATAGCAAACCGTGTTAATCGATTCGCATTGAACACAACCGGGTATGCCGCCATCGCACCAATCAAAACGATCAATACGACAGAACAGACGGTGATTATAAAACTGTTCCAAAAGCTTTGCAAGATCGATGTTTCCTCGAAAACCTGAATATAGTTTTTAAAGATCCATTTCGAAGGAAGAGCCATCGGGCTTCTTGCGGCATCTTGCATCGTTTTGAATGTGTTGACAATGATTAAATAAAACGGAAAGAACGCTATTAATCCTGCAGGGAGCATGATAATGTCTAGAATCCATAACCGTTTTTCAAAGGTTTTTTTCATTGTATGCCCTGCTCCCTTCGTTGCATTACTGTAACTTGGAAGATAGCAATCGCTAACACTATTAGGAAGAAGACGATCGACATTGCCGATGCTAGACCGTATTGTGTTTCAGATATTCCCCTTAATACGATGACCTGGGTTATCGAGTAAGTTTCATAGCCAGGCCCGCCCTTTGTCAATGCGAATGGAATTTCGAATACTTTGAGACCGCCGGTAAGCAGCAGCATGACGCTGACCGTCATCGCAGGTGCCAGCAGTGGAAAAGTTATAAACCGAATTTGTTGTAAACGATTCGCCCCATCTATTGAGGCAGCTTCATAATAATCTTTCGGAATGGATTGCAGAAATGCCAAATACAACACTGCGTGCCATCCTGTTATCGCCCATGTTGCCACGACGATTGTTGACAGTTTCGCTAGCAACGGGGCGGATAGCCATGGCTGAGGACCGATGTTAAACAGCTCACTAAGGACGGAGTTCAGTACCCCTGACCCAATCGGTGCAAGGATAAATCCCCAAATATAGGCAAGCAGCAAGCCGCTTGGAATCGACGGAAAGAAAAAGATGGCGCGATGAATGTTTCTCGTTAAAAATTTTTGATCCAATATCATAGCGAGCGGGATAGCTAACAACGTAACAAGCAAAGCCTTGCCAAAAGTAAAAAATAACGTATAGGAAATGGCGGATGTAATCGCATCATCACTAAATATCCGCACATAGTTTTTCAAGCCAATAAAATCATATGCCTCCGTATATCCATCAAAATTAGTAAAGCTCAAGAAAAACGATTTGATCAGCGGATAGATCGTAAACAATGAGTATATAGCTAGAATCGGAAGCAAAAACAATAGAAACTGTAGTTGACGAACATATTTGACCATAATTTGCCTCCTTTGAGACTTTGATTGATGATGTCGGCAATCGATAAAACTGCATTGGAAGCATTCAATTAATAGAGGATCAAGGTGTAAATAGTTGAAGAGAGGGTAGTAGGCTTCAACATACCCTCTACTTTAACTACTTCCGATTATTTATTTTCCATTTCTTTCAGTTTCTTATCTAGTGAAGCCGTTGCTTGCTCCGGTGTTATTTTGTTTACGGCTATATCTTGGATCGATACAAGGAATTGGTTGCGCAGCGCTTCTTGATGTCTGTCCCACGATACCATTGGCAAATAAATTTTTCCTGCCATCAGCCCATCGTTATATGCTGGTGCATACGCCGGGTGGACTTTGCTTTCATAACCGTGAGCTGTAATGATGCCGCCAGTGCCTTCCTCGAATTGCTTCAACCCTTCTTGCGTTGTCATATATTCGAGGAACAGCAAAGCTTCTTCCTTGTTTTTCGTTTTACTGTTGACAGCGAAACCTACACCAGGAGCACCGTTGTAATATTTGTTGCCGGGTTCTTTTCCTGGAATCGGCATAATTTCGAACTCAATATCGGGATTCGTTTTCTCAATTGTGGCAATGTTCCAAGGGCCGCCAGGGAACATCGCTACGTTGCCAAGGGAGAACTCGTTCATTACTTGGTCACCGGTTAGTCCAATCATATCTGGCGTCAAAATTTTATTATCGATAAGCCCTTCCTTCCACATCGTTAGCACTTCAGTCCATCCTTCAGCAAATGTTGCCTCGCCCTTAAACAGCTTCTCGTCGAACGTTGGGTCTTTCGTTAGTACATTGCTGCCGAACATGGCGGAATGAATAATCGTAATATCATGCATTCTGTCATAGAGTGGAATGATGCCCGCTTCTTTAAGCTTCAAGCAGTCCTGGATGAACTCATCCCATGTTTCTGGCAATTTAGTGATGCCAGCTTTTTGAAACAATTGTTTGTTATAAAACAAGCCGCCTGCCCATCCGCTTTGAGTGAAGGCATATGTTCTTCCATCTTTACTTAGCATCGGTTTGTTACTGTCCAACATAACGGACATGAATGGTTCGTCAGTCAAATCGAGCGCGTAACCGCCATCGATAATCTCATTGCGGTTTTCTGCGGCAATGATGAAAATATCAGGTGCCGTATTGGACAACAGCATCGTCTGAAGCTTAGCAATGTAATCCTTTACCGGTGGAGCAAATTGAAAATCGAATGAAATATGTGGATATTTTTCTTTGAAGCCGTCTATAACAGGCTTCATTTCTTTTTCATTGTTCCATGCAAGAATGCTTAGCTTGACTGGTTTAGGTGCATCATTGCCCTTTTCAGCATTGTTGGCCGTACCTTCATTACCGGTATTGCCTTTATTACCTGTATTGCTGTTTTTACCGCATGCAGCGAGCACGACTGATAAACAAAGGAGAGTGATAAGAAGCAGTAGAGACGTTTTCTTCATGTTTGATTAACCCCCATGTAATCGTTTTTTTGTAATAAGCACTCGTTGTAAGCACTTACATTTAGAGTGTAATATGAACTCGCTTGAATCTGAATTCATATTGTTGCATCATTTGTTGTCAAATGTTGCACTAGCAGCAAATCCGATTAATTGGGTCGAATAGACGATGCGCGGTACTCTTTAGGCGTTACGCCGAAATACTTTTTGAAAGCGCGGCTAAAGTGGCTCTCGTCCAAAAAACCGATATGCTCCGCGATGTGGTTGTTCCTCCAATTCGTTCCAACGAGTAGTTCTGCGGCTTTAATCATCCGCACCTGGATCACATAAGCCCAATAATTCACACCGAATTCCTGTTTGAACGCACGACTTAATTGATACTTGTCTATATCGAAGCGATCTGCCACTGATTGCAAAGATAAATCCTCTTGATATCGGGTTTCTACATACGGTTTAATCCGCCGCACAGCATCCTGAAGCTTGGATCCGGTTTCCGAAGCAGGCGCTCTTACCGCTAGCATGCTCTCGGAAATTAGCTGTGGCAGAAATGCGGCATCTTGGGTAATTGAGCTGATTCCGACAGACAATGTGTGAGATGGTGATGACTCTGCCACTTTTTTCATCACAGATTCACTTAATTCCCTCAATTGACCGCTAGACAGATCGTCCCCCCCGCCGACTAGCACTACTTGCTCCTTGCGGTTTTTACAACACATAACACAGTGGATTTTGATGACCGCTTGTTCTTGCAGCAAGCAGGAATAATCATGGTCCGATGGCAGACTGTTCTCGAATGTCAAAATAGCAAAACGTTCGATGGCGAGAAATTCCAGGAAGTCTTGGAAGTTCATCAACGAATCTGCTTCGATCTGTCCAGCGTATATCGTCCGATCGAGTTCACTGCGAATCGATTTCTGAGCATCCGATACGGACTGTTGAATCAGCTCATGCAAAGCATCCCGAAGCAATTCGGCGTCGACCGGCTTTAACAGGTACTGGGAAACATGAAGTCGAAGTGCATCCCTGGCATATTCGAATTGATCATATGCACTTAAAATAATTGTTCGCGGTATTTTGTCCAAATGTTGAATCCGCTTCAGCGACTCGATTCCGTCGAGCAACGGCATATGAATATCCATGATCATCAGATCGGGACGGAAGGTTTCTACCATGTTGGCCGCTTCTTCACCGTCATATGCATGTTGCACCTTCGTAATCCCTAGCTCCTTCCAATCCATCACTTTATTTAAATATCTATGCAAAGATAATTGATCGTCCACAATAAGCAATTTCATGCTCGCTACCTCCCCGAAGATATCACGTTCTGGGCAACACGATATAAACCGTTGTAAATATCCCTTGCCTGCTTCTAATCTTCAGTCCGTAATCAGGTCCGAATTTCAATCGGATACGCTGATTGACGTTGAATAGGCCTATCCCATCCGGCTTAAAGTCTTGTTGCTTCAATTGCCTAGCCAATTGACGGCTTCTGCTCCTTGATATCCCTTTTCCATTGTCTTGGATAACGATCATAATTCCTTTTTTGACTGTCATAACCCTAATCGTCATTTTTGCTGACTGCGGATTTTCGCCAAATCCATGAAAAACCACGTTTTCTACGAGAGGCTGCAGGATCAACTTGATCGTTCTGTTTTTTAGAATCGACTCGTCCGGAATAAGAAACTCGATGTCAATTCGATCGTCATATTTTTTGTTCACAATATAGAGATAATCCCTGACGTTCTGAATTTCTTGTTCCAGCTCCACCATCTCTTCCGATTGCTTTATGGAATACCTTAGCAGACTGCTCAATGACAACACCAAATGGTTGGAATCCTCCGTACTTCCACATACAATTTCGGTTTGCAGCAGTTGCAGCGTATTGAATAGAAAGTGTGGATTGATCTGGGACTGCAGCGTTTTGAGCTCTACCTCTTTTAGTGCAATATCTGATTGATAATTTTGTTTGACCAACGTTTCGATCCGGATGACCAGTTCCCTAAATTTGTCGCCTATCAAATCCAATTCGCGATACCTGTATTTATTCTTAATGATATAAATACTGTCTTCGCCAATCTTGTCCAATGTTGAGAGCAGTTGCCCAAATGGGCGGGATATCCGAGCGGTGTTCAAGATGGATATGAGGAGGTTGAGCAGCAAACAAAGATAAATAAAACCGATCAAGTTTGACTTCAGTGAGTCTGATTGTCCTCTGATGACAGACATCGGAATCGTCGAGATCATTCTCCAACCCTGAACGGCAGTAGGGTGGAATATAACAAGTGTCTCATTTCCGCCAAGCTCGGTAACGAAACTTCCTGAGTCGCTGGCATAAATAAGCTCGATACCTGAGAAGTCAAGTTTTGTCCCGATTGCCGAACTATCCTTATGGGCGATGATAGTCTGCTGATCATCGATCATAAAGATGCTTTCATTGTTTTGATAGGAGCTAAATTCAAACATCCCGTTGATTTTGGCTAAATCCAAATTAGCAATGACAGCCCCGATCGTTCTAAGGGTATAATCTTTAACCGGAAGAGCGATCGATAACGTCGGCATGTTATATTTTGAAATATTATTTTCTAAGTAATAGTCCTGCGTATGGAGTCCAAGCGTAATGAATCCTTTGTTTGGAGTATCCGAGATCGCCTGCCTAAACCAAGCTTGTTCGGAGAAAGGATAATCCCACCGAAGTGATTTTCTGCCATCCAGGTTGTTTACATAGCCATTTTTGCCCAATATCAAAACATCACTTACCATTGATTGCAAGGAAGATACGCCAAATGCAAGGTCCGCGATATTCCTCTCATGCTGGATGCGCCCTGCGATATCCATTTCCCTGCCTGGATTCATCAAGCTTCCAACCGAATAATGGCCTGTTAGAAGAACGAGCGGGCGAGTCGCTTCTTCAAGATTGAAGCTGAGCCCGCGTGCTGCCTGCTCCATTATTTTGTAGCTGGATTGAGTGACTTCTTTGGTAAGACTTTTAGTTGAGTCCTGAACGGATAATAGTCCCAGCAACAATAAAAGTAGAATGTTTACAATTAAATATGAGAACATAATCGTTCGAATGATGGTTTTTCCAGGTAAGGAACTAATCAAGAATCTGACAGCATTGTTCATCATTCCGTCCCTCTTTCATAATTTCTAAGCCCATAAAAAGGAGTACCTCCCCAAATCTTTAAGTGTTAAGCACACCACTAACACCGAAAGAAATGGGAAGGTCCTCAGATATATAGTATTTAACAAAAAAATCTATTTTTCCCAGCTGGATTTGTTGGTATTACCACCCGAGTCCACCTGCAGCTCTATTTACACAAAACCCACAACAAAGCTATGGGTCGTATAAGACGTAATATCTGCTGTAATCTTTATTTAATGATCCGTTTGCACAACATCATACTCTTCATATCGAAAATAATCGAAATCAGCATGCTTGCGTTCCCCGCTTAAGTCTTGGACGCAAACACCGATAAAATTGCCTGTAAAACGAATATAATCAGCATATTCATCAGATAAATGGCTAACATCAAGCTGTGGGCCAATCACAATCCATTCACCTGTCTGGCCCGCATACATGAACCTGGCCATTTCACGCTGAATACTGACCTTCAATCGGTATGTTCCATCCGCAATTGGAATATCTTGATCCAGTATTTCGTTATACATTCCATTTTGTGATTGTACAATCCCAATACATGTACCTAATTTCTCATGATGCGTCAGGCGCAAATAGACATAATCACGGGTATCGTAGAACAGAATCAATCCCGCCATTTGCTGATAATGCTCTGGATGGTATTCAATGGATGTTTCCGCTTCACAATACATCGATTGTTGTCTACGCGCGACAAGACTTTGGCGATGCGTTGAACTCATGGACTCCTGGCCGCGAAGCCGCAAGAATCCTGGCCTTTCCGTTAAGGATAGCCAATCGGGACTTGCAGGGATGCGAAGGGTGTTCCATTGCAGCCCAAGCTGTGCTCTATCAAAGTGGTCGAGGCTCGGTTCAGCTGGGAATGGATGTGTTGGCAATTGAGGTGCTTGCACCACATATTGCGGCGAATTGGCTCCTCCGTCAACAGCGATCCAATCATCATCCGTCCAATGACAGCGCTGAATGGCCGTTTCTCTGCCGAGCATACATCGCTTATCAATCACAGGACGACCGACGAGGTGAACCATATACCACTCGCCGTTCTGCGTTTCCACTAGTGAAGCATGCCCCGCCTTTTGTAATTTCAATTCCGGCTTGCCCGCAGATGTCAAGATTGGATTCGCGGGATCAACTTCATAAGGACCATCGATATGCCGAGAACGCGCCATCGTGACAGCGTGTTCATATTGCGTTCCACCTTCAGCTGTCAGCAAGTAATAGTATCCATTTCGTTTATATAAATGAGGTCCTTCGGTTAATCTCAGCTGTGTGCCTAGAAAAATATTTTTCTTAGGACCAATAAGTTTCTTCTTTTCCTTCGAGTATTCCTGAAGAATAGTGCCAGCGAAAGAGTTTGTCCCTCTCCTATGATCCCAGATCATATTCAATAGCCATTGGCGACCATCCTCATCATGAAATAAGGAAGGATCGAAACCGCTGCTGTTCAAATAAATGGGCTCAGACCAAGGCCCCATTATATCGTCCGCCGTCACCATATAATTATGAGTATCCTTGAAGGCTCCCGTGCGACTTTTTACATCTGTATAAATAAGATAGAAAACGCCTTCATGATAGCTTAAGCATGGTGCCCACGCGCCACCGGAATTGATGTTGCCTTCCATATTCAATTGTGAAGAACGTGTCAATATCGAAGTGAGCGGACGCCAATTCACCAAATCCTTGGAATGGTGAACACGTACTCCCGGGAACCATTCAAATGTCGAAGTTGCAATATAATAGTCTTCTCCTACACGCAAGATAGATGGATCAGGATGAAATCCTCGCAGTATGGGATTGTTAATCATGTTCCCCAACTCTCCTTTAAATCTTGTTTAACTGTTCATTATTTTCTGGCCTTCTGCCGTGTTCATACCCGCTTCCAGCAGTTTGACGATTCTGTCTACGTCATAGACGCATCCCCGCCATGTGCCGCCGCTCGCTGCTTGCAGTGCAGCCCATAGCCGAGTGTCGTCAGGAAGATCAGGGTCTTTCGCAAGATCGGGATGAGGCTTTCTAGAAGCCAATACATTCGTTCCCACTTCCGAATCCTCCGGCACCTCACCGCTGCCTACCATTTCGACATGTCCCTCTAATTGACGGAGGTCGATACGGATGTCAATCCAATCGCCATTGCGAAGCTGGCCAACGGGTCCGCCAGCAAGAGCCTCGGGTCCAATATGACCTATACAAGCGCCAGTTGAGACGCCCGAGAAGCGTGCGTCTGTAAGCAGTGATACTTCTTTGCCGAAGGGCAGATGCTTAAGCGCTGAAGTCAGCTGGTAAGTCTCTTCCATCCCCGTACCCGATGGGCCGCGCCCAATGAGTACCATAATATCCCCGGCAACGATGCCTTTGTTTTTTATCGCATGGATTGCTGCACGTTCCGTCGTGAACACTTTCGCCCTGCCGACGTGGCGATAGACCCCATCACTGTCAACCATTGAAGGATCAATTGCAGTCGATTTAATAACAGAGCCCTCGGGACAAATGTTTCCTGTCGGGAAAGTCACAGTCGAGGTCAGCCCTGCTTGTTTGGCGCGTTCCGGGCTGAAGATGACGCGGTCTGGATCAATCCCCTCGTTCTCCAGCAAATGCCGGCGCATGCGGTGGCGGCGTTCTGACGATTCCCACCAATCCAGCGTCTCCCCAATCGTATTGCCTGTTACCGTAAGCGACTTCTCATCCAAAACGCCAAGTTTGCGCATATGCAGCATAACCTCAGGTACACCGCCAGCAAGGAAAGCTCTCACTGTCGGGTGATGTTCTGGTCCATTAGGAAGAACGCTGACTAATCGCGGGACGCTGCGGTTGACTTCTGCCCAATCAGCGACAGTTGGCAGGGTGAGCCCCGCCGCATGTGCGATTGCAGGAATATGGAGCAGCAAATTTGTAGATCCGCCGAAGGCTGCATGAACGGCCATCGCATTTCGAATGGCATGATCCGTTATAATCTGGCCTGTCGTCAGTCCGCTCTCCGCCATTTTGAGAGCAGCTCTGGCAGATTGCCGTGCCATTTCCTCCCACACCGGCTGTCCTGACGGTGCCAGTGCAGCATGAGGAACGGTCATACCAAGAGCCTCCGCTATCACCTGCGCCGTTCCCGCTGTTCCTAAGAACTGACAGCCTCCACCAGGTGTCGCGCACGCGCGGCAACCGAGATCAGCCGCTTCCTCAAGCGAGAGCTCACCATTCGTATATCTCGCGCCAATCGTTTGGATCTTGCCTGCATCCTCGCCTTGGGTCGGTGGAAGAGTAACGCCGCCAGGAACAATTACGCCAGGAAGTTTACCCATCCCTGCCAGTGCCAACATCATGGATGGCAATCCTTTGTCACAAGTGCCTACCCCCAATACGGCAGAGCGTTGCGGCAAGGAACGAATAAGACGTCTTAATACCATAGCCGCATCATTGCGGAACGGCAGTGAATCGAACATCCCCGTCGTCCCTTGTGAACGGCCATCACAAGGATCGCTAACGAAACCCGCGAAGGGCACGCCTCCAAGATCTGTGATTTCCTCCGCTGCGGCTTTCATCATGATTCCAACTTCCCAATGCCCCGTATGATAGCCAAGAGCGATCGGGCGGCCGTCCTCATCTCGAATGCCGCCTTGGGTTCCAAGAATGAGTATTTGCTTTCCCAAAAGCTTCTTCGGGTCCCATCCCATGCCAACGTTCTGTGTTAATCCGAATAAATCACCGCTTGGTGAATTACGAAGCATATCCGGGGTAAGCGGCAAGGAGCCGCTTGGTCCTGGAGCATGGGTATAGATGTCAAAATAAGAATCGATATCTTTGCCCATTATCATTTCGAAGCCTTCATTCATTTCACACCATCCATCCCTTGTGTTGTCGTTATGGCTTAATGAATACGGTTTTGATTGAAGTATAGAATTCAATAGCGGCTTGGCCTTGCTCCCTTGAATGCGAACTGGACTGTTTCATACCCCCGAACGGTGCTTGAAGCTCAACACCGGCTGTCTCTGCATTAATACGGATGAGACCCGCTTCCATATCTTGAACGAACTGCAAAGCGTTTCCGATATTACGGGTATAAATTGATGCGCTAAGACCATAGTCCGTATCGTTCGCAATCTCTATCGCTTCTTGAATATCATTCACTTCGATTAGTGTAAGCACAGGCCCGAATATTTCTTCTTGAGCAATCGACATTTTTGAAGTCACTTTATCAAAAATCGCTGGCGTGACATAGAAGCCATCTGATAATGCGCCCTCAGTTGGTCTTGTGCCGCCATACAGCAATACTGCCCCTTCTTCTACACCCTTACTAATGTAAGATAGAACGGTTTCCATTTGTTTTTCATTCGCACATGGGCCTAACCATGTCTGTCCATCCATTCCATCTCCAACCTTCAATTCAGTCACCTTCTGGAGCAGCTTCGACTTGAACTCCTCATAAATATCCTTTACTACGATAACTCGGCTTGTCGCAGTGCACTTCTGGCCAGTAGAACGAAGCCCCCCGCTAATTGTCGCTTCAACCGCAAAATCAATGTCTGCATCTGCCGCAATTAGGATCGGATTTTTTCCGCCCATCTCAAGCTGATACTTAGCCCCGCGTGCCAACGCTGCCTGCCCTACTGCTTGCCCTACCGCATTGGAGCCCGTGAAGGTGATTCCGTTAATATCAGCATGTTCCGCAATACCTTGACCAATGACGCTGCCACTGCCTACGATCATATTCAGAACACCGGCTGGTAAGCCTGCATCATGGAAGCATTGCATAACTTTCGCTGCTGTAACCGCTGTTTCCGTTGCTGGCTTCCATACGACCGAGTTCCCATATATTAATGCAGGTGCGATTTTCCAAATAGGAATAGCAACTGGGAAATTCCAAGGGGAGATCACCCCTACCGTTCCGAGCGGTGACCTTGTAGTATACAAGAAAGCATCTGGATCGGAAGAAGGTATAACATCACCTATTTTTCGCATGCCTTCTCCTGCATAATAACGCAGAATGGCCACTCCACGTGCCGTCTCGCCCTTCGCCTCGGGTAATGTCTTACCCATTTCCCTCGTCATCGCTTCACCGATTTCATTCATTCTACTTTCCATAATATCAGCTGCTTTGAACAGCAAATTACCCCGCTGTGATCCCGTTAGCTTACGCCAAGCAAGCTTGGCCGCCTTTGCAGCTGCTACAGCATCCTCTAGATCCCGTTTAGTCGAATCCGGGATCATACCTACGACTTCGTTTTTATTTGCTGGACTTATGCTTTTCTGCGTTCTGCCGCTCTCGGAGCTTCTCCATTCGCCATTAATGTAGTTGTTATATATAGCGTAATTTATATTTGCCATTTTAATCTTCCTCTCTTTTTTAAATTGCTATTTAGGCCAAAACAGCAGTATTCACTAGTGTTCCAAGGCTGGTGATTTCGATTTCAATGACATCTTCAGGTGCAAGTGTGAACTGATTCGGAGGAACGATACATGTACCCGTGAGGAGGATCGTACCATCGTACACAATATTATCCCTGTGCAGAAAGGAGACGAGTTCCTCCAGCTTGCGTTTAAGCTGTCCCGTGCTTGCTGATTCATCGACTACTTTTTTTCCATCTCTATATATCCGCAAAGTGATCTGCAACTGGTAGGGATCTTGAATCGTTTCGGCTAATCTTATGACCGGTCCAATTGAGCATGATTGTTTCCAAACCTTGGCTTGCGGAAGATATAACGGATTCTCTCCTTCAATATCGCGGCAGCTCATATCGTTGCCAATAATGTATCCTACAATATGGCCTCGCTTATTTAAAACCAAACCAAGCTCCGGTTCCGGAACCTGCCAATTCGAGTCGCTTCTCAAGCAAACATTATCAAGATGGCCAACCGTCCGAGCTGCTGTGGATTTCATGAACAATTCTGGCCTTTCTGCATCATACACCTTGTCATAGTAGGTGGATGCATTCAGCTTGCCGCCAGTCGCCTCATAATTTCTAGCTTCCTTGCTGCGCGCATAGGTTACACCGGCTGCCCATACTTCAGGGGCAGCTACTGGCATAAGTAATTCAAGACTAGCAAACTCCCTATCCAGCGGCTGATTTGAACGGATCAGATCATTCACGTCTTCAAGTGGTGTTTTTCCTGCCTTCTCGACTCGTTCAAGGAATGATATAAAGTCCGAATCCGCCAATTTGAATACCTTATCCTCGTCAGTTACTGCTGCCAAACATTGCTCTACGCCATCACGATATCGAATAATTCTCATTTTAACCTCTCCTTGTTTTATAATATAAAACGACGTTCTTAAAATATAATATAGATCGACTTGCTTTCATCGCATGTCGATCTAGCATTAACTCAATAGTTATTGCTCAGGAAGCTCATCTTAGAACTGATAACCTAGCTGGCGAGAAATTTCACTCGTTTCCTGCCGAATCAGGTCAATTAAATGTGCCAGTTCTTGATCATCAACGTGTGCTACCATGGTGGATATGCTCATCGCCGCTATCACTTGTCCGTTATGATTGTATATCGGAGCAGCCGCACACCGGACCCCCGGCTCATTCTCCTCATTATCAATAGCATAGCCTTGCTTCCTGACTTGCTCCAACTCTTTCAAAAAAGCTTCGGGGCTGTCGATCGTCTTATCCGTAAGCTTAACAAACGTATGTCCTTCCGCAATCTGCACCTGATCTTTAATAGACCGGAAAGCCGCCAATACTTTACCCACGGCGCTGCTATGCAGAGGTATTCTGCGACCGATACGTGAATAACGAATAGCGGCCTTATGGCCCTCTACTTTATCAATGTATATTCCTTCTTTTCCATCGTCCATAATGACCAAATGTGTCGTTTGGCCAGTGGTAGCAGACAAAGCCCTAAGATGCGGTCTAGCGATTTCCCGAATATCAAAATGATTGAGAAGCAATTGCCCCTTCTCTACAAACCTCATCCCGAGGCGGTATTTCCCAGTCTGCTCATCCTGTGTAATGTAATCATGAATTTGAAGCGTTTTCAACAAAGAATGAACTGTACTTTTGTGCAAATCCATTTCTGAGCTTATTTCAGACAGTTTGTACTCCATATGTTGCTCATCGAATAAGTCGATAATTTTCAGTGCTCTATCCAACGCTTGAATGATGGGCATATTCCTTCACTCGCTCCCCTCCTAGAAGAGGTTTTATATTATAAAACCGTGTTCTAAAATATTGTTGGATAAATAATAGCAAACTCTAATTGCAATGTCCACCCTCTGTTGTCATACAGCAGACCATCTTTTGAAAGCTAAAAACACGTTACAGCTCAACGAATCTATTTTTGTTTGAATAGCAAGAACATAATTGTCACTGCGTGTGAATAAAAAATATAGCTTTTTAATTTTAGATACTCAACTTTCGCAGCTTAAATCTATGAATAATCCCTTGATGTAGCTAGGCAAACCGAGGATCCACTCACGGAAATCCGGCAGAAAGTGCACGCTGTAACAAGTCTACGACAGCATCCGGTTTACGGGTGAGTGCCTCCAGACTACGCTTATATCCATGACTGCGTTTGTAAATATGTTCCTTCATTTCGCAAATTCGATTCACCAGTTTGGCAGAAGAAAGCATGACGAAGTCAATTGGAGCAAAACTAAACCCATCTGACCAACCAAGTGTTAGCATGGCAAATCCCTTGGTGAAGCGTCCAGTCTTGTGGTCGAATACACGAGCTAGCAGCTCGGCTTTCTTACTCCGATTAAGGTTTAAAACGGAATCGTCGATAATGAAAACACGCTAGAAAAACGTGTTTTTGCCTGTTCAGACAAGGACTCTTGGTGTAACATATGAATTACATCACCTTCTTTGTTTGCATGGTTGCTCGACACTTCCATGATACCGAACAAAGAGGGTGTTTTTCTGTCAAGACGTGCAATATATCCCTAATATTCCTTGTAACCATAAGGGTTATCTAGTATTTCGCAGGTGCGAAAGTTGAGTTAATAATATGAGAAGAACATGATTTTAGTAACGTGACCAGGTGTATGCATTAACAGGGATGCGTTTTCGCGCTCATTCCGAGTACACTTGTCTGCCTGAAGATGGAGTTGTAGCTTAGGAACTTCCGCCATACAGCTTGCCAAGTATTATGGGGCAGAAGTTACCGGTGTGTGCAGTACCACAAATGTAGAAATGGTGAAATTTCTGGGAGCCGATAAGGTCATCGAGAACGGGACATACTTGACAGTTGAAGGGCAAGGGATCGCAAAGGTGAGTTCGAAGGATCTAGTTTTCCTCAAAGAGCTTATGGAGACGGGGAAAATAAAATCAGTCATAAATATGCTATCCGTTGGAACAAATTCCTGAGGCTCACAGGTATGTAGAAAAAGGGCACAAAAAAGGAAATGTCGTCATCACCGTGGAACATGCTAACACAACTTAACGAAGATCTGCGCCCTATTTAACATGTTCGGATATATGCTGGTTTGACGTCTTTCTGGTACTCTACATGAGAGGAGGGAGCGACTCCACGGATTAACTTCCATGGTTCTGGTCGCACATATGCTATGTTGTTACAAACGTATATTCCGCAAGCTCCTTTATCAAGTTTTGTAGATTACTTCTGGTATTTCGAAGGATATAGTCCACCTCATTCGAAGGAGCTATCGCTGCCTGATGGTTCGATAGAAGTTGTAATCAACCTGCGTGAAGATAAGATAAAATTGTTTGACCGAGCATATAAGGACCCGTTGCAGACATATGGCAGCTCTGTTATTTGCGGGCCGCATTCCGAATATTTCATCATTGATACTTCCACAGAGACCACGGTCTTGGGCATACATTTCAAACCGGGTGGTATTTATCCATTTCTTAAAATGCCTGTGAATGAACTACATAATAGGCATGTTTCCTTGGATACACTGTGGGGAGTCAGAGCCCGTGATCTGCGCGAGATGTTGCTTCAATCGGAACTTTTGGTCGATAAATTTCGAATACTTGAAGAAAGTCTGATAAAGCTAGCCTCCCGACCGCTGATACGACATCCGGCAGTAAGTTTCGCACTTACCGAGTTTCAGAGCTTGCCTCATACTAGACCCCTCTCGGATGTAATCGGACAAATCGGTTTAAGCCAAAGGAGGTTTATCCAGGTTTTTAAAGAAGAAGTGGGGTTAACTCCCAAGCTCTTCTGTCGACTTCGCCGCTTTCAGGAGGTATTGAATAGAATAGACCGAGCCAAGAGCGTCAATTGGTTGGATGTCGCTATCGCTTGCGGTTATTATGATCAGATGCATTTTATTAAGGATTTTCAAGCGTTCTCCAGTCTTAATCCTACAGATTATTTCTCAATGCAAGGCAGGCATCACAATCATGTTGCGATCCACAGTTAAATCTTTATTCAATCGCAGACGATGTTATATCAATCGGTCAATAATTAAATATAGGGTCAATTTTTTACTATACCCTTATTTGGAGAACGGTTAGGATATTTATATGAGGCGGGAACAGTCCACATGATTGCATCTAGCGATATTGCATAGCTCATCATTCGGGAAAAAGGAAGGTGGAAATAAATGATTAATGCAACTCCATTCCTATGGATCAAGAATACTGCGGAGGCGATTGAGTTCTATAAGAAGGCTTTCGATGCGGTAGAGATTTACCGTTTGACAGAGCCTGGTGGCAAAGTGGCTCATGCTGAAATTACAATCGGCGGAGCCAAAATATCACTCGCAGGTGAATATCCTGATTACGGTATTCTGGGGCCGGAAACTTTGGGCAATACAACGGTTGGTGTCCAACTTCAAGTCGACAATGCGGATAAGCTGTTCCAGCAGGCAATTGCGGCTGGAGCGACAAGTGTTAATCCGATGACGGATCAATTCTATGGTGACCGTGCGGGAAGTGTGAAGGATCCGTTCGGACATTATTGGATGATTTATACGACTATTGAAATCGTGAGCCCGGAGGAAATGCAGAAGCGATTCCTCGCTATGTTTGAGAGTTAGCTGATCAGTGCAATGATTGCTTTGACTACATGCAAGCAAGTTAAAGGTCATGTTGCTGTGGATGCTTGGGGTATTGATTTTGATCACTTAAATGCAGCTGACCTGATATGCAAACAAATGGTTCAAGCAGCTGAAGCGAGTGGAGCTACGATTCTTTCGGTCCAATCCAAGCAATTCGAACCACAGGGCGCCACGGTTCTTATTCTTTTATCTGAGAGTCACATGTCCATTCACACCTATCTGGAAAAAGGCTTTGCAGCGCTGGATTGCTACACGTGTGGAGAAACTGTCGATCCTCAAGTAGCTATTCAAGCCATGATTGACTTCTTACAACCGAATTCAACTTCACAAGCAAGCACATCAAGAGGCATGGGTGCGCTGCATGTTCGTATTTCGGATGAGGCAGATGCCTTGGATGCTGCGGAGTCGAGAAAGTAGTGGAGATATTCGTACTTATTCTGGATCGATACAGCTTGCGTAATGTACTCTAACAGCGGTTAATGCTGTTGGAGTTTTTTTGTTTTGGGTAAAGGATAAACAAAACTTGCCTCTTATTTCTGAATCTGGTGATTGACACGGAACGATGATGCCTTATTTTGATGAACATGCTCTTAAAATGAAAACTCGCGGAACGTGGATTCGGTATATGGTAGGAAATCGCCCGAATAGAGGGAAAACGTAGGAATAAATGATCTACGATCCCCGAAAAGCATATGTAAGTGAATTTATTGTTTACAAATGCTAATTTTGTGGACACGATAATAGTTTCGTTGTTTTATTTGTTCTGGGTTCTGTTTATGGTATCTTTCACAACGATGATAAGTGCTATTTTTATTAGCCAAGGTATTATTGCATTAATTAGTTTTAGTGGTACTAGCGCGTTAAACAGCTCCAAACTGTTGGACCAGAATGCTATCGATGTACTCGGCAATGAAATTATTTTATTAAGCAGCTCCACTATGACGATAACGATAAACCTGTTTTTTACTCCCTTGATTATTTGAAAAATAGTGTCTTTAAACTATTTATTAAACGCGAATAAACAAACCTTCGAACAGTCGAGAATCTGAACTCTCGTATTCCCCCGTGTTCCCTTGACTGAAATAGGGTATCTATCTTAGTCAAGGGCGTTATTCGAACGGGTAAGGAACTTAACGATTTAACGAACCGCTGCTCGGCAGAATGTCCGCACTCACGACTCGTTCCCGGCTGGAATATGTTTTCCCTGCTTCCCGCAGTACCAGTAATCCAGTGAATAAGGACACGCCGCCTATAATGATTAGCAGTGCTCCGAGCTCCTGACTGTAGGCTGTTAGCGCTCCATCCCGAAACGCCATCCCGCGTATGAGGCGGTTAAGCCAGTTCATTGGCAATACCCATGCAAAAATTTGAAATGGCTCTGGGAAAGCAAGCGGAGTCAGTTGAATTCCAGTTGCAAGAAATGAAGGATACAATACGAAGCTGGTTCGCAAATTGACTTTAGACAAATCTTTGGCAGAATAGCCGATCAACAGCCCCATAAGTGACAATGCAAAGGCATAAACAAGCAATGGGATAATAAAAAGATAAGGCTCCGCTTCAAACCGCATTCCCCCCACCTGCTTCAGTAATCCATAACATAAGAGCAGCGAAAGGGCGGTCATGACCGCGTAAGGAACACTGCGAATCCAAAGCTGCAAGGGCGACTTTCCGTTTGCAAAGAGCTTCCCTTCCTGACGCAAACGAGGCGCAATAGAGCCCGCTGCGCTTGTTGTAATCATGAGAACCACAATGTTTACAAAACCAAGCACCATAAAGCCGACATAGCTTGTGGTTGGATTAAACAGCATCCGCTGCTGAAGAGACAACGGAGAAACAACGCCTCTAGCGGTTTCGGCGTCCATCCCTTTTTGAACCAGACGGGACATAGAAAGGGTCATATTTTCCGTTGCGATGACTTCCTGAATCGCTGTCCGAATGCCGGTTAACCCTGAGGGCATCGTGTTATCCATTAAAATGCCGATATTCGTTGATATGCCCTGCTGCTGAATCTGCTGAAGCTGCTTAGGTAGCATGATGACCGCTACAGCCTGCTCATTTGCAAGCATTATTTCCGGGCTCAGGCGGCTCGCGTACACATTTGTAACTTTCATGTAGGGGGAAGCATTTATTTTCGAGATCAGCTGCCGCGAATACGAGCTGTGATCCTCATCAATGACTACAACAGGTGATTCGCTAATTTGGTTATGCGAGAACATTAAACCAAAAAATAAGGCCGCAACAAGCGGACCAATAAAGATTAAACGCAAATACTTACTGCCCGATACGTACCTCCATTCGTCAATCAGCGATTTCATCAAGTCTCACCTCCGCCGTCATCCCCGGAAGCAAATCAGCATTTGAATCCACAGCTATTCGGACAAGAAACATACTTAAATCTGCTTGCCCTTTTTCACGTGACATGCGCAGGTTTGCAAATTGAGGAGCCGCTGAAATCGAAGTCACAATACCAGTCACCTGTGCGGGATCATCCAAATACGGAAAATGAATACCAATGCTTTGATCAACCTGAAGCTTCTGGATTTCACTTTCCTGTATGTAGAGATCTGTATAATAGTTGTTTTTTTGCAAAACCGCCATAGGCGCTCCTTGTTTTACTTGATCCCCCGGCTTAACCGGAATCCTGCTGATCAACCCGTCATCTAGTGCAAGCACATCTTCTTCTCCTTCTTCAGCTAATTTAACCTTGAATAACACATCACCCCGTTTTACCCAGTCACCCGCAGCCACACCCACCTCTACAATCGAACCTGGACTTTTCTGATAAAACAGGGTCGTTTGCTCCGCCTCAAGCACACCTTGTTTCCTCATCTCAGCCAGACTGACAGCATCCTTTCCTTTAACAACAAGAAGTGAACCTCCAACGATCAGCGCAATCGCAATCCCAATATAAAAACCAACTTTTATTTTCATTCCTCAATCTCTCCCATTCTCTATTCGCAGTTAAATCTTCTGCTCTTTTTTTATCTTCATCGTTTTTCTAACCGCGTTTTCGGCAGCCTCCATAATTACTTCTCCCAATGTCGGATGGGGATGAATGGTCAAAGCCAAATCCTCCACGGTTGCCCCCATCTCGATAGCAAGGCCAAGCTCTGATACGAGTGTTGAAGCCTCCACGCCAACGATTTGTGCACCGATCACGATTCCTGAGGCTGAGTCCGCTAAAATTTTTACAAACCCTTCAGTCTCCCTCAATGCCAGAGCTCTTCCATTGATTGCAAAAGAAGCTTTGCCAATAACAATCGGAATGGACTTAGCTTTTGCTTCCGTTTCATTTAAACCAACGCTGGCCAGCTCTGGATGAGAAAAAACGACGAGCGGAATGGCTTTATAATTAACCTCAGAGGCATGACCAGCAATGGCTTCTGCCGCAATTTTTGCTTCGTAAGAAGCCTTATGGGCGAGTGCCGGACCAGCCGTAATATCTCCAATGGCAAAAATATTAGGAATAACCGTTCTGCACTGTTCGTCTGTCTCAATCAGTCCCCTGCCCGTCACGGGCAAGCCTATGTTCGCAAGCCCTAAATGACCGTCTGTATTTGGTTTTCTGCCGATAGTGACTAACACATACTCCGCTGTAACCTCATGTTGCTCCTTATTTTTTAAATAATGCAGTGTAATTGAATCAGCATGCTGCACCACTTTCTGTGCTGTCGCCCCAGTAATCATTTGTATACCATCGGCTTTCAACTGCCGAACCACAGGAATCGCGAGGTCTGCCTCGAAGCCCGGCAGCACTTGTTCTCCTCCTTCTAGAATCGATACCTTTGTTCCAAATTTGGCATACATTTGGCCGAGTTCGATCCCGATATAACCGCCGCCAATAACGACCAAGCTGGTCGGAACTTCAGGGAGCGACAGCGCTTCTGTGGAAGATAAAATCCGTCCTCCAACCGGAAATGCTTGCAGCTCAATCGGACGAGATCCCGTTGCCAATATGGCGTTTTCAAAAGAAATGGTTTGCTCTCGGCCGCTTTGCTGAATAATTGCTGTATGTTTATCAACCAGTCTGGCCTCTCCCTCCAAAATGCTCACACCAGCAGTCTTTAATAAATAGCTAACTCCTCCTGCCTGCTTTTTCACAATTCCCTGCTTGAAATGCTGCGCAATTTCAAATGCTGCTGCCGCATCCGCATGATTGAACTGCCTGAGCAAATCATAGCGATGCGATTCTGCAATTAATGCTTTGGATGGAATACAGCCAACATGCGTGCAGACCCCGCCGAGCTGACTGCGTTCCACAATCGCCGTCTTCATTCCAAGCTGTGAAGAACGAAGCGCCGCCACATAACCTCCCGGACCTGATCCAATGACCAATGTTTCTACGGATTCGAGCTTACTCATTTCCTGATCCCTCCTGATGTAACCATTTAAAATATGATGACCGTAATATATTATAACCATCATATTTTAAAACCGTCAACAGCCGTATTAACCCCTTCCGCTAGCTAACCGTTGCTAACTCTCTCAATTGACACTCTATATTATGACGACTATAATATTTTGAAGATACAATTATGAAGCTGTGGAGTGATTACAATACCGTATCCCAAAGGTCATAAGATGAAAGTGCGGAATAAGATCGTTGAAAGTGCTGCCCAAGCTTTTCGCACGAAGGGCATACTCGATGTAAGTGTTCCGTTCATTATGAAGGGGGCAGGACTTACGCATGGAGGGTTTTATTCACACTTTGACAACAAAGAACAGCTGGTCGCCGAAGCCTGCCGGTATGCGATCAGCGATACCATAGCCATTTTGCAGAATGCTGCTGATCAGGAGAAGCAAAATCCCAAAATCAATAGTGTCATCGATTATTATTTAAGTCCGTATCACCGCGACAAAACAGAGATGGGCTGCATTCTTCCTGCTCTTTCTGGCGAAATTTCCCGTTCTTCCGAAGAGGTCCGGCAGGTATTCACCCACGAACTGGAGCGGATGATTGCTTTTATTTCCAATCTAGCGGAAATTGACACAACCAAGGGCAGCGCACTGATCAGTACAATGGTCGGCACTCTTGTTCTTGCACGGTCTGTTCACGATCCAGAACTGAGCGCTACTCTTCTTTCGGCAGGCAAGCAGTACGCCAAAGAGCTGGTTAGAGCTTAGTATTGCCCGTGGCATGTCCAATAAATAAAAAATAAGGCGTCACAGAAATAAATCTCTGTAACGCCATTTTTTCAATATTCACATGATTTCTTAAGCAAATCATGTTATCTTTGGGACATTCTCTTCTGTGTGATTGGTGGAGCCTAGCAATTAGAATAATGTTCTTTCTCTGATCTAACCCATTCAATCAAACCATTCCTTGCGGGATAGGTTTCTTCATAATCAGATTTATCCTTCAGAAGCTGGAGTCCCTTTAACGTTAATTTTGCTGGTTTTAGCGAATAGGCGTCGCCCACTCTCAATACTCTTTCTAGGTACCCTTGTTTCTCAAGAAAACGGATCATATTATCGAATTCATAGTCTAATAGGCCATAGTCCTTCCCATTAGGCATAAAATCTTTTCTATGAATTTCCCTAAGGATACTGTATCCGCCTCTCATTCTCACCTCTCCAATCTTATGAGTAATTATTGTATTCTCCCACATATAAATGCCTATCCCATACAACTAAGTAACCAGTTCTAATTCTTTTGCACGCGCAATGGCCTGACTGCGCCGTTTCACGCCTAATTTTCCGTATAGATGGAATACATAACTTTTCACGGTGCTTTCCTTTAATCCAAAACGATAGGCGATTTCCTTATTTGACAATCCATCGGTTAAAGCATACAAAATCTCTGCTTCACGATTTGTCAGCAGTTCAACTAGCGGCTGTGGCTCTGCAGTATTGTCAGCGTTATCTAATGGACTGTACTCCGAATCGCTACTAGACGCAGACGCACTGCTTTGAATTAGGAATTCCTCTGACGATTTCAAATAAACCATACGTGCAATCATAAGATCCAGCACTTCCAGTATCTCCTTCGTAAATACATCGGAGAACAGATTATTCTCCAAATAAAGAACAGATTTCAATGATGTTCCTGGAAAGGAAACCGGCATACAAAGAACAGACTGAGACTTACTGCGAGTGATATAGGGATCAGCTGCGTATGAACTGCGTGAAGCATTTGCAAGCACGACCGAATCACCTGTCTTAACCACATAACGGACGATAGCCTCCGCGTACGAAACCTCTCCATCACTCTCATTTCTAGTGCCAGCATGATCTGCAATGGTAAAAATCTCTTCATGGCTCTCCAGCATATATCCCTTTTCCGCACCGGAATACCGAAGTGCCGACTCCAGGAATTGGCTCATTACATTAGAGTCATCTGCCTTTCTTGACCAATCTGTAATTTGCCGTATAAACGCCTTTTCATCAACGAACATTGGCGTGGTTTCATGGATAGTGCTTACTTGTCCAATTTCCTCAGTGGCAGCCACGCTTTCTGTTTGTAGTTCCGCCATAGCTAATTTCAGCTTGGAATTTGACTCCATCAGTCTTTTTGCTTTAGCAGTTGCACCCCATCTTGAATAAGCAGCGCAGGCATCTGCAATCAGAACATCCGCTCCGGTAATACTCCCAGCTTCCCTATAGAAGATTGAAGCACGCTCACAAGAAATAGCCTCCATTAGCCCATTTCCTTCTCTTCGAGCTTCTCGGGTCGCTCCCTCAAATCCTTTGGCTGCATTCACTCGGTCACCATCAATACGGTGGAGCTCAGCTGTTATGAGCAAATATGCTGAAGATTCATTCCCGTAATATCCCGTCCATTGCCTCATGCTGCGCAATTGCTTGTTAAGCTTTGCACGAATGCCCTTTTGCTCATCCACCGCTGCCTCCGCATACATGGCAGCAAGCGTCAGGGAATGGTAAATATGCTGTTTGCGCACTTGCATCCGGGTTTGACGATACGTGTTGAATTTGCCCTTCTCTACCCATTCCAGGGCATCGTGATATCGTCCGAACAAATAAGCAATTTCAATCTGGCTGGTACAAGTATAATAAACCTCATTATTCAGCTTCTCCTCGAATCGATCCTTCAGCAACGGCACTACGACTTCATCGTATTCGCCCGCTCCATCCTGCATTTGTGCCACATACCACCTCGCAATGCGAAAGACATTAACTGTGACTTCATCCAGCAGCTGCTGTGAAATTTCTTCATAATTCGAAATCCGAGCAGTAAGTGTATGCAAATCACCGGTATGAGTGGTCGTAGAGGTTAGCATAGCGATACTTACATAAGACAGATTAATTGATTCCATCCCATAATAAATCGATTGTTCAAAATGCTTGGCGCTTGCTTCAGGATTCTGCTGCAGCCCAACAAGCCCCTTAATATAGTGCAGTCTGCTTCGCAAATCCGAGCTTTCAAAGGAGGCTGATAGCTTAAATGCCAAATCTATATATTGGGGTCCCGTATGGTAGAAAGAAATTTTAAAAATAATCATGCCATAGCCAGCAAGCATAAAAGCGAACGCTTCGTTGCTTCCATGCTTTAGAGCGTAGCGAATGAACCTCGAGAAAAGTACAGCAGACAGTTCAAGGCTTAATGTAAATACAGAAGAAGATATCGCCATGACCAAGTCCGACAAGGCTTTATACTCAGGATTACGATTAATCGGTAAATTCATAATCTCATGCCGCATACTAAATAATGCACCTTGCGTCATGATCAATTCCTTTACGATGACAGCTTTAGAGGGCTTACTGGAAAAAATCCAGCCAAATTCCGCCAGCGCCTGCTTTCCAATATGGACAGCAAGCTCGTCATTCTTCAAGTACGAATACATGGCTATGCGTTTCAGGTAAATCTGAGAGCGCTCCACCAAGTCCGTAGTACAGGACATCAATTGTTCGAGCAGAGCTTCTGCCTTGTCTATGCGACGGCACATAAATTCACATTCAGGCAGCTCCAGCATCAGACGATAGGCTAGTGAGCTCGTACTCCTCCAATCACCCCCCGCAAGCTGCAAGCCTTTTTCAAAAAAGTGCAGAGCAGCCGCAAATGCTGTTGCTGCCTTCGATTTCAAACCGGCCTGATAATTATATTCAGCTAGCTCCATCTTTTCTGCTTCATTTACCAGCTTATCGCTGCCCATATTCAAGTGATACACCACATCATAAATGGAGTGTTCACGCTCTTCTAATGAATGGTCGCGTAGCACACGGCCGATGGTCAGATGCAAGCTCGCTTTTTCCGCTTCGGCAATAGTCATATAAGCTGCCTGCTGCACACGGTCATGCATAAATGTATAATAACCTTCATCCGCTGCTGCATCATCCATTTCAATTTCTCTACTTAATAAACCCTCTTCCTCTACTAAACGTAAAAGCTGAAGTGTATGAAGCGGAGAGCGGCCGCTTACTAAAGCGATCGTAGAGGAATGAAAACGATGACCAATCGCAGCACCTATGGCAAGCAGCTCAACCATATCCGGTGAAAGCATACGAATACGGGTCCCGATTAAATGAAGAATGTCAGGATGTTCCGGTATTTGTGCAACTGCCGCACCATCCCAATTCCAAATCGCAGCTTCCTCATCATAATAAAGCTTATTCTCACGATACAGGCTGTCTAGAAGACGATGTACGAATAGTGGATTACCGCCTGTTCGATGATATAGCACCTCTGCAAGTGTTCGTACACGAGCCGAATTTTCGTTAAGAACATGCGAAAGAACTTGCCTTACATCCAAATAGGTCAGCGCTTCGAGGGCGATATGCTGTACAGGTATGGATGAGCTTGCATGCTGCAAGTTAAGTGTGTTCTCCATCCATACGGCTGCTTCACCTTGATTTGCTCCGTTGTCCGAGCAGCCAGAAGCCGTTTCCACTCTGAACGTTCCTAGTACTAGTAAGTTTAGTCGATTGGGAGCATGGGCAAGCGAACGAAGGACATCCAACGTAGCTGAGTCTGCCCATTGTAGATCGTCTAGAAAAATAAGGAGAGGATGTTCCTTTTCAGCAAATATATTCATAAAAAGAGGAATCAAGCGATGAAACCGAATAGCCGCTTCAGCAGGAGGCAGCGGCTCCACAGACGGAAGTTCGCCAAAAAGCTTAGCTGCTTCTGGCAGCAGCTGTACGATAACAGCTGCTCCTTGACCTAATGCCTCTTCCAACTGTAACTTCAGCTTTGCCATTCGTTCAGGGGACTGGCTGTATATTTGCCGAATCAAGCTCCGCAGAGCCTGCAAGAGCGGCGAGAGAGGAACGTCACGATTCATCAGATCACATTTTCCTCCAATGAACAGACTGCCTTCTTTTCTAGCCAGCACCTGAAACTCTCGAATAAGCGCGGTTTTTCCACTGCCTGCACTTCCGCTAACGAATACGAACGAAGACACGCCGGCTTGCGCCTGTTGCAAAACCTCGCGGAGCGCCCTTCCTTCCATTTCACGACCAAAAAGAGTTTTTGGCGGCTGAAACCGACTAGCCTCATCGACACGAGCGATTTCGAAAGGGATGATCTCTCCTTTTTTCTCCATAGAAGAAGCACAGCTTTTCAAATCAAACAACAATCCAAAAGCACTCTGATAGCGGTCTTCTGGCCTCTTCGACAACAGCTTCATAATTATATTTTCGAGAGAATCCTCCAGCTCCAAACGCACCTCACGCAAAGGCATTGGCACAATCGCAAGATGGGCATGCAGCCATTCTTCCCTATTCTGAGCTTGAAAGGGCAGACGACCTGCGAGCATGTGATAAAATATCATGCCGATTGCATACAAATCGCTTCGTTCGTCAGCTTTACGATTGATTCTGCCTGTTTGTTCAGGAGATAGGTAGGCGTAATCTATTATTCTTTCGTCTGTGAGCACAACACTATTTATTTCCGATTGAATGAGTATCCCTGCTGGATTCAAATGACCGATCAGTAGGTTTTGCTTATGAGCCTTATGTACGGATTCAGTCAGCGCGATCGCTATATGTAAAAAGGAAGATGTATCCATTTTATTTCCGTTCAGCAAATCCTTTAACTTAACATTATTTGCAAGCAACATGTTATCCAGTCCTCCATCTTATCCGTGCAATGCTACTTTGCCAAAACGTTAAAGGCTATTCCACAGTTTATCACTGTTCAGTCAAGTAATGAATAAGAATTACAAATAGGTCTGGTTGCCAATAAAAGAGCCCCAGAGAGTAGTCTCTGAGGCTCCAATCTGTTAAACCTGATGGCTATAAACGAAAGCACAAAATGCCTCTTTCAGCGTTAGGAAGAGGCTCATTCTTCTGTTATCCGATATAAAAATAAAAGTATTGGCTGAAACTGGGACTAACCTTATAATAACGAATAGAGGTTTCCTCATAGCCTCTTAACACAAGCTAGTATCTTATAAAAATAAGGGGATTTTAATGGCACAATTAGCAAAAAGACCATATTTGCCTGCGCTAGACATTTTTAGAGCATTCGGTATTTTAGCGGTCATCATGATTCATGCAACATCAGCGGTCGTAGCTAACTACGATCACAAGGCTACGCTATATCCTCTTTATGTCTTTCTAAACACATTTACCAAATTCGCAGTGCCCGTCTTCATCTTTCTAAGCGGCTTCGTCCTGTTTTACAACTACTACAACAAACCCTTCACAGCAACAGCAATTGGGCAGTTTTACAAAAAACGAATATCTAAAGTATTGATTCCTTTTATCTTATTTTCGTTCCTCTATTTCGCCTTTACGAGACTGGCAGCTTACGGATTTAGTGACCTGCAGACCTTTATCGGTTACTTTACAACGACTAAATTTCTCAAAATGCTTATTTTTGGCAAAACCTATGTCCATCTTTATTTTGTCGTTATTATTATTCAATTTTATGCAATATCACCACTAATGCTGTACGCTGTTAATCGGTTTCGAAAATCCAGCCGGCATATCGTCTGGATAGGTTTGCTGGTGCAATGGTTATTTATTTTTATCATCGTCCGGGAATATCATGTGATTAGCCCCGGCAGCTATGCGTTTACGTATATGCTTTATTTTACGGCAGGTGCGTTTATCGGTATTTATTATGAGAAATTCGCTGAATGGATTAATCTCACTAGAAAAAACGCTACGCCGGCAAAAATTGCAGCATCGCTTGTGCTGTGGGCACTATTCTTATCGTCAAATATGACTATGGTCTACTTTTATTACGAGAAACGGTTAACTGGGCTATCTGTTATAAACACAAGTCTATTAGAGCTGATAGATGAGGTGCGTTGCGTTACGGCTGCTATTGTGCTGCTTCAAGTTTCCTTCTGGATTTATACATCATGGAACAAGATGATCGTCAAAGCTCTTATACATATCGGTGCCACATCCTTTGGCATATATTTGGTCCATCCATTAATTCTGTATCTATACCGCCAGACGAATGCCAGCGGCTCTCCAATTCTGTTCCATGTTTGGGTGGCCGGCGGCTTCCTGCTCGCACTCGTTATTCCTTGGGCTATCATGGCACTAAGCGCACCATTCAAATGGCACTGGCTGTTGTTTGGTCCGCTTCCAACTAAGAAGAAGCAGCCTGCTTCTCCAATACAGCCAAGTATTCAAGGATAATAAAAAAAAGAGCCGTTCGATCGCTTCCAAAGTAAGCGCTGACGGCTCTTCTATTAAATTGCTTCCTTCATTTCCGTTTCTGATTTCGCATCCGCTTTAATCTCCCGCTGCTCATCATTTAGCTCATATAATAATTGCCCGTTTGCATCATAGGCATACACCTTATTCATCCTGGAAGCCGACTGCTCTTTAGTAGAGCTGCGAATAGAACGCCCAGCAAGATATACCCCGTCTTTCATAAGCGCATCCTGCTCATATCCATCCCACCATGCAATTTGCACCCTGCTTATATTCGGATCATTCAGTTGACCAACAGCATAATAATGACGATACTTGCCAAAAGTAGACATCCCCATCCGAAAGCTGAGTAAGATTTGCGGGTCCAGCTTCATTCCAAATCCACCGCCGCGGAAGCTCCAAAAAAGTCCAAGCGAACGTTTCACGAACAATTGATGTTGGAGCTCATGTTTATGATCAACGATTAGCAAAAGCTCATAGCCTTGGCCTGTCTTTGCTTTTAAGGAAATTGGAGCGTAAGGAGACTCCATCATATCCAGTGCACGCTGTGCTACTTTCTCCACACGAATAGAGCTTTGTGAGAAAAGCGCAGCATAGATGATGGAGCAAGCCAGAAGAATCAATAACCAACGGATCAAGTGACCGAAAACTATTTTCGTAGATGACTGCATTAGTCTGCCTTCCCCTCCTCAAGTGGTATATAAAAGGAAAAGGATTCGCCATAAGCTTCATTAAATACGGTGACGCTTTTCAGATTAGGCGGCACGTTAGTAAACGTAAATTGACCATTTGATCGATAAAGCCGCATGGATGCACCTGAAGATTGATACTGAAGCACCTCATTGGCATCTGTTTTTATTTGAATGGTATTAGGCAGTTGCGGCACCGAAAAAAAACGTTTTGAAGATAAATAAACAGTCAGCTTCCCTTCCCCATAAACAACGCCGTCAATACTTATCTCTTTGTTGAAATAGGTTTGCTTATCTGCATCCACCTTATAATAAAAACCCTTCTTCTTAGCCTCGCTCAGCTCAGCATTATGATCAAACAAATCAATTGAAGGAAGCGCAAAAAGCAGCGAAAAACCTCCAATAACAATAAGCAGCACCCACTCTACCCTTCGTAATATTTTTCTCATTCCAACCTCCTTTTGATTAAAATACTATAAGTTGATTACTTTTAATAAGCTACTTTAATTTTTATACTGTATATGCTATTATAGACCTACTTCATACGATTTGAGCTTGTAGCAGCCTTAATGCTCGTTGGTTACATTTTCCAATATTGTACATGATATAGACGTAAAGGACTATGCTTTAGGTGCAGTTTATTTAAAGCAATCAAGTATCACAACCATATATACTTCAAGGAGGATTAATCATGTCGACATTTTTGGATGAACAAATTTCACTGGGAGAAGTAAAGCTTAAGGTAAGCAATCTCGAGCGCTCAATCCTTTTTTATACGGAAGTTGTCGGGCTAAAGGTTTTGCAGCATGATGAAATGCATCGTGTTGCAGCGTTCACTGCTGATGGGAAACATACGCTGCTCATTCTAGAGGAAGTACCGAATGCCGTTGTGCCGCAAAAACGCTCTCATGCTGGTTTGTACCATTTTGCAATTCTGCTGCCGGATCGTCGCTCCTTATCGCTTGCGCTCCGCAACTTGATCACAAGCGGCATTCATATTGGGCAGGCCGACCACTTGGTAAGCGAGGCTCTTTATATTTCAGATCCGGATCATAACGGCATCGAAATTTACGCGGATCGTCCGCGTGAAGAGTGGAAGCGAGATACCGAGGGCAATTATGTGATGGCAACAGACCCGCTTGATTGGGAAGATCTGCTTGCTCAGAGTGATGGTTTGGAATGGAGCGGTCTCCCGCAAGGAACCGTTATTGGACATATCCATCTTCACGTAGGCGACCTTAGGAAGTCGCGCGCGTTTTATGAAGGCAAGCTAGGCTTTGATGTTGTTGGCGATTATGCGCAAATGGCTGCTGTATTCGTCTCGGCTGGCGGATACCATCACCATATCGGCATGAACATTTGGGCAGGCGCAGGCGCTACCTTGCCGTCAGCCAATACGGTTGGCTTATCTTATTATACGATTGTTTTCCCAACTTCAACTTCTCGTGAAGCTTGGCTCGAGCATCTGCGCAGCGACGGTGTTGAAGCTGCGGAGCAAGGAAACGCGTTCGTTGTACATGACGCTTCCGGCATTGCTATTCACGCGACTGTAAAATCGGATTAATTGTTTATTCTAGTGAGCAGAGCTGATTCAAATAACAAAGGCAGACTAGGACATCAAATCATGTCTTAGACTGCCTTTGGTTTGTTCACCCCTAAACTATCTTTTCATTAGGCGATTCATAAATCGTTCTGAATCTTTTATAAATCCATACTGTTCATACAATTCATGAGCATCATGCGTTCGCAGTATGCCGCCAATCCCTTCGAATTCTTTGGTAATGTATTCAACTAACTTCTTTCCCAGCCCTCTACCTCTATATTCTTCATCAATAAAAACATCACACAAATAATAAATCGTTGCCCAATCCGTTACAATTCGAGCGAATCCAACCTGCCTTTTATTATCGTAGATGCCAAAACAAACTGAATTTTGAATGGATTTATGAATCGTTTCCGCTGGCCTTTGGTTTGCCCAATAACTCCTTGATAAAAATTTGCAAACGGTATCCATATCAATAAGTGACTTGTCATCACTAATTAGAAACTCTTTATAAAGATGATTCAAGTTGATGCCCTCGTTTCATAATGTATTTTTATACATATAAATTAATATATATTCAGAATAATTTTATTTATATTTCTTGTCAATACAATGCAGGTTAACAGCTTCTTCTGTAACCAGTCCATACCATCAACAAAGAAAAGAGGAACTGCATACCTGCAGTTCCTCAAAACGCACAAGAATTGAATTAGTCCATCGGAATGACCTTATCAAAAAATTCGACAGCTTTTATTTCTTTATCATTAATAATGGGGGTAAATGGCTTCACAATCGTTATGGTGTTAGTTATAAGATCCCCTGAGGACATCCCCTTAAAAACAGCCGTTGTCTCCGATGTTCCATCTTTGTAATGTATGGTGATTGGATAATGATCCGCATACTCGTTTAACCCTATTTCCCGCGAGGAGCGGCTCGCTGCCTCAGAAATCTCTTTGGTATGCGCACTGTCTACTTTTATTGTAACGGAAATGGGCGAGATAGAAATGGATGATAGTGTTGCTTCGTAGTTATATAATGATATGCCCTGATCAATCTGATACGTTGTTGACATATCCTTATAGTCCAAATTGAATTTGATTTTCCATGAACCTGGGTTTACTTTTTCAAATATATCGGGATAAACATCTGCCGCCTCTAAATTACTGAGCATCAAAGTAACAGGACTTCCTGCGATTGTTCTATTCTTCGTTAAATAACTCATCATTAGACTGATTTTATTATCGCTTGGATTCTCATCGTCCAATAAGGTGTAACCGGTTGAAGAGCTATTTGAACTCATATGATCAAAACTTAAATGTGTCTCAAAACGATACCTTTTGGCATCTAGAACGGTACCTTCCGGCGCGGTGAAGTCCAAAAGAACATATATCAAATTGCTGTCTCCGATAATCTGTTTAACTTCAATGATTCCATTCTCGTTAACCGCTTTTTTGTTGACCAATTGAGCGCCGTTTTCCAAATATAGCTCCTGTTCGTCATTCGCCGGGTTTAGAAAGTTTAAAAATTTCATATCGAGGCCCATATAGCTTGCTGCAAAAGCAGTTGTCGTTAACAAACAGATCATAACCGCTGCTGCCAGCATCGCAGATCTTACATGTCTCCAGGATGCAGGTATTCTTTTGTCCACGGTTTCCGATTCAATTTTTACAATCATGTCGTGTAATAGTTTGTCCTTATGTTCCTTATTAGGCTTTATGGTTTCAAATATTCCCTTGAACTGGTTTTCCGTCAACATATATCCCTCCCAAATCATCCTTCAGGCGTGTTCGTCCTTTGGATAATTGTGTTTGCAGCGTGCTCTCTTTTCGATCTAGTAGTTTTGATATTTCTTTTACAGAATAATCCTCCACATAGTAGAGGTATAACACCGTTCTGTATTTTTCAGGAAGCCGCAGCAATTTCTCGAGTATATCCCTCTGCTGCTCATTGTTATCCCAGTAAGTTTTTTCCGACAAAACGTCTACATCAACCCTGCGAGATTTCCACCAGCTTTTTAATACGTCTTTACACGTGTTTTTGGCCGTCACAATAAGCCATGCTTTTTCATGCTCGCGGTCATTAAAGGTTTTGTTGTGCTTGAATAGCTTTAAGAATACAGACTGAACAGCGTCATCCGCATCCATCGTATTTTTCAATAGGATGAAACATAATCTGTACACCATATCGATATTCCGCTCATACATTTCAGAAAACTCACTATGGGTACGACTTATAGATTGGTTGTCCATTTATTCACCTCCTATATAAAACACGAGCGACCATTCAAAAATATCTTATAAGAACATTTTTTTATATGGCTTCATGAAATAAGAGCAGCCTGCCATACGGCAAACTGCTCCTTGTTCTTTATTTTATTAGAATTCAATCCATATTGGCAGTATTAAAAAAATGATTGTAACTACCACGCTTATAGCAAGCAGGAGCTCACCAATTCTTTTGCTGACGACTGCTCCAAAATCATGAATATGTCTTTTCGAAATTAATATTGTCGCTAACCAAAACGGCATGGAAGCTAAAAAGGGATAGTTGAAACCATCTGTGCCGTTTGAATATACTGCTAATCCCATTAGGTTAAAGAGATAGTGAGTTAAAATAAAACCATTCCCAAAATTATAATTTATTAAAAACCCTGAAAATAAAAAAAGTATAGAAAGTGATCCATAACCAAAAGGTTTTCTAACTGCCAAAATAGATCAACTCCTCCGCAGATACAATATCCATATTGTACCATATGAATTTATGTGAAGATATCTATTCTGGGAGTTTACCTGATCTAACAGGTCAATTAAATCAGCGTTTTGTAATAAAAAACCGTTGCATCTAAATTACCGTCTGCCGATCGTGCATAGCCAGGAATACGTCCGGCTTCAATGTACTCTAATGAAGTATACAGGATATTCGAAGGATCCCCCTCCCTCGTATCGAGAACTAACAATGTTCTGCCATCGTGTCTTGCTCGCCCTTCTGCCTTTTGCATAAGTAAACGTCCAATTCCTCTAAGACGATAGTTTGGATGAGTCATTAATTTTGCAATTTCCCCTCTATGTCCGCCATTTTGCTTCGTACATAGATGCAGCTGCACGCTCCCAACGATTCGATCATCGATTTTGGCAACGTATAAAATCACCTCTGGACTTAACACAGCCTCCCAATACATTACAGCATCAGAAAGCTTCATTGGGGGTAAAAAGCCAATTGAAGCACCATCTTCAACGACCTGCACCAACAGATCCGCCAGCCCGCTAACATGTTCTTCAATGGATTGTATTTGTTCAATTATCACATCATTAGCCATCCAAATCTCCTCCAAACCATGAGTATAGTTTAATAGTAATGAACCAAGTATAATTTGTATAACGAATTTATTTGATTATAATGATTCATATTTCAAATTAGTTGAGGTGCAGCTATGGATATTCCACAGTTAGAGGCTTTCTTATCGGTGTGCAAAATTCGCAATTTCACAAGGGCCGCAGAGTATTTGCATATCTCGCAATCTGCTGTTACAGCAAGAATAAAAGCGCTGGAACAGTCCGTCGGAAAGCCGCTGTTTCTACGTGATAACCGAAATGTAAGCTTAACGCAGGCAGGCATCCATTTCCTCCCTTATGCCGAGAGGATGCTGCTGCTGTTTGAAGAAAGCAAGATAACGTTATCCGAAGGATTAGAAAACTATATCGTCATGAGCGGTCCTGGCTCTGTTTGGCATTACTATTATTTGCAGCATATTGTTTCGTTTAGGCAAGCACACCCGAAGGTGGCTATTAAATTTCTGAGCTACATCGATTCCAGCTACATGATTCGTGACCTTTTACTCGATGGCGTTGTACAAGTAGCTATTCGATACGACCCTCTTGATCGCCCTAATGTTACTAAACATTTCCTATTTGAGGACGAAATTATTCTTGTTTCTTCTCAAAATAGTTCTAACTTGTTTACGAAAACAGACTTCTTTTCGGGACAATATTGTCACATCGAGTGGGGATATCCGTTTCCAGATTGGTTTCGCTCAATCGTTGGGGAAGGTTATCTGCCTACTTTTGAAACCGACCACTCCACCATAATGCTCACATTGCTTTTGCAAGGAGCAGGATTTGGCTTCCTTCCCCGATCTATTGCACAGCCTTTTCTAGATGATCACCGTTTATATGAACTGCGCTGCGAATTGCCTTTTCCAGTTACGAGGGCCTATGCTCTCTATTTAACAGACAATCGCGACCATCCAAGTGTAAAACTAGCCTTGCAATTGCTCGATGTTCCTCTAGCTTCGACAGGAGATTCAACACGCTGATCGTTTTCAAAATCTCCAAACCATTCCGGCCTCCGCCTTAAGACTGAGTCCGAAGCATGCTTAAGACGGTACTCTCATAAAATGGATACGGTTAAAATTATTGTAGCAGATCAATTAAATCGGAAACCTTACATTACAAAAACAAAGCGTATGCTTTCGAAGTGAGTTTTGCTTCACAAAAACGAAGCGTATGCTTTCGAAGTGAGTTTTTGCTTCACAAAAACGAAGCGTATGCTTTCGAAGTGAGTTTTTGCTTCACAAAAACTTTAGGAGGTTACATAATGCCCGTATTAGAAGTGCGTAATTTACAAAAGAGCTTTGGATCAGTCAGCGCTGTAGCCGGCATTAGCTTCACCGTCGAGGCTGGAGAAGTGTTCACCATCATCGGTCCAAACGGCGCAGGAAAAACGACTACGCTTGAAATGATTGAGGGGCTGCAAAATCCTGATTCCGGCCAAATCGAATTTGGTCCTCTAAATTGGACAAAAAACAGTGAACAAATCAAGGTGTCCATCGGTGTTCAGCCTCAGTCCAGCGCTTTGTTCGATTTATTGACGGTAGAAGAAAATTTAGATTTGTTCGCTACCTTTTATCCAAAATCCCGGCCAGCAGCAGAAGTGCTCGAAATGATTAATCTCACTGATCAGCGCAGCAAGCAGGTTAGGAAGCTCTCCGGCGGACAGAAACAACGGCTTGCCATCGGACTCGCCATGATTAATGACCCTACGATCATTTTTTTAGATGAGCCTACAACAGGACTAGATCCGCAGGCAAGACGGAATATATGGGACATTATTCTTAAGCTGAAGGAGCTAGGCAAAACAACCATCCTTACTACCCATTACATGGAAGAGGCCGAAAAGCTGAGTGACCGTGTATGCATTGTTGATCAAGGGAAAATCGTCACCTTAGATACTCCAGCTGCTTTAATTGATCGGCTCACGAAGGAACGAGAGGTCAGACTTACCTTTATTGATGGCGCTGAGGCAGCACTTGAGACTGAGAAAGTCGCTACACTCCACCATGCTGTCGTCCGTACGAATCGCGATGGCGCTTCGCTCCAGCTATGGACGACCCAGCCTGAAGAAACATTGTATGAGCTGTTTGGATTTACGAAGGATCGCGGTTTCCGCGTCGAGCAAATTTCTATTCGTGAAATGAGTCTGGAAGATGTATTCATTGCCTTCACCGGCAAGGAATGGAGGGATTAAGTTAAATGAACAGCACCAAACAATTTTCCAAAATGTTTAGCGCCCAGGTCAAAATGATGTTTCGCGAAAAACAAGTATGGTTTTGGAACATCTTTTTTCCGATCATACTAATGGTATTGTTTATGGTCATTTTTGGCGGAGGCTCATCCGATAGCTTTAAAGCTACAATTGCCGTTGTTGATTCACAGCCGAATGCCAATTCGAGCATGCTGCTTGAGCAGCTGCGCCAAATTCCAGTATTTGAGTTCAAAGAAGAGCAGCCGATCACGAAGGAAGCCGGCAATACGCTCATTGAAAAACAAGATATTGATGCACTCATTATTTTGCCTGAATCCGACAGCTCCACCACAATGCAGCTCGTTGTAAACAAAGCCAATGAGCAAGGAGCTACCACCCAGGCTATTGCCGGCATTTTGGATCAATTTATTCAACAGACGAATTGGACCGTTGCCAAAGCTACGCCAACATTCAGCTTAACTAGACAATCCATTTCGCAAGGCTCCGAGGATTTGAATTACGCAGACTTCCTGCTGACTGGCATGATCGGTCTAACACTCGCGCAGGGCGGTCTGTTCGGCATGGTCAGTCTAGTTGAGATGCGCAGAAAGGGACTGATGAAGAGGCTTCGCATGACGCCAGCCAAGATGGGCCTTTACGGGCTGGCAGGCGTAATTGTAAAGCTGTTGCTCGGCGTTTTTCAAATCATTATTTTAACATTGATTGGCGTATTCGGTTTTGGCGCAAATCTTCATATTAATGTATTAAGCTTAGTTATTGCTTTCTTTGCAGGCGCACTCGTATTTAATGCGATGGGTTATTTATTCTCTTCCTTCAGTAAATCTATAGAAGCTTATATGGGGATGTCCAACATTGCCAGCATGCTCATGATGTTTCTTAGCGGTGTATTTATCCCACTCGAAATCATGCCAAACTGGCTGCAGCCTATTGCACAAATTTTGCCGCTTACTTACTTCGTGGAGGGCATGCGGGATGGTCTCATCTACAATTCCGGGATCGTTTCAACCTCATTCTGGATCGGTATTGGCATTATGGTCACATGGGGTGTTGTATCCTTCTTAATCGGCTCCCAAGTGTATAAATCGAAATCAGCTGTTGAAGCAGCCTAGTCGTAATCATAAGCTAAAAAATAGGGCTGTCACAAAAGTAGATCATCCTACTGAAGTGACAGCCCTATTTTACGATAATCGGATCTATACTTTGCAAGCAGAGTGCTTCAATTGCGATTTCTCGATCTGAATCGTTGAATGTTCAATTTGGAATCTGTCGGCCAGATGTTGAATTGCTTCCTGAAGAATGACTTGGCAATCCTTCTCATCCTCAACAATAAGATGGCAGCTTAAGGAGTCTATTCCCGAAGTTATTGTCCAAATATGAAGATCGTGAACGTCTTTGACACCTTGAATGTCTAGCAGTGCTTCTTTAACCTGCTCAGCATTCACATGAGCTGGCGTTCCCTCCATCAGAATATGAACGGTTGATTTAATCACTCCCCATGCGCTTCGCAAAATAAGAAGAGCAACCACTACACTAATGATTGGATCAGCGATATACCACGAAAATGAATACATCAAAATGCCGGCAATGATCGCGCCTACCGAACCAATGGCATCTCCGATGACATGAAGATATGCACTCCGAACATTCAGATTGTCCTTCACATCCGCCTTCCGCATAAGAAACCATGCACTTGCTATATTAGCCAGCAAACCGATACCAGCTATAATCATCATCGACCCGCTCGCGACGGTCGGCGGTTCACCGAACCGCTTGATTGCCTCCGCAATGATAAACGCGGCGATAACGAACAATGTAATGCCATTAAACAAGGCTGCCAATATTTCAAAACGATGAAATCCATAAGTGCGGTTAGAAGAAGCTGGACGCACGGCAATCCACATTGCTGCCAAGCTTAACGCCAGTGCAGCTGTGTCACTCAGCATATGCCCTGAATCAGACAATAGCGCCAACGAGTTCGTCACAAGTCCCCCTACAAATTCTAGAACCATAATACCCGCTGTAATAATAAGTGCGATCAGCAGCCCCGCTTTATTATTCGGAGCATGAGAATGTCCATGATGACCATGACCATGCGAGTGACCATGGTGATGACCGTGATGGCTGTGATTCCCATGGGAATGTTTAGCTGCGTTCTGTTCATGGTTATGGTCGCATCCTCCATCTCCATGATCATGTTGATGGTTTTCCGCAATGGCTGCTGATTTTAAATTTCCCCCTAGTTTCCCATCCTGTGATCCGTTCATAATTCTCTCCCCCAATCCATTCCAACAGACTTTATTAGTCTGCATCTAAACCAACTTTTTCATGAATGCAATCGAATTTCCATAACATATGAATACATGCTCATATGTTATTAAATTTATTATATGTAATTTATGCTAATGTTGCAACAACTTTTACGCACAAAAAAGAGGCGCATCTCTGCACCTCCATTTCTATTCGGATTCCATAGATCTAACGAATATCGAAGCAGTTTAGCCTTTCAGCGGCTCTACTGCTTCAACCAGCTTTTCTTCCAGCTCCAATGTATAAGCAGTCCGCTGCTCATCATTCCACTGCAGACGATTCGCCATCGCGGCTATGACCTGTGTTTTCCACTGCTGAACATATCCGATTTGGAAAAACAAATCACCCGTGCGGCGAATAAAGAAATCAGTTGGCTTCACTGTCATTTCCGCCTCTATGGCGTAACGAAGCTGTACCGCTAGTATGAGCGGCAATTCAAAGGTTTCCGCCCAAGCGCCTGTCCTTTGCGCAAGCGAGAACAGCTGATCCACGTTTGAGCCATAACGCTGCGCCAGAAAAGCAGACTCTTCCTTACTGAAGCCATAATGTGCTCCCTCTGCTGATTTCTTCTGAACAAAAGGCTCAAAACCTTTTGACCCGCCTAAGTCCCCGCCTGACATCGTAATCGTCTTGGTCTCGCTTTTGGCAAAAGCTTTGCTGCCGCCCTCCTGCCCGAGCAGTTCTACTACTTTATCTACAACGGTTTCAGCCATCTTGCGATAACCCGTCAGCTTGCCGCCCGCAATTGAAATCAGCCCGGAATCCGATACAAAAATCTCATCACGACGCGATATTTCCGAAGGCGATTTCCCTTCTTGCTGTATAAGCGGGCGTAGGCCTGCCCAGCTTGATTCCACGTCCGCTTCCACAAGCTTTAGATCTGGGAACATAAAGTTAACAGCTTGCAGCAAATAAGTGCGATCCGCAAGCGTCATCACTGGATTGACGGTATTGCCCTTATAGTTGGTATCCGTCGTACCGAAATACGTTTTTCCCGCGCGCGGAATTGCAAATACCATGCGGCCGTCCGGCGTATCGAAGTAGACGGCTTGGCGCAATGGGAAACGACTCTGGTCGAAGACCACATGAACGCCTTTTGTCAGACGGAGCGTTTTCCCCTTTTTCGATCCATCAATTTCGCGAATATCATCGACCCAAGGACCCGTAGCATTAATGACTTTAGTTGCCTTCAACTCGTATTCAGCGCCGTTAATCATATCTTTAACCAACGTGCCTGTTATTTTACCGTCTTTGCCATAACGAAGCGTCTCTACCTTGGCATAGTTCACCGACAATGCGCCGGTTTCTACCGCTTTCTTCATTACTTCTATCGTTAGCCGTGCATCATCGGTACGGTATTCCACATAATATCCGCTGCCCTTTAAGCCATCCCGCTTCAAAAGAGGTTCCTTAAACAGCGTGTCCTCTACGTTCAGCATCATCCGGCGCTCTTTTCGTTTGACGCCAGCTAGAAAATCGTAAACACGCAAACCAATCGATGTCGAGAACTTACCGAAGGTGCCGCCCTTATAAAGCGGAAGCAGCATCCATTCCGGTGTCGTAACATGCGGCCCGTTCTCGTATACGATTGCCCGCTCCTTGCCAACCTCAGCTACGACACCAATCTCTAGCTGCTTCAAGTAACGCAAACCGCCATGGACCAGCTTCGTCGAACGGCTAGAGGTCCCCGCTGCAAAATCCTGCATCTCCACTAAAGCCACTTTCATACCGCGCGCAGCAGCATCAAGCGCAATGCCCGCGCCAGTAATTCCTCCACCTATGACGAGTACATCCAGCTGTGATTGCTGCATCTGCTTCAGTACTTGCTCACGATTTTGGGCGGCAAATATTTCTTTATTATGAATGGTCATCATGATTTCCTCCCGATTGTCTATTTATTATTGTTCTGCCATTTACAGTTCATTACTCATGAATGAATCTAAATAAACAAAAAAACCACTCAAACCGCTCCCCAATCCCTAAAAAGGGTGTGGAAGCGGTTCTCGTGGTTTCTCCTGATCTCCAACCGTTATTAACTTGCCATCAGTATAGCATAATTATTGCGCGAAAGCCATGGCCGCTCGGACTGCACGATGCCATCCGCTGTATAAATCGGCACGTGTCTCCTCTTCCATAGCAGGCTTAAATACTTTATCTACCTGTCTCAGCTTAGCCAGCTCCTCGCGGTTTTGCCAGAAGCCTACCGCAAGTCCGGCTAAATATGCAGCTCCAAGTGCTGTAGATTCATTTACTACTGGACGCTCCACAGGAACGCCAAGCAGATCACTTTGGAATTGCATAAGCATATTGTTGGCAACGGCTCCGCCGTCTACACAAAGCGACTCCAGCGGCAAACCTGATTCCTCCTCCATAACGGAGAGGACATCTTTGGTCTGGTAAGCCAGCGATTCTAATACTGCACGGACAAAATGTGCCTTGGATGTCCCCCGCGTGAGTCCAAATACGGCTCCTCTAACATCGCTATTCCAGTACGGCGTACCGAGTCCAACAAATGCCGGCACGACATAAACGCCGTCCGAGGACTCCACCTGCTCCGCCAGTGCTTCCGTCTCGGAAGCCGATTCAATAAGCTCTAGACCATCTCTAAGCCACTGAATCGCAGCACCTGCCACAAATACGCTGCCTTCAAGCGCATACTCCAGCTTGCCATCAACCTCCCACGCAATCGTGGTGAGCAGCCCCTTCTCGGAGACGATTGCTTTGGTGCCCGTATTCATTAACATGAAGCAGCCCGTACCATATGTGTTTTTGGTATTTCCTTTTGCATAAGCATTTTGACCAAACAAAGCTGCTTGCTGATCACCAGCTGCACCTGCAACTGGAATTTTGCGTCCGACTATTTCATCAACCACATGTCCGTAAACTTCAGAGGAAGAGCGTACCTCCGGCAGCATCGCTTTAGGAATGTTCAAAATATGCAGAAGCTCATCGTCCCAGCTCCGCTCATGGATGTTGAACATAAGCGTTCTAGAAGCATTCGAAACATCCGTTACATGCACCTGTCCGCCGGTTAAATTCCAGATCACCCACGTATCGATCGTGCCAAAGAGCAGCTCGCCTTTCTCAGCACGCTCGCGTGCGCCCTCCACATGCTCAAGCAGCCAGCTCACCTTCGTGCCTGAGAAATAAGCATCAATGAGCAGGCCCGTCTTCTCATGAAACTCTTGCTCATAACCGCTTTTCTTAAGACCATCACTAATTTCCGCCGTTTGGCGGGATTGCCATACGATCGCGTTATGAATCGGCTGACCCGTCGTTTTGTCCCAGACAACGGTTGTTTCCCGTTGATTCGTAATTCCGATTCCAGCAATTTGCTCAGCGGTAACGCCTGTTTTGGCCAGCAGCTCTGCCATTACCTTTTTCGTCGACTGCCATATAAACATAGCATCTGCTTCTACCCATCCTGCATGCGGGTAAGACAGCGGAAGCTCTTCTCTTGCTATATCTACAATGGTTCCACTCTTATCCACGAGCAGCGCGCGCGTGCTGGTTGTGCCCTGATCGAGCGATAACATATACGTTTCCACTTGAACCCCTCCTTCACTTCTTTGCTTCCGCTTATTTTCCTAGCTTCCACAGCTCTTTCCGTGATGTCGTTATCGCCGAAGCTCCCGCTTCAAGCGCCTGGCTGACATGCGCCTCCGTGCGAACTAGTCCTCCCGCTATAATGGGAATGCCGCTCCGCTGCTTCACTTCACTTATAATATCCGGTATAACACCCGGCAGTACCTCAATGAAATCAGGACGATTCTTGTCCAGCACCGTATAACTTCTCTCCAAAGCATCCGAATCAATAAGAAATAATCGCTGAATGGCAATCAGCCCATTTTGCTTCGTACGACCAATAACGCTGGATCGCGTCGAGATAATGCCTGCAGGCCTAATAGACTGGCAAAGAAACTCTGCCGCGTATTCATCGTTTTTCAAGCCATCGATCAAATCGGCATGCAGCAGTACCTTTTTGTTATGCTGGCTCGCCAGATCAACGATATGCTTTAACTGTCCCAAATGCCCACCAAGGAGCACCATGTATGAAAAAGGCGAGGCAAGCACCGCTTCCACATCCTTCAGCTTATGCACTGCCGGCAATACGTTTTGCCCGTTTAGCAACATCGACATCTTGCCACCTCCGCTCGAATGCTTGGATTGTACTCGTCTTAGCGGCTGCTTTATTCAGCGCTTCACTCGTTTAATGCTGCTCTCACGTTCCTGCAGCTTGGTCGGCAATACGATCTTTTTCGCAATATCCCGCTTTGAAGCTAGACGTTCAGCAAGTAGCTCAACAGCGGTCTCGCCCATATACTCCATATGCACCTTAACCGTTGTAAGCGGCGGCTGCAAAAAGGCTGAAATAGCGATATCATTGTAGCCAACAATTGAAATATCTTCTGGTATCCGAAGCTCCGCTTCATGGAGTGCACGGAGGGCGCCAACAGCCATAGAATCATTTTCGATAAAAAAAGCGGTTGGCACTTTATTCGCTTTTATCGCTTGCTGCATCAGCTTATATCCATCTTCGGAATACAAATGCTCCCCCGTATAAACAAGTTCTGCATCATAAAGTCCTTTATCAGTCATTCGTTCTATAAATACATGCTCGCGATCATCACGCACACGCTTATTATTTACTAAGTTATGCCCGCCAATATAACCGATTTCGGTGTGGCCAAGGCGAGTTAGATAATCAATCACTTCTGAAACCGACTTTCCTATATCAATAACAACAGAATCAAATCGATTGTCATCCGGGGAAGAATCAACGAACACAATAGGCTCCAGCCCCTCTGGAAAACGGTTCAGATCCTCCTTCTCGAAGCGCCCGATTGCGATGATGCCATCAAACGACTCGCCTCGCCAATCTTTCTCGTCAGAATGGACTTGCATAAACAATTTTACCAAATCCATATTTCTATGGAAGCACTCTCGCTCAATGCCTAGCCGAATGGCCATGTAATAAGGATCAAGCATTTCCTCTTGATCAGAATACCAGTTCACAAGACCAACCCGGTAACGCTCTTTAAGCCCGGCACCGTTACGTTGGCGCAGCGTCTTGTAATTTAACTGCTGCGCGATTTCAAATATACGTTTGCGTGTCTCATCTGCAACCGATATGGCTGGATCATAATTAAGCACCCGCGACACGGTCGCAATCGAAACCTTTGCTTGTTGTGCAATCTCTTTAATTGTAGCCATATTACCTTTCCTTCCTGCCAACCCGTGACGATAAGTAAAATTATACTTTAATTTTACTAAAAATCAATAAAATCCATTCGAATAAAACTAAAGCTGCTCCCCATGGTTGCTAACCGTGAAGAGCAGCTTTGTTTGATGTATTATTCATGCTTCAAATGCTGAAGCGTCAGCATAAAGACTTGTTCTACATGATCGTCATCGAGCGAATAAAAGACGGTTTTCCCGACCTTCCTGCGCTTGACGATACGCATGTTTCGCAGCAGCCGAAGCTGATGAGAAACCGCCGATTGCCCCATGGAGAGCACCTCAGTCAAATCATGAACGCAAAGTTCAGACTGCACTAGCGCATGGATAATCTTCACTCGCGTGGGATCGCCAAGCGCCTTGAACAAATCAGCCAACTGAGCAGCTGTTGTTTCATTAATCATTTTGCTTCTAACATTCTCTATGTTTACCTCAGAGCCTGCGCACGAATCATCACATGCTGCGACAACTTGATTATCCATCATCATCCCACCAACCCTATTCATCCTAAAGCACATTATAACATGTTTCGGTTGATGGGGTGAATTTGAAATGTCTGCTTGCAGCCTGCACAGATCTACCAAGCAAATCGATAGCTGCCAGATCCTGCTTGTATCGTAACGCCTGCCTCAGTCTCAGCTGCTGATGTTATTCCCGCACTCTCGGCTAGCAACCCGCCGCTCTCGGTCACCTTCATCCCTGATTCCGCACCTGGCAAACGAATTTCCGCAGTGGTATTCGAAGGAATCGTCACATCAAGCGTGAAGTGCCCCTCTTCCGATTTGGACCATTTTGAGCTAACTGAGCCATATACCGTCTCAATCTTCCCTTCCGCCCACGTCAGCCCTTCGCCCGGAAGCGGTGCGATGACGATTCGTTTATAGCCAGGAGCATCTTCCACCGTTTGAATGCCCGCTACCGTCCGGTACATCCAATCGCCAATCGCTCCGTAAGCATAATGGTTAAATGAGTTCATATCCTTGCTCCAGAAGCTTCCGTCCTCCTTGATACCGTCCCAATGCTCCCAAATCGTCGTAGCGCCTTTGGTCACAGGGTAGAGCCAGGATGGATAGGTTTGCTGAAGCAGCAGCCTATATGCTACGTCGTTTTTACCAAAAGCACTAAGCACATGGTTCAAGTAAGGAGTACCGACAAAACCAGTCGTCAGATGGTCTTTGCTTTGCTCAATCAGCTCTGTCAGCTTGGCAATAGCGCGTTTCTCTGCTCCTTCATCCAAGAGTCCAAACATCAAGGCTAACACTTGAGCCGTTTGCGTCGGAACAGCCAGCCGTCCAGCACCTGTTACAAACTCTTCTCTAAGCGCTGCTACAATATTGTCGTACAGCTCCGAGTATCTCTTCGCATCAGCCTCCTTGTTGAGCACTGCTGCCGTCTTCTGAACGATAGATACCGAATAGGCATAAAAGGCTGTCGCGATAAAATCCCGATCCGTTGCGCCTACATAATCGCCCGACTTGGCATCAAGACCAAGCCAATCCCCGAAGTGAAAACCTGTATTCCATAAAAACTCATTTTCGCCTTGGCGCTGAATATACGATACCCACGCCTGCATGCTGTCATATTGCTCTTCTAATATTCGTTTGTCTCCGTAACAAATATATAACGTCCAAGGGCAAATCACTGCTGCATCTCCCCATGCTGCCGAGGACATGTCATTCTCGCCCAGCACCTGAGGAACCACGAATGGAACGCCGCCGTCTTCTGCTTGATCCGCCTCTACATCCCGCAGCCACTTCGTGAAAAAAGGAGCGACGTTTGATAAATAGGATGCCGTTTGAATGAACATTTGCGCATCGCCAGTCCAGCCGAGACGTTCATCCCGCTGCGGGCAGTCGGTCGGTACGTCAAGGAAATTCCCCTTGAGGCCCCATTTGATATTATGCTGAAGCTGATTGACGAGCGGTTCAGAGCACTGAAACTCACCGGTTTCCTCCATATCCGAATGCAGCACAACACCTGTAAAATCATCAAGCTTAATGCTCTCCGTTTCAGGGAAGCCAATCAGCTGCACATATCGGAAGCCTTGAAACGTGAAGCGCGGCTCATATGTTTCAGACTCCCCGCCCTTCAGCACATATCGAATCATTTGTTTTGCCGCCCGCAGGTTTTCGGTGTAGAAGTTGCCTTCCTGATCAAGCACCTCTGCATGCAGCAGTGCTACTTCGGAGCCCGCTTCTCCCTTTACGGCAAACTGAACCCAGCCAACCATGTTTTGGCCAAAATCAAGCACGGTTTCCCCTTTGGGTGTCGTAATCAGAGCAATCGGCTTTAACCTCTCCTGCTTGCGAACAGGTTCATTCGCCTGCGGCCTAAGCATATGCTTCTCATGCTGAACCACTTCAACCGTCTGCCACTCTTTCGCATTGTCTTCATAAGCGGCTGTAGTCCAGCCCTCTTGTTCCAGGCGTGCATCATACGTCTCGCCATGATAAATTTCCGAGAACTGAATTGGACTGACCGCGGCCTTCCACTTCGTATCGGATACGATGACCTCTTCACGTCCATCCTCGTAAACGATGTGCATTTGCAGCAGCAGCGCCAAACGATCGCCGTACACGCAGCGCTGATTGCCCCACGCCAAATTCCCTTTGTACCAGCCGTTTCCTAGGGAAGCGCCAATTGCATTCCCGCCTAATTTCAGCAGATCAGTCACATCATAAGTTTGGGTTTGCAGCGTATGATTGTAACTCGTCCAGCCCGGCGCAAAATAACTATCGCCAACTCGCTGCCCGTTCAGCTCTAGCTCATATATGCCGAGTGCAGTCGCATAAACCCGCGCTTCCTTCACTTTGCCTGTAAGCTCAAAGCTTCTCCTCATTAGCGGGCTAGGCTCCGCCTCAATTGGCAGCATCGCAAGCGGCGCAGCGATCCAGTCGCCAAGCCACTCGTCTGGACTAAGCAGTCCCATTTCCCAGAAGGCAACAGCAGACCAAGCGGTTTCATCTCCATTTTGATTCCAAGCCCGAACTCGATAATAATAACGCTTACACGATTCAGCGACAAAAGAGTCCTGCTCAACATGCGTTGACTGCTCGCTATTCACGCGCCCTGACTGCCATAGGATCGATGCAAAGTCTGATTCTGCCGCAATCTCAATCTCGTAAGCCGTTTGAATAACTGCCCTCTCATCAGAGTGTAATTTCCATCCTAATCGAGGTTTTGTCACTCCGATTCCAATTGGGTTTTGCTGATATTCACAATATACTGCGCTAATTTCAAACATCCTGTAATCCTCCTTAAGATTATTGACAACTATTAGTTGATTGCCCGAGCCTATTATAGAGTTGGCGCCCTTTTTTTGAGTGTTCGCCTTCCTTGCCACAACGCTTTACACTATAATTATAAAAAAGCATGCTTGAAAAATGTTGGGTAAAACGGACAATATCATGCGGCAATCAGGACATTTTCACAAAATGTAGAACTTGCGCAGGGAGAGCTCACGATGAACCATCCCGTAGAAACATACCGTGGAGAGTACTTTTTTCAAAACAACCAGCTGCTTTATGTTAATCGTGCAAGCGAAAGCATCATGAGCCCTTATCATGATCACGATTTTCTTGAATGCGTATATATTGCAGAAGGAGCCGGCTATCACCATATCGGAGATCAGGTGCATAAGGTGCGGAAAGGTCAAGTATTTTTCATTCCTATCGGCATTTCTCATGTGTTCAGGCCGATTTCCTCCGACCAAGCCCGCAACCCATTAAGCGTATTCAACTGCGTCTTTTCTCCATTGCTGCTGCATAAGCTTAGTGCATTCGCTTCCGATTATCGCAGCGTGCAGTTTATTAATGATATGGAAAGCGGCAAATTTCCCTATTATTCTTGTATGGATACAAATAGTCAGTTTGAGAAGCTGTTTCTATCCATGCATAGAGAATTCGAACTGACTCAAAGCGGCTCGTCCGATTACTTGCATACGCTGCTGCTCCAGCTGCTCATTACTCTGCAGCGCTCTGTTGCTAGCGAACCGGAAGCAGCGGCTCGTGCGCCGCAGCAGCTGGAATTTATAAAGCTGTTACATGATCTTGAGCAGCGTTTCCAGCAGGAGCTGACCCTAGCTAAGCTGGCCGAGACTAGCGGCTGGAGCGAGCGTCATCTGCAGCGGCTCTTTCAGCAGTATACGAAACAAAGCTTTCATCGTTATTTGCAAAATTTGCGTATCCAAAAAAGCCAAGAGCTGCTTCGTGGCTCTCAGCTGAAAATCAATACCATTGCCGAAATGGTTGGCTATCGCGATATTCATTCTTTTAACGCATTGTTCAAAAGGTGCACCGGCATGACGCCTAGCGTCTATCGCAGAGGCTAGAGAATAACCTCAGCTGGCATGCCTAAGCAGAAGGAGGTTCAATACCATCATGTTTACTCTAAAAGAAAAGCTCTATTTGCTTCAGCTGCTGAAGCAGCAAAATCGGAAACGTTTATTTGGCTTTGGCAAAAAAGACCCGGCGCATGATCGGCTGGTAGAGAAGCTGGAGCAAATGGTTCGAAACGAGCAAGTTAACAAAGAACAACTATAATAGACTGCCATATTTCATGCCACGCATCGTCAGTCACAGGAGGAATTATGACAGGAAAGACCCATCTTGCAATCGGAGCAGCTGTTGGTGCAGCCGCTTCTGTTTATTATCCCTTTACGATCGAGCACGCCGCTTTGTACATTGCCGTAGCCGGATTTTCAGCGCTAAGCGCTGATCTTGACGGACCAAGCATGCTCAGCACCAAGCTCAGCAAGTTATCGAAGCTCATTCGTGAGCTTACGCTTTGGTCCGGATGCCTGCTAGCCGGAATCGTTGCCTATTATTTTTTCACAGATCAGTCTCCATCACCGGTGTACATAGGCGTCGCAGCCGCTATCTTCCTGCTTGGTCTTGTTGCTAAACAAGGCGTGATCCGCAATGTACTTGCCAGCGCAGTTGGCTGTGCGGTTATGTACGCAGGCTACTACTATCAAATGAACTGGCTCATTGGCTTCGGACTGTTTTCAGCTTGGGTGCCTTGGCTGAAGCACCGCGGTATGACGCATACAATATGGGCCGTTCCAATTTGGGGATATATCGGCCTTGGACTGGAAAACCAGCTTCAAATCGAAGGGATCGCGATCGTGGCTATGCTCGGTTATTTATCTCATCTCGTAGCGGATACACTCACGCCAAGCGGCGTAAAGTGGCTATATCCGCTTACGAAAAAATCTTTTAAAATCCGTTTATAATCTAAAATAAAAGCGGCAGCCTGGACGAGTTACCAACGTCCGAGACTGCCGCTTTTTTATTTAGCCTAATATCTTCTTGGTCAGCATCTGCTTCAAAATAATCATCTATTTGTCTTGTTTTACTTGCTCCATAAATGCCCGGAAGTTCTCAGCGATTTCTTTTGATTTGGTATGGTGCAAATAATGACCACCTTCAAATGTCATCACTTTACCATGAACAGAATCTTTTATTTGCCCTTCATGCAGCGGTATCCATCCTTTTACGCCTGTGTTATTCGCTTGTATAAAGAAAATAAGGGGAAGCTCTTTTGGGAATGATAAGCTTCGAGCTGCAACAAAATTGGGATAAAGATTTTCCAATTCATTAATGCTGGTGCTATTAAACATATTTTTGTTTTGCAGCATCTTCATTTGTTTTTTTGTTTCATCATCATATGGCATCCCAGCAAACGGATCCTCACCAAAACTCGTCATTAATCTGCCGAAACCTGATTGCTTGAGCAGTTTAAAAGTTCCTAATGGCAATTTAGCATCCATGCCGCCTTGCGTTGGAACACTGGTATCGATCCCGACAAATGCACTCACTTCGTTTGGATATTTATTCACATAATCAAGTCCGTAAATGCCTGTAATGGAGTGGCCCATTAAAATAAAACGGTCAATATTAAGGCTCTGCAGCGCTTCATGAATTTCACTTACAATATTATCTGTTGTTCGTTCTTTGTTGGTTCTATCACTTAATCCATAACCAAAAGGCTCAACCACGACAACTTTGTAAAATGGCGACAGCTCATCAATTAACGGCTTAAAATCAAGCACTGGTGTCGCAGTTCCTTGACCAGGCAGGAGCACGATTGTTTCTTCGCCTTGTCCCTGAATCAAAATATTCATATTTTTCCCGTCTACCTTTACAGACTGACCATAGGGTGTAATTTTACCTTCCTCTGATTTGCTGCTGATCTTATTCACGACAAATACTGTAGCTACAAAAAGGACGATTGCTATAACTAATACTGCTAGCACTTTAAGTAAAATGAACAATATTTTTTTCATTTTACTAACTGGTTTTTTGCCTGAATTCAAATCCATTTTCTTTGCCTCTCGTATGTTCACTCTCATCTTCTCCTGTCATTTTCTCTGTGTTGGGCACTCTTAATTGGCCGCTAAAGAAAGCTTATACGACGAAGATGTACTCCGCGTGACGGCAATATGAACTGAATATGAACAGCAAAAAAAATGCTGCGGCAACACATGCAATGAGTTTGCACAGGCTGCCGCAGCATAGAATAAACGAGCGATGTCGACTAATACATTATGAATCGAATTACTCTGTCGGAGTAATGATTGGCAGGGTGACAATGAAGGTCGTTCCTCGGCCAGGCTCACTTTCCACTCGGATGTCACCTTGATGAAGCGATACGATCTGTTTAACGATGGCAAGTCCCATACCGCTGCCTTCATATTTACGGCTGTGGGAGCGATCTGCCTTAAAAAAGCGCTCGAAGATACGCTTCTGATCCTCTAGTGCAATACCTATGCCGCTGTCGGATATTCGGACGATCACGTTTTTGATATCTTGTTTGATACTCACTTTAATGATGCCGCCATCCTGCGAAAATTTGATGCTGTTGCCGATTATATTAGTCCATACCTGATTTAACAAATCATGATCAGCTGAAAAAATAACAGTGGGCAAATGGAGGTCGAAATGAATTTTGCGAGTCGACCACTGCGGCTGAATTGCGACGATAATTCGTCTTATTTGCTCGTCAAGTCTAAATGCGGTTAGCCGCATCTGTTGTGACTGTGATTCAAGCAAACTCAGCTTTAGCAGACTATCGCTCATCTTGGACATCCGTTCGGCTTCAGCGATAATAATATCTAGGTAGCGATTTCGATCATTATCCGCAACATTGGCTTGCTTGAGCGCTATAGCATAGCCAGATATTGAGGTGAGCGGCGACTGAACCTCGTGCGAGACATTCGTTACAAATTCTCTGCGCATCTGCTCCAACTGCTGCAGGTCATGCATCATTTCTTCGAAGCTTCGAGCCAGCGTTCCCAGCTCGCCCGTTTGTTTAATATTCAGCTTGACGTTAAAATCTCCAGATGCAATTCGCCTAGTCGCTCTTGTTAGCTTCTTGATTGGTCTTATTAGAAATATGGAGGCAATTAGAATAAATAAGCTTCCTGTTACCAAAGCATAAGCCACAAAAGATAATCCCCATTTGAATATAGTAGAGGCAGATGGTGGGGAGAGTGCTTCCACAAACATCGCTTTTATTCCCATGTCTGTTTTGAGCGGCAATCCTATGAAAGTAACAGTAACCCCCTTCATACGAACCTGAACTATTTCTCCATCCAGTACCTTCAATACATGTTCCTTCGTTATAGCAGCAGGCTTATGTCCGTGCAGCGCTCCGAAAGACTGGAACCGATCCGTCGTTTCGTAAATTCGAACATGATAGGAATTGAGCTGCTTCATTCCACTTACGAGTTTGTCCGCTTCAGGTGAGGGGATGGTCTCATAAATTCGGGTGATATCCTGTCCAAAATTACGCATCAAAATTTGTGAGTTCTCGCTCAATTTCTCTTGAAATGCCCAAGTTGCTACAAAAAAAGCAATGACCGTGCCCCCGATCACGGAAACTAGAAATATGAGGACCACTCGTGTGTATAAAGATTTGATCATTCGTGCACCTCAAGCCGGTAGCCAAGTCCGCGCACCGTCTCGATATGAAAATCGGTTGTCGTCGCGAACCGTTCGCGCAATCGTTTAACATGTACGTCTATCGTTCGATCGTCGCCTGCATAATCAATCCCCCAAATTTGGTCGATTAGCTGCTCACGCGTATAGATTTGTCCAGGTGTTCCAGCGAGCTTATAAAGGAGTTCAAACTCCTTGAGCGGCAACGCAAGTGATTCCGTCCCTCTCATTACCTTATAGGTCTGCCGGTCAAGAATGATGCTGCCGAGCCGTATCGTCTGCGTAGAGCCAATTCGGTATCTTTTCAGAAGAGCCCCAACACGAGCCGTCAGCTCCAGTGGATCAAATGGTTTCGTCAAATAATCATCCGTCCCGAGCTGGAAGCCTTTCACTTTCTCCCATGTCTCGCCTCTTGCAGTCAACATAAGTAACGGAAGATCAGGATTGCTTCTTCGAAGCTCCTTGCACAACGTCCAACCATCCATAATCGGCATCATAATATCGAGTACGACAAGATCAATATGCATCGAGGCATAGACGGCTAGCGCTTCCTTGCCGTCTCCCGCTTCAGCTGTTTCGAATCCGTCGTTGCGTAGAAATAAACAAACGAGTTCGCGAATGTTCGCATCGTCATCAGCAACCAGTATAGTAGGCATTCGTTCCCTCTTTCCCTGTTATGCATTCCATATAATAGTAATCATTATACTATAAATCTAGATGAATTATAAAAACAGCACAGAACAGACAAAAGCAGCTGACCTTTGAGGTGAGCTGCCGCTTTTTTTATATCAGGTACCGCAAAATGTTTGATATGGACGGGTTGATTCCCCAGGGAACGTGTAATGATCAGAACGTTCACGGGAGTGATCGTAGGGGCTCGAAAGAACACTTAGAAGCTGCTCCATCACACGGTTGTCGCCTTGCTTCACTGCGGCTTCTAGCGCTTCTTCTACTCGAAGGTTGCGCGGGATTACCGCAGGGTTGCTTGCGCCCATCAACTGATGAGATGCAGCTTTGGATTCGGGCTGCCTGCCTAGTCTCGCCTGCCACAGCTCATACCATGGTGCAAATCCCTCGGTGCCAAAGAGAGCTGTATCTTCTGGTTTATCTAATGTGAACGAGCGGAATGTATTCGTGTAGTCTGCACCATGCTCCTGCATCATACGAAGCAAATCTGTAATTAGAGCCTCATCTTCAAGCTCTTCATTAAAAATTCCAAGCTTCGCTCTCATTCCACTAAGCCAGCTCTGGTGATACAACTCTGCAAATCCAGATAACGCATCCTCTGCCAGTTTTATAGCTTGTTCTTCATTGTCATGCAGCAGCGGCAAAAGCGCCTCAGCAAATCTAGCGAGATTCCACGCGGCGATACGCGGTTGGTTGCCATAGGCATAACGGCCATGAACGTCAATGGAGCTGAATACCGTTTCGGGATCATAGGCATCCATAAAGGCGCAAGGGCCATAATCAATGGTCTCTCCGCTAATCGACATATTGTCAGTATTCATCACACCGTGGATAAAACCGACGAGCTGCCATTTGGCGATTAGCGCTGCTTGGCGCTTAATGACTTCTTGAAGCAGGCCAAGATAGCGATTTCCAGCTTCGCCAACCTCTGGGTAATGCCTTTGCAAAGTGTAATCAGCAAGTTGTCTGAGTTCTTCAGCCGTACCCCACTGGGCAACAAATTGAAAGGTTCCAACGCGCAGATGGCTGGAAGCCACGCGGGTCAGAATTGCTCCCGGCAGCTCCGTCTCGCGGTATACAGGCTCGCCAGTTGTGACAACGGCGAGGCTGCGAGTGGTAGCAATACCAAGCGCGTGCATAGCCTCACTTATAATATATTCACGCAGCATCGGTCCAAGTGACGCCCGGCCGTCGCCTCCACGGGAGTATGGCGTTCTGCCAGAACCTTTCAACTGAATATCAAACCTCTCACCTGTGGGCGTAATTTGTTCACCCAGCAATAGAGCACGGCCATCCCCTAATCTGTTAAAATGACCGAATTGATGCCCAGCATAAGCTTGAGCAAGCGGCAAAGCGCCTTCGGGAATTTCATTTCCCGACAGCATAGCAGTACCGTCCTTGCTTAGAAGCGATTGAACATTTAACCCTAGTGATTTTGCGAGCGATTCATTCATAATATTCAACTGCGGAGAGTGCACAGGCGGCGGACTCATTTTTGTGAAAAATGAGTCCGGCAGCCGTGCATAACTGTTGTCAAAGTTCCAACCTGTTTTATCTAATGCTGTTTCCTCAGTCATCATATCTCCTATATTCTTGTGTCGTTTATCTTCGTTATTGTATGGTCATCTAACGAAAAAAAGTCATAAATACCATTTATCACCTAGATGGTTCCCATTTCTTTGCAAGGCAATTCGGTTTATATAGATTGATTATAACACCATTTCCTCCTTCGCTTCTCCTCTTTGAACCTAAGCAAGCGTTTGTGGGTGAATTGACTGGTCCATTACTGTGAATTGCAGACTTGGAATAGGAAAATGAATGCATAGCCATTGAGCAGAGTGCTGCATGATCAATCTAAGTACTTCTCAGGATATAGCAGCTTCTGCAGCCTCAAAAGGATCGCCGCCGCTTGCTCTCGGACCAGCGTCTGCCGCGGATTGAACTTGCCGTCGCTGCCGACCATCACCTTATACTCGTTGACGGCTTGGATAGCGTGGAGACTCGTCGCGGATAGACCCTTAATGTCGCCGAACGCCATTCGCCCCTCACTGCCGAAGGCTGCTAAACGACCAGCATTTGCGGACATCATCGCTGCCTCTTCGCGAGTAATCGTACGCTCTGGCTCGAACCGACCGGACGTACGATCAGTAATGCCGAGCTTTGCAGCTCTTGCGATTTCGTCGCTGTACCATTTGCCCGCTGGAACATCATTGAAGGGAGAGCTGCCAGCAGGCTGATCCGTAGCGCCGTGTACCAAGCGGAGCAGCATGGCTGCGAATTCAGCGCGAGACAACGTCTTTTTCGGAGCCAGCACATTATCCTTCACGCTTACGCCCTGAATGTAACCTTCATAAAGTGCATGTGCCATATTTTCTCTTGCCCAGCCGGCAACTTGATTAGCATCCTTAAAGTCAGCTAAAGGAGGAGCAGAGACCGATAAATAGAAAATATTTTTGGCCATAGCAGGCGCAGCATCCTTCCGATACCCAGTTAGCGTAACGACATGCACACCGGAGGGCATTCCCGCAAAAGCCACTTTCCCTTTCGCATCGGTCACCATCGTCTTCCCACCTACTGTCACCGTTATATTCGGCGCTGGCAGTTGACCCGATTTACGATTTGCTTTCTTAACGAACAGCTCGAAAGGAGAATTCGCTGAAGGCCGTCCCTCTGCTAGTTTGCCGTTCGCATTTGAGCCATTAACAACGACTAAGTCGATAACCTCGGTTGTATCCGAACCATAATAAAGAAGCAATCGACTTCTATCACTAAGAACATTCCCGCTGCTAGCATTTTCCGGGAACATCCAACTGCTATATCTACTATACTCAGCGAACTTCCATCCATTCTTTCCGCCGTATTGCAGGGCGTCGATTCCTTTAATCGAGGTGATTACCTTCTCCCCGGAAGAAGCCGTCTTCATTTCATAGGCAATTCCTTCTTGCTTAAGGAAAGCAAGAGCTGTATCTATCGCCTTGCCCCCACTTGGAACGCGTCCTTGTGCGATCGTACCTGTAGGCCCCTCGATCTGAATAATCGCGCTGCCCGTGGCCAAATTCAAGTCATCGATCAACCGTTCTTTGCCATTCACATACAACTTATAAGCGGTCAACGCCAAATAAGCGTGGAGCGTTGCCTTCATATCCAAAACGCCATCGCTGCGCTCCGAGAATCCACCTTCATCCAATCGACGCGACATCAGAAAATCGAGCGGATGAGCGCCTCCCTGCTGCGCGAACGCAGCAGCGTCCATTCGTTGCGATGACAGTGCAATGATAACCTGGGCTGTCGCCGCTGTGCTGAATTCGAAGCCGCCGTCGACTGATTGCTGCATGCGCAGCCACTCCAGCGCTTTCTGCTCTGACTCCGTCAGCTCCCGATCTTGCGATCTCGAAATGAGTGACAAGCCTGTCAAAGCTACAGCTGTTGCCATAGCACTACCTTTCCCATTAACGGACTCGGACCAGCTTCCATCTTTCAGCTGCTGATTCATGATGATATGAGAAAACGCGTCAGGATACCAGAAAGGGTTCGAGTTAGGAGAGTAAGGACTGGAACTCTTCGCCACGACATAAGCGGGTACGAGTTCATATATCCCCTTCTTCTCTAGGTCAGGATTGTTCAAAACGGCTGAGAAAAAATCAAGACCAGCGATATTGTTAATGTTGCTGCCGCCAGCAGCAGCATAAGCGATCACCGTTCTTGTCATATCTATATACGTATCAAATCTTCCGCCATTGTTTAATATGACATCCGCTTTCTCCTCCAGAAAGCCTTTCGGAACTGCTCGGCCGTTCTTTGCAAATCCGATCGCCGCCCAATCCGAGAAGGGCTTCTGATCATATAGCAATTGCTCCGCTTCCTTTAATGCATCCTGCATGTCTGTTGTGAAGGCCAGCGAACGGTCGACCTTGCTGCTTGCGTTAACGCTGCCGCCAGATGCCAGCTTCTCTGCCGTATTGGCTGACGCGACGCCAACAAGCAGCTGCAGCATCAGACATCCAGCCAAAAAGACGCGCCCCATTCTCATTATTATTTTCAATCCATTTTGTTTCATTCGTATTGCTCCCCCTCCTGCAAATCTACGTAAATCGTTATAATGGTAAAATTTACACTAATTGTTAGACGGTACAAAACCTTATTTGTTTCGGCTGATCCGAATAAATAAAAACGGCGATAGACTAGGGCGTCATCATGACGTTCTAGTCTGTCGCCGTATAGTTGGACAATAGCAGGCTGGCTCAATCCCATACTTGATCCAATTTGTCTGAATAAAAAAGGTAAGCAAGTTGATACCACATTGATGAGTTCTGCGGCTCTTCTGTGACTAAATCTATTAGCAATGTCCTCGCTTCTTCCAGTTTCCCTGCTTCTCTTAAACTTATGGCTGTATGAAGCTTATCCATGATATTCATTCCTTTTAAAATCAATTCGTTTCGTTTATCGTATCATATTTGAGTTATCAGCCTAATTCTAGTTTATTTATATAACAAAATCGTATCTGAGCCTATCAAAAAGAGCAGGCTGCCGTGGCAGTCTGCTCTTCCGTAATCTATTTTAATAACCTAGCTTACACCTGCAAAGAATGTTTCGCACGGGCGATCTGTGTCGCTTCAACCATGTTGCGCAAGGAATCAACGGTTTCTTCGAGTCCACGTGTTTTAAGTCCGCAGTCTGGGTTAATCCAGAATAACTTCGGATCAAGCACACGCAAAGCGCGTTCGATCATACTCGTCATTTCCTCCACTCGCGGAATACGCGGGCTGTGGATGTCGTATACGCCTAAACCTATACCCAGCTTGTAAGTATTCAGCTCAAAGCTATGAATCAATTCACCATGACTGCGTGAAGTCTCGATGGAGATAACATCTGCATCCATCGCTTCAATGGAATCAATCATGTCATGGAACTCGCAATAACACATATGTGTGTGAATTTGCGTCGTATCCTGAACCGTGCATGTAGTCACGCGGAAAGCTTTGACAGCCCAAGCTAAATAGTTGGCTTGGTCTTCTTCCTTAAGCGGCAGACCTTCGCGAACCGCAGGCTCATCAACCTGAATCATCCCTATGCCCGCTTGCTCAAGCGCTTCTACCTCTTGTCTAAGCGCATAGGCAAGCTGGTAAGCGATTTGCTCACGCGTAATGTCATCACGGACGAACGACCAGTTCATGATCGTGATCGGTCCCGTAAGCATTCCTTTAACTGGACGTTCAGTCTTCGACTGAGCATACTTCGTTTCCTCGACAGTCATTGCTTCTTCGAACGCTACATCTCCAAAAATAATTGGCGGCTTCACGCAGCGGGAGCCATACGACTGTACCCAACCGAACTGAGTGAACGCAAAGCCCGCAAGCTTCTCACCGAAAAACTCAACCATATCTGTCCGTTCAAATTCGCCATGCACGAGTACATCCAGTCCGATTTCTTCCTGAAGCTTAATCCAGATATCGATTTGATCACGGATGAAGCTAGCGTATTGTTCATTGTTCCAATCACCCTTGCGCCATTGTTGACGGGCTTTGCGCACCTCAGCGGATTGCGGGAAACTGCCAATTGTCGTCGTTGGGAAAATCGGCAATTGCCATTTTTTCTGTTGGGCAATATGACGCTCAGAAAATGGCAGATTGCGTGTTGGATTCTGCTCGCTAATAGCGGCTACGGCTTGCTGAATGCTGCTGCGATTGCGCTCGCCTGATTGCTTAAGTGCCTCTAGAGCAGCATCACATTTCTCAAGCTCGGCAGTAACGAAAGCATCTTCCGAAGTAACTGCTTTCGCAAGAAGAACAATCTCATCCAGCTTCTCATCCGCAAATGCTAGAGCCCCCTTTAGTTCAGGCAATAGCTTAGTCTCATTTTGCACTGTGACTGGAACATGAAGCAGGCTGCAAGATGACTGTACAATTAGCTGTTCAGCCGTTACGACTTCAGCCAACTCTTTCAACAATGCCAATTTATCGCGAAGTGACGCTTTCCAGATGCCGCGGCCATCAATGACTCCTGCACCTAGAACCTTGTCCTGAGGGAAGCCAAATTGTTTAATGGATGACAAGTTTGTGGACAAACCGTGTACGAAGTCAAGCCCAATTCCTTTGACCGGCAACGCAACGATGTCAGTATAGTTTTCTATGGATTCGAAATACGTTTGCAGCATGATGTTTAGATTAGTTACCGATGCAGCAAGCGTGGTATAAATATTTTTCAGGCGACTGCGATCAGCATCGCTAAGTTTTGTTACAAGAATTGGTTCATCTATTTGTACCCACTGAACGCCTTCTTTTTCAAGCTCTTGCAGGATCTGCACATAAAGCGGCAGCAATCGATCCAGCCAAGCATCAGTCTCTGATTGACTGTATCCTTTGGACAGCTTCAAGAAGGTTAATGGGCCGACAATAACGGGTTTTCCCTCGATACCGAGCTTTTCCTTAGCTTCCAAATATGCGATAAGCGGCTTATTCTCTGTAAGTACAGGTGCTGCTCCGTCAAGTTCAGGTACGATGTAGTGATAGTTGGTGTTAAACCACTTGGTCATTTCGCTTGCCGTTGCATCCTTCGTTCCGCGGGCAATGCCATAATAAACCGACAGTGGTACTGAACCGCCTTCGTAAGTGAAGCGCTTCGGAATGATCCCGAACATCGTTGCTGTATCAAGAATGTGATCGTAATAGCTGAAATCATTGACCGAGATAAGGTCGATGCCTTTCTCCTGCTGCTTGCGTAAATGATTCAAACGGATTTCTTGAAGCTTGCCATGGAACTCTGATTCTTCAAGCTTGCCTGCCCAAAACGCTTCTAGCGCCTTCTTCCATTCCCGATCCGCACCAATACGTGGATATCCCAAAACACTGCTTTTCACCATCTCGTAACACTCCTATACAAATTGTTACAAGAAAGATAACACGTATTCACTGTTATAGAGTAACTGGATTAAACTATATCTAGTCATAGCCTTAAGCTATACCCGCACTTTTATTTGCCAATCGCTTGTTTGAGCGCCACAATATATGCCGACCCGAGCTTGGATAAGGAAGCATTTCGCTGTGAAATCCAACCTACATTGATCGTCTCCTCGCAATCGAGCGGTACTGGAATAATCTCATTGCCGTTTAAATCAGCGCTTAGAACACCGGTCGATATCGTATATCCGTTTAGTCCAATTAGGAGATTGAACAGCGTCGCCCGATCGTTTACACGGATGCTTTTTTTATGAGTCATCGTACTTAAAATTTCTTCTGAAAAATGAAAAGAATTGTATTCGCCTTGGTCAAAGGACAAATAGGGATAATTTTGAAGCTGGTCAATGGTCACGATCGATTGATTGGCTAACGGGTTATTAATGCTGATGAAAATATGAGGCTTAGCTGTAAATAAGCTAATAAACTGTAAATTCGCCGTTTTGAGCAGCTTATTGATTACCTTCCCATTGAACTCGTTAAGATACAAGATTCCAATCTCGCTGCGCAGGCTTTTAACATCTTCAATAATTTCGTAGGTTTTAGTCTCGCGTAATGTTAATTCATATTCTTCCTGACCATACTCGCGAACCAAACTGACAAATGCATTCACTGCAAAAGCATAATGCTGAGTAGAAACCGAAAAATGCTGCGGCGAAGGCTTGGCATTCAGGTAACGGCTTTCCAACAATTCCGCCTGCTCAACGACCTGCCTAGCATAACTTAAAAACTCAACACCTTCCTTAGAAAGTGAAATTCCTTTATTAGACCTCTCGAAAATCTCTAGCTGCATTTCCTCTTCCAGATCCTTAATGGCATTGGAAAGACTAGGCTGAGAAATAAACAACCGCTTGGCTGCCTCATTAATGGAGCCTCGATTGGCGACCTCAATTACGTATTTTAATTGTTGTAGAGTCAATGAAATACTCCCTTCTAACATCCTGCTTGTCTTTCTTACATTATACATATAAAACAAGCCAAACATTGCATCCTCTGCCGTTTAAGCATAAGAAAAAGGAACCCGAATTGCAGCGGATTCCCAAACGTTCTTTAAAGCTATCGCTGGAATGCTCAATCTACGTCTTTCCTTCAATTTCTCGCTATAGCACTGCTTTCAGTACAATCATTCAATATACCTCTACTGATGAAAGGTGCGATCGATACCAGTGCTTTTAAGCCTTCTTTCTCAAAAGCTTTTTTCGCACATTCGTCAATTGCCTCTGTACTTATAAATGGCGCCAGCGATACAATGGCATTTATGCCCTCTTTTTCGACGGCTATCCTTGCACATTCATCAATGAATTCCTTACTTATAAATGGGGCCAGTGACACAATGGCATTAATGCCTTCTTTTTCAACCGCCATCTTCGCATATTCATCAATCGCACCCTGACTAATAAATGGGGCCATCGCTACGAGTGAATGTATGCCTGCTTTTTCAAAAGATAGCTTCGCGTACTCGTCAATCGCAGCTTCACTCATAAATGGAGCTAACGATACGAGTACATAAATGCCCTCTTTTTCAAAAACCTGTTTTGCAATTCTGTCTATCGTCTCTTCACTAACAAAAGGAGCAATGGACAAAAGATCGCCTATTTCAGCAACCTCCTCTGCATTCGCAACGAATTCATCCACTTGTTCTGTTTTGAGCAATGGTGCAATTTCGGAAATATCTTTAAGTGAGACTTCATTATGTTGTAAATAATCTTCTGTTGAATGATCCAGCATACTTCTAAGGAGTTCAGTACCTTTGCCTTCGTCCAAAATCTCATCGATACTGACATCAAAAATTTCTGCGATCTGGGGAAGCTTAGAAATATCAGGCATCGTCTCTCCCCGCTCCCAATTGCTCACCGCCTGATAACTGATATTAAGTCTGTCTGCTAAACCCATTTGGGTAATTCCGATCTTCTTCCTTAGCTTCGAAATATTTCTGCCTACCTTCATCATATCAAACACTGTCATCACCCCTCGTTCAAGATACTTTCAGTGTATATTTGACCCTTCTTTTTGTATATCAAGCGGTGCTTGAGCCCAGAATTTCTCAAACCAGATATAATTCAAGTAGTGCTTGCAAGGCCTCACGATGCTGATTCAACCAGTTATTTCGTGTTTGAAATTGATGGAGTATATAGTTGAAGTTAGCTTCAATCGATTTTCCTGAGTAATGCTGACCTATATAAATATGGAGAACTGCAATATGATAAATCTGCGTCATGAGCTGCAAATGATTAATTTCTTGTATAGTTGCCTTGCGAAAATCGGCATACCCCTTAATATAGGCTTCAGTCATTTCCAAAGATCCATCCGACATTTGCAAAATATGATTAAGGCTAATGGCAAATTCCATAAAACTAGCATCAATTGAAGTGAAATCAAAATCCAATACGCCACATATGTTGTTGTTTTGGGACAATAGGTTGAATATGAGCAAATCATGATGAACGAGCTGCCTTGGCAAGCTTTTTAGCTGGTGGATAGACATCTCAACGGACAAAATCGTATCTTTATAGAAGTTCAGGTGGGATTCAGAAATGTGAAATGGCGGATTTTCAATAAAAGAAGTTATATCATTACGATGGGCGAGTGGATGAAGATCATAAAGATCTGAGAAAGCTTTTCCATGGTGGTCTAGCAGATCAGTTTCATATTCGCTCAGTGTTGAAGAGATTTCTCCAACTACCTGACCAAGTTTCAAGGCTTGTTGTGTTTCTACTATTTCTGGTACACGGCCTTCAATAAATGATACGACCGCACCTAAAGTACCGTCTGCTAGTTGTATGTATTCATCCCCATTGAGCGTCCGAAGAAATACAGGCACTTGAAATGTAAGATTGCTGCCATTCAAAAACGAAGTTATTTTCGATTCCATTTCTATGCTTTGTACATTTTTCGTATAACGATCGTAGATGCGGACTACATATTTTCGATCATTGATTTTAACAATCTTCGTGAGGTTTGTTAAACCAAAAGGAACGGACTCGATTTCATAGCTCGGATGAATAAAATAAAAGTGTATTAGCTCATCGATTAATGTCTGCATCATATCCCCCTAATCCTAATTAAGGATGCTATCCTTCTATTTCCGAGCTTTCACAATGAGAAAATGAGGATTAGTCGAAAGACGATCATACCAACGCTTATACCAATCCATAGCATCTGGTTTATCTTTAAAAGCTAAATCCGGCTGCGGCTCGATGATTTGATCAATGATAAATTGGGCTGATGTGACATTCAGAATCTCTTGAAGAGGCCTCCTATAAAATGTAACCTCCACTGGGCCAGATTCTTTCTTATTCCAGGTTTCCATAAGCAGCTCGTGAGCAAAATAATCAGGTCTTTCAAAATGTTTAAAGTCCATAAATGGATGATGTACGGAGAAAACAACTTGTCCACCCGGTTTCAATATGCGATGAAATTCTTGAAAGGTTGGGGCCCAATCATCGATATAGTGCAGGGTTAATGAGCTTATTATAAGGTTGAATGTTTCGTTTTTAAATGGGAGGGGCTCCGTTAAATCACAAGCGAATACTTCTGCCTCATGACCAACTCGCCTTTTGCATGCTTCTACCATAGCAGGACTCAAATCAATAGCTGTTACTTGAGAACCGCGCTTTAAAAATTGCTCCGTGTACCAACCTGCAGCACAGCCAGCATCAAGGACTGTAAGTGAATTCATATCATTTGGCATAAGTTTCATCATTGCTGGCCGCTCATAATAAGCGTTGTGCCCGCTCTCAGTATCCACATGCTTTTCGTAGTCTTTTGCAAGTTTGTCGTACGCTGTGACAACCTTTTCCTTCATTTTGTTCACACCCTCCTATTTCACAAATTTCACCCATAACCTATCAAAAACAAATTTGAAAAATGCCACGTAGAAATAGCTAGCGGAATAATCGATAATAGCTTAAGCCAATTCTTTTTAGCTGCAAATCCGACCACTAACATGATTACCCCTATGATTAACAATACAATTAGTGCTAAAAATGACATCTTGATGCCTCCCAGCTCGTAATCCAGCAATCATCAGCTTCCTTACAAATCAATTCTAATAAAAACCTTTTTTTGAAACGAGTACCAACTTTTTGTAGTACCTGTTCATATATGATTTCTATTATCTTGCTTGATTGTTAAGAGAAGCTTGCCAGTACAAAGCGTTTAAACGAGGTTAATCAAGGTCAGTGACTAGCTCTTCTGCCCTAATCTTTAATTGATTATTTCGATGCTCCAAAAAACTTTTCATGTACTTTCTTAATATTAATCTTTCTGTGAACCACCCAATTAATCCAAACGGAGCCTCAAAAACCAATATGTCTTTCATTAATGTCATTCCATCATGTTCCTCAAATAAATGCTCATGTCTTAAACTTTTAAAAGCCCCCTTACTCATTTCGTCTACAAAAAGATAGGGTCTTTCATATTCCGTAATTTTCGAGGTTAGTTTTTGTCTGATTAGAAAATGAGTAGCCTGAAAGGTCACGGTTTCTCCTTTATTAATCATGCCTTCAATCGTACCTGCTATAGCCCTCTCCTTCGTATGTTTCCAGACCGTTTGAGTATGTACTTCTATATTCCTCGCTAAGTCAAAACAATGATGTATTGGAGCATTTATAAGAACCTCGGTTTTAACAGTAACCAATCCAAACACCTCATTAAGCTACAATTACTCTTAAAACCAGCATTGTACCCATTTTTAAATTAACTCTTTAGGCAGCCAATGATCAGAAATAATATATAAATACCTTCTCCAGCTGCAACTTCATTTTATCATTACTGGAAATTCACTGCCTGCCAGCTTGATAAAATAAAGTTAAATTTTTTTTTGGAATCTGTCGATTCTCTAATTTCTCATTCGTTGTCTAAATAGAAGCTGAGTTCATCGGTTATCTGCAAAAATAATCCAAACTATGGGATGAGAGGATGTTATAAGATGGCAAAACACACAACTTATATGATGTCGGAGGACGCAAAAGCTCAAGCTGAGTTCTATACTCATGCGCTTGGTGGAGAGATCCTGTCCGTTATGACGCATGGACAGCTTCCTGATGCAAAGGAAGAACTCAAGGATAAAGTTGTTAACTTGAGTCTGATGGCTGGAGGAATTCACTTTTTAATGTCCGATTCTGTATTTGAACCAATCATTCGCGGAAATGCCATACATCTGTGTCTCGAGTATGATGCAGAGGCTGAAGCCCGCGAAGCCTTCGATAAGCTAGCTGTAGGCGGCAACATAAAGTGCCCGTTAGAACCCGCATTCTGGGGCACATTATTCGGACATATCGAAGACAAATACGGCGTAATGTGGATGATCACCACTGCTGGACCAACTGCCTAAACTATAATTGCATGTGCAAAGCCCGCCCGAAAATAATATCGGGCGGGCTTTTTTTGGAGAAATAAGAAGAACTGCATAACGGCAGCTCCTCCACTATAGTTATCCGTTAGTTGAATAAATTTGAAGGAATCTCGCCATCGGAAAAGTAACGGATTACTTTATTTTTTTCTTCAGCATATTGAATCTCTTTTTTTGTACTGTTGCCTATATATCCATCCACATCAATTACGAATATTTCATCAGACATATCTATTTTTCTAAAATGCAGATGCCCTAGTAAATCTGCTTGTTCTTCTGTAATTTTAAAACCATCGCTTTGTTCAAAAAAAGCAACGCTAATAACAATATTGCCTTGAAGTGTAAGAAACGCGTTTGCTTTTTCAAATTGATTTTTGAATTTTGTAGAACCGCATAAAGTTATGACTGCCATGTTCAATTCCTTTCTGATGATGTTCTTATGATATCAACTTAAAAAAAACTTTATTCTCCAATTTTTCATGTCAATGCACAGCTGTTACTCTTGAACTTACTCTGTGTACTTAACTACTCGCCAAAAAAGGCTCTATGTGAATGTGAACGTAGGAAATGCTGTGCAATTCAGCAATACGTCTCTCAATTTGTTCTGAAATGTCATGGCTTTCGCCTACATTTAGCTGATGGTCTACGGCAATCGTTACGTCTACCAGTTTGTTATTCCCGTGAATACGAGCTTTTATATCAATTATTTTCTCTACACCTGGGGTATCGGAAACGGTTTGTTTAATGGTTTGAAGTTCTTCATGATCGAAACCGTCTGTAAGCGCATGTGAACAATCACGAAAAATATCCCATGCTGTTTTACAAATAATGATGCCTACAATTAGAGCTGTGACTGGGTCGAGCCATGGCAAGCCAAATTGTGAACCGATGATGCCAACAAAAGCGCCCATGCTTACAAGAGCATCCGAACGATTATCTTGTGCGGCCGCCATCATTGCGTGACTGTTTATTTTCTTTGCTAAACGAATGTTGTAAAGATAAACGAAATAAATGGCTATGGCACAAAATAGGGCAGTCCACGCTGCTATAATATCAGGTGATTCGATTGTTGGAGCTCTGAACTTCATCACCGTTTGATACAATACTTGTATACCAACAGCGAACATTATAAAAGAAGCGATTAGGGCAGCTACCGTTTCAGCTCTGTAATGACCATACCGATGGTTTTTGTCCGGTGGTTTCCGTGATATTTTAAGCCCGATCAACACGGCTATAGAAGCAATAATATCGGTTGAGTTGTTTAGACCATCAGCTGATAAGGCTTCGGAGCCAGTGAGGTAACCTATAATTAACTTTATTGCGGACAAGAAAATATAAGCGCCAATGCTCAGCCATGCACCTTTTTCGCCTTGTTTGATATCATCATACGTTTCTTGCACTTATTTCACTCCCAGTCGGTTTTGCAGAACAAAACCTATGTTACTTGATAGAATGCGTGTGGGTCTAGAGAAACAGTTTTGTTTTTGGCATCAAAAATAAGCTCAGACAAACAGTGTTGCACAGCCCCAATTTTAAATATCGAATCATGCAACTGGCAAATAATAAAACTGACCTTTGATTACACAAAAAAAACAGCAGCCTTATGGCTGCTGTTTCGTTTAAATGATACGATTTTTAGTCAAAGTTTCCCGTCAGTTCAATCGTTTTTGTGGCGACACGGTCGTGAAATTCACGATCATGTTCGACGAACACAATGGTCGGTGCATACTCATGCAGCAGCTCCTCAATCTGCATCCGGGAAATGACGTCAACAAAGTTCAGCGGTTCGTCCCAAATATGCAGATGAGCCTCTTCACATAGACTTCTCGCGATCAGAACCTTTTTCTTCTGTCCACCGCTAAACGCCGACATATCCTTCTCAAACTGGATACGGGCGAAATCAAGCTTTCGCAGCACGCTTTTAAATAAACTTTCGTCGATTCCGTGCTCTGCTGCATAATCCGAAAGTGACCCTCGCAGATGAGAAGTATTCTGGGATACATAGGAAACGCGCAGCTGAGGATCAATCCGAAACGTACCCGTATAGTGAAGCGCCTCGCCGTTTAGCAGGTGGAGCACACTAGACTTACCCGAACCGTTTGGACCCGAAATGGCGATCCTATCCCCTTGTTCGATCGTCAAGCTAACGTTCTCGCAAACTGATTTTTCCCCGTAATAAATCGAGACGTGATCCAGCACAGCCAGTTCCGATTTGGAATACGCGAGTTGAGAGATCACAAGGCTTTCTGACTGTTCAATATTTCGAAGCAGTTTCGATTTCTCTTCTACAGCGGCGTTTTGCCGCTGCTCAATGGATTTCGCGCGTTTCATCATTTTAGCAGCTTTGTGCCCGACATATCCTTTATCCAGCTTGGAACCGGAGTTTCGTGTGCCGTTTTTCGATTTTTCAATCTCGTGGGACCAGCCGCTTGTGCGTTTGACAGAGCTTGATAAACGCTCGATATCTTTATATAGCTTTTCGTTTTGTGCCAATTCGAACGTGTCCTGGCGAGTTTTGTTCGTCCACCAGCTGGAGAAGTTGCCTTTTTGAATTTCTATATTTGTTTTGTTGATCGATAAAATATGATCGACACAGCGGTCGAGAAATGAGCGGTCATGTGACACAAGAATAAAACCGCGCTTCGTGTTTAAATAATCACCGACGAGTTTACGTGCATGCAAGTCGAGATGATTGGTTGGCTCGTCGATGAGCAGAAAGCGATTGTCCTGGATGAACAGCACGGCAAGCAGTACCTTCGTTTGCTCGCCTTGGGACAGCGTTTCGAATGGTCGGTACAACACATCTTCCGAAACCTTAAGCAGATTCAGTTCACGCATCAGCTTCCAGCGCTCATAGTCTGGCACGATTTCTTCGATGACGTCGACGGTCAAATATTCCGGATGTTCGACGGGAAACGGAAAATAATCAAAGGCAACGGGTGCGGAGATCGTACCGCTGTATTCGTATTTCCCCTGCAGCAGGTTAAAGAACGTCGTTTTTCCCCGACCGTTTCGCCCTGTAAACCCGAGCTTCCAGTCTGTATCGATTTGAAAATGAACATTTTCGAATATGAGGTCATAGCTGCCTGGATAGGCAAAAGTGAGATTAGATACTTGAATCGCGGGCATGGCGATCATCCTTTCGTATGAAAATAAAAAAGAGACGCAAGAAAGGTGCTTTCTTGCGTCTCTAATCCATACGAGGAAATACAGCCCCATTTTATGGGACTGGATGACTATCCGGATAGGGAGAGCAAACGAAATGCAGACCTTTCTTGCAGAGACGAAATAAACCAACCACAGCGGATCGCTGAGTTCGTTCTTTTCGTGATCTCACAGCAAGAAAGTTCTACATTGTATTCGTTCAACTCCCGTCATCAAAATTAGGTACAGTTTATCACAATCTTAATTTAACTACAACCTGCGAAGTCCCGTCATACGCTCTGAGCCATATCTAATTAGTTCTTTTCGATAATAGATTCTCGAAGGCTCTTAGAAAGACTTTTGACAACCAGCTCGTAAGAATGATCAATCATTTCAAAAACATCCGACTCTGGCAAAGAACCGTCGATCGTAATTGTATTCCAATGTTTTTTATTCATATGGTATCCTGGTCGAACAGCCTCATGCTGTTCCCTTAAGTTTTCCGCAATTACCGGATCACATTTTAGGTTTAAGCGAAGATGCTCCCCTTTGTCCTCAAAAATAAACGCGAATATTTTACCTGCAACTTTGATGACCAACGGTTCGAATCCGAAGGGATAATCCTTAGTCGCTCCGTTCTTCGTTAAACAGTATTCGATGATATTATTCTTCAAAACAGCAGCTCTCCTTCTACGATATTAAAATGACTCATTATGAATTTATCCTACAGCTCAGCTAATGGCTTTACAAATTTCATAATCGGTTAAATCGATATCCACTTCCATTCCTAGTGCTAGCTTAGCCAACTGATCTCCGATATAAGGTCCCATCGTCAAGCCGGAAGCCCCGAGACCGTTTACCGCAAGCAGTCCCTCCCAATCTGGAATGGCGCCTATAACCGGAAGAAAATCGGCAGTAAAAGGGCGAAAGCCTACTCTTACTTCCTGAAATGTACTATCTGCCAGATCAGGTGCGAATGGAAGACATTTGCTTAAAATTTCATGCATTCCACCGGATGTGATCCTCGTATCATAACCTTCAATATCATTTTCATGAGTTGCTCCTATGACGATTTTTTGCTGATCAAAGGCGAGCAAATATTGATCGGAAGGCGGCATAACAACCGGCCAGATGCCAGTATTCTGTTTGGCATCTGGAACCTGCAAGTGCATGATTTGTGCTTTCTGATAACTCACTTTAAAATTAATGCCCAACGGTTGCAGCAGCTGCCCTGCCCAAGCCCCTGCACAGACGATCACGATGTCAGCCGGGTAACTAATTGCCTGGGCCGTTACACCCGTTATTCGGTTGGATTGATATTCAAGCCTAGCATCCCCATAGATAAGCTCAGCCCCATTCCTCTGTGCAGATCGAAGCAAAGCATCACGCAGCGCACGGCCGTCCACACGAGCAGCTCCACTAATATGAACGGAAGAATATCCTTCGACGAGCAGCGGGAAGAGCTCTCGGGTCCGTTGTTCATCAAGCTGCGTAATCTCACCGATTTCTGGAGCTTCTTCTAAACGCTTGTAAGCTCTCGCTTCCATTTTCTCGATTTTCTCCGAATCCATATGTATACTGAGGGCGCCTACCTTGGCATATCCGGTTTCGGTTTCCCCTTCACTTTCCAGCTCTTCAATTAAAACAGGGTAATAACTTGCTCCAGCCTTAGCAAGGCGATACCACGCCTTATTGCGCCGCTGCGACAGCCAAGGACAAATAATGCCAGCTGCTGCATCCGTAGCCTGTCCTTCATCTTTCCTATCGATAATGAGGACATCTGCTCCCCGCTTAGCCAAATGGTATGCGGTTGATGCTCCAGCAATTCCTGCACCAATGACAATGATTTTCATGATGATTTCACTTCTTTCTATAATCGCTCTTCTCATTATAACGAGATCCCTCTCAAATAGAAAAAGCCGCGTATGACGCGGCAATTTAAGTTTCTCATGAAGTGCAATGGTCTATTATCTAATTTTAATCATCTGACATATCCGTTAACGATATAGGTATTTCAACATAATCAGGTCCTACAATCTTTACACCATCTTTTTCATCTGAGCCCACCGCAACCGAAATACTGAACTTATCTGACTCTTGTATTGCCTTTTTATCAGAAACTAAGTCAATCACAACCGTTCCTGTACCGTCTCCCGTTGATTTATAGGCGTCTCGTCCTCTTCCAACTTCAATTATTGCTCTCCATTTATTTTCTGTATCCGCGGTAGTCAATGTCGTTATATAGTCCGCAGGTATGGATTTTGTTTCTTTTTCAGGATAACTGCTTGTAATGTTTGAAATATACCATTTATCAGGAATATTGAAAGCAACACCACCCCAGTCTTTAGGGTCGATTGAAATCGAAGCAACAATCTGTATATGTTCCGGAATTCCTTTGTCTCCCTTGATAAATAATGTTCCTTTTGCTGATGTATTCAAATCTGTAGAATCAGAACTCACGCTAAAACTTCTAGTTTGAACTATCTTTTCGTTAACTGCTGTTTTGTGAATAAATTTCTCTTGTCTTGATGACAGCTGTAAAATTAAAATGGCCACACTAATTATTAATACAGCAAGCAAAATGTATCTCGCTTTTATAGTCATATCTGCCCTCCTTAGCAGTCCACATAACTTTATCTTTTACGAAGTAAATCAGCTTCTAAATACTTTGTAAGGTAAATCGTTACTCCCAAATGATATTGTATAAATATCTTAACATATATTGGTTTTTCATCCTTATTGAATTAATCTTTCAGTTAGACACACACTTACCACTAAAATAAAAACAAACATAAGAAAAGACCGCCATCGGCGGTCTTGGACTTACAGCGACAGCACGAACAAAAAAAGCAATTCCCTCTCAAAAAGGAATTGCTTTACCTGTTGTTTTTGCTACGGGATCAGCCTGTTGTCGCAGGGCTGTTTAGTAAAAAAAGAGCCGCCCGCCCGCCGGCCGCCCCATCCTTTTTAAACTATTGCTGCTCTTTATCCAAATAACCGCTCACTAAATATGATATCATCTCAGCATTGGTGCTCCGCGGAGCGCTAGCAAAGTCATCGCGATTCGAACGCAATTGAAAATAATATGCAGCATCATTATCCTCATATAATCGTTCTCGCAATATACTCTTTTCACTTCCTAATTGATTTAAAATTTGTTCATAAAATTGTCCTTGAGTCAGCGTATCCACTGCGTCTAAATGAAAAATTCCTTTTAGCTCTTTTTCAATAATGAAGCGCAGCTGTTTAGCGAGCAAAACATCCAGAAGGTTGTTAAACATGAGATTGCTGTAAACCTCTATCTCTTTATTATTTTCGATACTATCTTTAACCGTGTTCCATCTCGGAGAATCTTTCCCCCATATCGCGGGTATTCTGACAATGATCGCTCGTTCATTCAAAATTTCTGTAAGCATGTTTTCACATTCGATTTTGAATTTCCCATAATCGGTGCCAGAAATAGGTAGATCTGTTTCAAAATGAGGCTTTGAAAAGTCCCCATCAAATACGTTCGTCGTAGAAAAGAAATACAGTCGGCTATTATGCTTAGCTAATTCCATAGCCAATTCTTTATGGAACAACAGCTGTTGATCAAACTCTCCTCTTAAGCAAGAAATAACAATATCGGGTTTAATCGAATGGATGATTTCCTTCATTTCAGCCATTTGCTCAACATCTAATTTGTACTGCTTATCAGTAGGCAGACTCGTAAATGATGAAGAATAAGTGCCATACAGGTCAAAACCGTGCTGCATTTCATCGACTAATGCTCTTCCTACAAGACCGCTTGCACCTAAAATAAGTACCTTTTGCATTATAAATACACTCCTCCAAGACACCTTTATTAGAAAACGATCCATGAGTAATAAAAGATACGCAGTCACTAAAACATAACAAGCCATACTTGTTTCTATTCCTTATTTCTTCCCAAAAAAACAGACGTAAACCAGCGGATTATACCCGTTGTTTACGCCTGCTTATTTCAAGCTATTCAATTAAAAGCTGACGGAGACACACGATGCTTGGTCGCCTGCTCAAAGCCATACGCGAGTTTAATTAAGGTAGGCTCGCTGAAGGCTGTACCGATAAAGGTGACCCCTTGCGGTCCCTTGGTCGTATAGCCGCCTTCGGCAATGATTCCCATCTCCGCATAACCGCCAGGCACGGTAATGACCGGATAACCCGCTCTTGCGGCAAGATCATCGCCATCATCATTGCCTAGGAACAACAAAGCATCCAGTTGATGCTCCTGTAAAGCGAAGTCAATCCCATGCTTGCCTGCCAGCTCTTTATTTCTCAAAATACTATCGACATATTCCTGTTCGGTCAACGTTCCGCTCGTTTCCTCTGCCGAAAGCAGCGTATCCTGCCCATATTTTAAAGCAATGTCTGCGTGCTCTTCGTTATAAGCAATTAGCTCCTTCAAGGAATGAACAGGAACCGATTCATCCAGCTTTCCGAGGTAGTCATTGATATATTTTTTGAATTCATATCGCAGCACATGCCAATCCCATTCAACCTTCTCACACGGCAGCTCAACGGGATCGATAATCGTCGCGCCAGCCTGTTTCAAAACCGCAATAGCCGACTCCATGATCGCAAGCCTGTCTTCGTCCAAATCTTTATAATAAAAGCGCGGAATTCCGATCCTTGCTTGCTTTAAATAACTAGCATCAAGGAATGGCGTATAGTCGGAATGAGCTTGCTTTGCCCCATTTACCGTAACCGCATCTCGCTCATCGGCGCCTGCCAATGTTCCAAGAAGAATAGCCGCATCCGTTACCGTTCTAGTCATCGGGCCTGCCGTATCCTGACTGTTTGTAATCGGTATAATGCCCGCTCGGCTTACTAACCCAATCGTTGGTTTAATTCCTACTAAGCTCGTTTGGCTTGCAGGGCTAATGATGGATCCCGAAGTTTCCGTTCCAATTGCAGCAGCTGCCAAGTTGGCGGCAACCGCAGCGCCTGATCCCGAGCTTGAACCGCCAATGAACAGCTCTCCCGGACCATATGGGTTAAGCACAAGGCCTCCTCTTGAGCTGTATCCCGCCCACATCGTGCCTGACATGAAATTAGCCCATTCTGTCATGTTCGCTTTGCCTAGCAGAACAGCTCCTGCGGCACGTAATTGTGAGGCAACAAAGGAATCTTCCGCAGCATATGAATTCGCTAAAGCTACTGATCCCGCGCTTGTGTGCATATTGTCGTTTGTATCGATGTTGTCCTTGAGCAAAATCGGAATACCGTGCAGGCTGCCACGACTCCCTTTTTCTTGTCGCTCTTTATCTAAAGCTTTGGCAATTTCAATGGCATCGGGATTCATTTCCAAAATAGATCGAAGAACGCCATCATATTTGCTGATTCGCTCCATATATAACTGGACCAGCTCTTCTGAGCTTATCCATCCCTTTTCCATTGCTGATTGCATGCTTGTAATATCCGCTTCCACAATCCATGTATCCTTATTCTCGATCACTTGATCATCCCCTTAACGCCTCTTCTAATAACCTACAAACCTAATCATATCCATTATTAGAGCAGCTGTCAGCGTAGAGAATGGGTATAACTAAGCTTTCCGGCAGCAGCTGTACGACTCAGTTGGAATCGCTGCCTTCTGTTATCGTTCCACCTTTTGAGAAACACTTATCGTAGATGTTCCCTTTCTTTTACCGAATGCCCCCATGTTCGTGCCCAGCACACCAACAACGATAACTGCAGCGCCAATGAAATGGTAGTATGCCAGCTTCTCGCCGAGAAACACAAATCCACCGATAACAGAGACCAACGTAGCCAGATGATTAAATACGCTCACTTTAGACGCTTCAAGCTTGGATAAGGCGTAATTGCTGAGCAAGCTGGATACGAGCGAAGAGAGTACGCCCAAATATAATATCGATAGGAGGAACACTGGACTGGCAAATGGCTCAAAATAATGAGCAATCGTTCCTTTGGCGACATGTTGGCTTATTGCGATAAAGTTAAATACAAGGAAGCCAATAGCCGTCATCATATACGTCATCGTCATTACCTTCATGCGACCAGAGAGTCGCCTTGCTAGTACGCTGTAGCCGGCTAAGGAAAGAGCTGACAAAAGTATGAGCAAGGTGCCTTTAACATTAGAAATATCGATTGACGTCCCCTTCATGACAAAGATGAATATAACCCCAACAACAGAGAGCAGGGTCGAAAGCTTCTGTACCTTAGTCGTTCGCTCCTTCAAGAAATACGCTGCGGCAATCATCGTGAAGATGGGCACAGTGGCATGAATAATGCCTGCTTCTGCGGAGGATGTAAACTGCAATCCATAGGCTTGGAAAGCAAAAAACATCGACGGATAAAAGACAGCCAGCGGAAGAATGCTTAGCATATCCCGCGCTTTAAGCTGCAGCTTGATCCACCCGAATGCGACTGGTATTGTTGCCGCAATAAAAGATATGGTGAAGCGGTGGGCGAGACTGTCCAGCGGACTTGTAACCGTCAAGGCTATTTTTCCGAAAAGAAAAGAAAGCCCTACAATAATGGAATAAACAATAATCGCTGTATACGCAAGCCGTTTCGACTTCAAATTATGGGGTGTTGTCATCATGGTATACCTCCTAGTAACTGTTCGCTTTATATAGGTATCGTATCTCCAAAGCTGCACATGCTACAATATACAAAAAAGCCATCTGTATCGGTACAGATGGCAGGAGGCACTGTTAAAATGTACTTTTATTTAAAGCTCATGAATGAGCTGGAGGAGCTCATTGCAACGCAGCCCTATAAGGATGGGCAGAAGCTCCCTTCCATTCGAGCGCTGGCAGGGCAATTCAGTTGCAGCAAGAGCACAATTATTAAAGCTTTGGATGAGCTGGAGAAACGCCATCTCATTTATGCGATGCCAAGAAGCGGCTATTTTGTTGTAAAAGGGATGAACGCCGCTCAAGATGAAGCAACCCGCCTGCTCAACTTTGCAGCATCGGCGCCCGATCCGGCATTGTTTCCTTATTTGGATTTTCAGCATTGTATTAATAAAGCCATCGACACTTACCAGAAGGACTTATTTGTTTATGGCACCGCCAAAGGAATGGATTCCTTGATTGATATCGTTCGCAAGCAATTGATGAGCTATCAGGTGTTTGCACCAGAGCGCAATATCTTTGTTGTCTCCGGGGTTCAACAGGCGCTGTCTCTGCTTGCATCTATGCCATTTCCGAGCGGCAAGCAGAAGGTGCTGATTGAGCAGCCAGGTTATCATCTGTTTATAGAGTATTTACAAACACGGCAAGTACCCGTAATCGGCATCGAGCGTCGTTTCTCCGGCATTGATTTCAACAGGCTGGAGGAGATCTTTCGCACAGAGGACATTAAGTTTTTTTATACGATGCCGCGGTTTCACAATCCGCTTGGCTGCTCCTATTCGAAGAAAGAGAAGCAGCTGCTCGCTAAGCTGGCCGCCAAATACGATGTATATATCGTTGAAGACGACTTTCTAGCTGATTTCGAGCAGAACAGCAAAGCCGATCCGATCTACACTTATGACGACTCCTCTCATGTCATCTATTTAAAGAGCTATTCCAAAATTATATTTCCCGGCCTTCGTATCGGTATTGCGGTCATCCCTGATTTACTTGCAGAAGCGTTTCGCCTATACAAAAAACAAGACGACATCGACAGCTCCATGCTGTCGCAAGCCGCTCTTGAAATCTATTTGCGCAGCGGCATGTTCGAGCGTCATCGCGCCAAAATCCGCGGGAAGTACTCGGCAAGGGCGAAGCTTCTCGATACGGCGCTTGCGATGGAAGCTTCACGCAGCAAAGGTGCCTTCACCTATGAGCGATCCAAATATCCGATCGTTCATACTCATATTTTGCTTCATGAAACCATTTCTGTCCCGCTCCTAATCAGCAAATTGCGCAAGGAGGACATACTGGTTGATGCCATGGATCGCGACTACTTGTCTACTTTTCAGAGGGCAAATCTATTGAAGCTTAATGTGACCAATGTGATTGAGGGGAACATTGAGAGCGGCATTGAACGGATCGGCAGCCTAATAGCCCAATCCGCTCGCCTGTAACGATTAGAATTTTTCTGATACAACCTTCGCCTGCGTGAAGAGCAGCAAATAATCACGCCCGCCCGCCTTCGAATCCGTACCTGACATATTAAATCCGCCAAAAGGATGGACGCCAACTAAGGCCCCCGTACACTTACGGTTAAAATAAAGATTGCCGACATGAAACTGCTCGCGGGCCTGCTCCAATTTGCTGCGGTTCCGCGAGATGACGGCACCCGTCAGCCCATAATCGGTGTTATTCGCGATAGCAAGCGCTTCGTCAAAGCTTCCCGCTTTAATAAACGCGAGTACCGGCCCGAATATTTCCTCTTGCGCGATGCGGGCAAGCGGAGCGACATCCTTAATGATTGTAGGTTCAATGAAATAACCGCTACTATCTCCAATTTTGCCGCCATGCACGATGATTCCTTCGCTGCGCCCGACCTCGATATATTTTAAAATGCTCATGTAGGCTCGCTCGTCAATGACCGGTCCAACGTAAGTAGACTGCTCGCTTGCTTTCCCAAGCTTTAGCCGTTTTGTTCGTTCAACAACCTTATCAATAACCTCGTCATAGACGAGTTCATGCACAACAGCACGCGAGCAGGCCGAGCATTTCTGTCCAGCATAACCGAAAGCGGATGCTGTAATCGCATCGGCCGCCAGCTCAAGATCCGCCTCCGCATCAACAATAATCGTATCCTTGCCGCCCATCTCTGCAACGATGCGCTTCAACCATTTCTGATCCGGCTGGCCGATAGAGGCTTTCTCGTTAATACGCAGGCCTACCTCCCTTGACCCCGTAAAGCATATAAAGCGGGTTAATGGATGCTCCACCAAAAAATCACCCACCTCATTTCCCGCGCCGGGCAAGAAATTCACAACACCGTCAGGCAGCCCTGCCTCCTCCAGCAGCTCAACAAATTTCGCCGCGATAACAGCCGTCGCGCTGGCCGGCTTTAATACTACCGTATTGCCGGCAACAACCGCCGCCATAGTCATGCCCGCCATAATCGCAAGCGGAAAATTCCATGGCGGAATAATAACGCCAACGCCAAGCGGGATATAGACTAGCTCATTATCCTCGCCTGATACAGCAACAATAGGCTGACGCTCTGCAAGCCGTTCCATCTCCCGCCCATAATACTCCAAAAAATCGATGGCTTCAGCTGTATCTCCGTCGGCCTCCGCCCAGCTCTTGCCCGCTTCATAAACGAGCCAAGCAGAGAACTCGTGCTTACGCCTTCGCAGTAACGTCGCTGCTTTATACAATACTCTCGCCCTCGCAGAAGGCGTCACTTTTTTCCAATGCTCGAAAGCCTCTGCGGCGGCAAGTATAGCTTTATGCGCAAGCTCGGAATCCGCCTGTGAGACGATTCCTACAAGCTGCCCAACATCAGAGGGATTGATTGATTTCCGCTTTTGAATCGTCTCGATGCGGTCGGCACCAATCCTTAGAAAATACTCTTGGCCCAGCTCCAGTTCAACTTTGCGCAGCGCCTCCTGAAAATCATTAATATGGTCGAGTACCGAAAAATCGGTAAATGGTTCGTTCTGATATGGCTCCCGCATAGCTCAGTTCCTCCTGCTCATTCGAATCTTTGCTAGTCGTTTGAGGCTCTTTCCCTTGCTTCACAAAATCTGTTCGCCGAGCAGCGAGCCAATTAGCTCCACCGCAAGTTTAGCCGTCTGGTCATTATGGTCGAGGCTTGGGTTAACTTCCACAACTTCGGCTGATGTTACCAGATCCGATTGATAAAGAAGCTCAAGTGCAAGATGCGCTTCACGGTAGCTGAGCCCGCCCCTGACAGGTGTGCCCGTACCCGGTGCCTCAACCGGATCAAGGCTATCAATGTCAAAGCTGACGTGGACGCCATCAGTCGTTTGCTTAAGCTGCTGTATCACCTTCTCCATCACGCGAGCAATACCAAGGCGATCAATATCATGCATGGTATAACAAGCGATGCCTAAAGATCGGATATAGGCCTTCTCGCCGGAATCAAGCGATCTGGCTCCGACAATCGCGACATGCTCTGGCTTTATTTTGGGCGAAAATCCTCTTAAATTCGTTAACAAAGGAATGCCTCTGCCAAGGCTGATGCCAAGCGACATCCCATGTATATTGCCTGAGGGACTTGTATCCTCCGAATTCAAATCCGAATGCGCATCAAACCAAATGACTCCAAGATTTTTAAAATGCTCGGCTAAGCCAGCAATCGTCCCAATGGAAATGCTATGATCTCCGCCTAGCACTAACGGGAATTCCCTTGCCGCAACGATCTCCGATACGCGCTCAGACAATCGGCTGGTCACTTCGTGCACCTCAGACAAATGTTTGGCATTTACGGATTGAAGCGGCGGTATTGGAGTGACTAAGCCAATCTCGCCCGCTAACCGATGCGGGATGTGAAGCTCCGCCAGCTTGCGGCTAAGCTCTGCCGCCTGCAATATATGCGCTGGACCAAGCTCCGCACCGGGATTCCCTGCCCCTTTCCCAAAAGGAACAGCAACGATTGCCACCTGTTGAATGCTCATCGCCGTCACGCTCCTGCCTGTATGCTATTCGCGAAGACCGTTTGAATTTGTTCGAAGGCAAAGTCGAGCTCCTCTTCCGTGATGATGAGCGGCGGTGCCAACCGAATGACATGCTCATGCGTTTCCTTGCAAAGCAGTCCCAGCTCCATCAGCTTCTCGCAATAAGGCCTTGCAGGCGTCGAAAGCACAATGGCGATGAACAATCCGCGTCCTCTAATTTCAACAATGTCCGGATGGCGCAATGTAGCAAGCTTGCTCATCAAATACTGCCCCAACAGCTGTGAGCGGTCCGTCAGCCCTTCCTCTTCGGTTACTTCAAGCGCTGCAATCGCAACAGCGCAGCTAAGCGGATTTCCTCCAAAGGTTGAACCATGAGAGCCCGGCTCGAATACATCCATAATGCTCCCGTTCGCGGCGATAGCCGATACAGGCATGACCCCTCCACCCAGCGCTTTCCCCATAATATAAATATCAGGAATGACATTTTCCCAATCGCATGCGAATTTTCGTCCTGTACGCCCGAAGCCGGTTTGAATCTCATCTGCCACAAGCAGCACCTGCTGTTCTGCACATAGCTGAGCAACAGCAGCAAGAAATCCATTCGGAGGAATCCGAATGCCCGCCTCGCCTTGAATCGGCTCAATCAATATCGCAGCGGTATTCGGCTGCATCACCGCCTTCACTGCCTCCAGGTCGCCATATGGAACAACACGAAATCCAGGTGTAAAGGGGCCATAACCTTGCTTATATTCCTCCGTTGAGGAGAAAGACGTCAGTGTCAGCGTTCTGCCATGGAAATTGCCCTCAAAAGCGATGATTTCAGCTTGATCATTCGGTATTTGCTTGACGCCGTAAGCCCAGCGACGTACAGCTTTGATCGCCGTCTCAACTGCCTCTGCCCCTGTATTCATAGGAAGAATTCGTTCCTTGCCGGTATAGGCTGCCAGCTTCTCGCAAAACGCACCAAGTGCCTCATTATGAAAAGCTCGTGATGTAATCGTGACCTTATCCGCCTGCTCCTTTAACGCTCTAATGATCCGAGGATGTCGATGCCCTTGATTCAATGCCGAATAAGCGCTCAACATATCCATGTAGCGCGCACCTTCTGAATCCTGCACCCATACGCCCTCTGCGCTGCTAATCACAATCGGCAGGGGATGATAATTATGGGCGCCAAATTGCTCTGCCAGCTCAATATCCTTATTTGCCCTGTTCATCACCTGCTCCTCTCTGCATGCACCGCAAAAAATAGCTGTTTTTGAATTTTATGCGGTTAAGGGGCGACAAATAACAAAGGGAACCGAGGATAGGCTTAAAGTAACAATTTCACTTGTACAAATCCGCGAGGCTTGCTTTAATAATATTTGGGGGAAAGGGGATTGAGTGATGAAAAACAAAAAGGTTTTTCTTACAATGCTGATTAGCCAAATCTTGTTTGGATTGTTTACGATCGTTTGGCTTTTTGTCGCGTTAATGTCTGTTATGATGTTCGACTCGCCAGGTTCAGAAAATCTATTCTGGCCTGTGCTTTTATTCATTGTGATTTGGCTTTATCCGGTAGCTCTTATTTTGTCCATTATTGTAAGCTGGGTGCTTTATCGGTTCAACAAAATGAAAATAGCGGTTACCATCGCAATGGTACCGCTCATTTGGGTGCTGCCTCTTTTCGGTTTTTTAATCTATGCCAATGTCAGCTGATCGATGACATGGCTAAAAAACGTTGCCAGCCCTGCTCCATATTATTGCGTGTCCATTGCAGATGATTAACATCCTCATACTGCCGGAATGAGCACTCTATACAAATAATAAGATCCAAATAAAGATCATAGAGTGCTCTGCGCCCACGTTCTGCCGTAGTCAGCTGCGTTATTCCATAACCTTCAAGGAACGCAGCCGTGTTACAGAAGTGACTAAAATAATGCTCCATTAGTGGATCGCCCCAAAGTGCACGCTCAAAATCAATAATTCCTGTAATCGCTCCGTCTTTTATAAAAACATTGCCGTCCCATAAATCCCAATGAATGAGCCTCGGTTCCGTTACTTCATCCAGCACGCCAAGCCTACGCGCAACCTCGCTTCGAATCGTATCGTATTCCTCAGTCAGCCGCACACCTTCACTTTCGCCATCTGCAAGCACGCCAAGCAACAGGCTGTGAAAAGCCTCTCTCCATGTGCGATTCGCTTCATTGTTAGCCGCATATAAGCTAAATCGCTCTCCGTGAATTTCATTTAATTGACGGTTATAGATACCTAGCTGATAATCGATCTGATTACGCTGCTCATCGGTCAGGCGATCCTTCACTTTGTTATAAGGTTCGCCATCCAGCATCTCCATAATGAAATACTCGCAGTTTACGATCGATTCCGAAGCATCATGGACATAAACAGCCGGTACTGGAATCACGCCCATTTGCTTCACCAATCGCAGCACCTCAACCTCTGCTTTCATCAAACCTTGCTCATAGCTCATCAGTTTCGCAGACGCTAGCGGCGCCGCTTTCACGATAATTAATCGCCCGTCATCCAGCATGACTTGATAGGCTGCGTTCGCCCATCCATCCGTAAGTTCTTTAACAGCAATGGCAGCTTGTCCAAAAGCTTTCGATGTAATCGCTGTCATTTCACTTTCTGACAGCTTCCTCTTTATTCCGCTATCCATCGTTTCTCATCCCCTATACATGGATTTCGCAACTGCTGCGGCAGGCTATGCGCAATAGAGCTAATAATTAGCTCTATTGGCACAGATGGTATACTGAATTATGTATTATAATTCAACTGCTAAAAGGCTGTTTATTCCTCCGACTTGTCAAAATGCTCCTGACAAAACGCCAGTACCATCTTCTCTTCATCCTCTTCCAGCTCAAAATCAATGTACTTATTGGAGGAAGTGGTTAGAAATTCATACTTTGCGATGCGGGCTGTATCCTCTTCGATCACATAAATGACACGGAGCGTCACGCCCTCGTCATGATAAAGCTCATCATCATCCGCTACATCCAGATCGAGAATGAACTCATACCTCTTTCCTGACAAAATGCCAAACGGGTCCTTCATTAATTCAGCGCTATATTCTGTTACAGTAAACATGTCATCCGCTCCTTCTTCTCTAGTATAGCAAAACAAAAGCAGCCTGAAACTTGAAATCCAAGCTTCAGACTGCTATTTTTTTGGCAAACGGCTGCTGCCTCGCTGTTTCTTACAGGCTGCTTAGCGTTTCTGTAAGAACAGGTACGATTTGCGATTTGCGGGAAACAACGCCTTTGAGTACCGCTTTATTGTCTACCAACGTTACGTTGTAAGCTTTCTCAACCGCGTGAGCTTGAACGCCAAGTGCAAGCGCTACGGAATCATTGTTCAAAATGTCCGTTACAACAAGCACAAACAGATCAAGACCTTTTGTTGCAATAATATCGTTAAGTGCTGCTTCCAGCTCCGCTTGGCGAGAAATAACATCGTTTGTATCAACCGCGTTTACTTGCGCGATTTCTACTTTGTAGCTACCCATTGCGAATTCTTTCGCATCTAGGGAAATCAGCTGTGCAATCGTTTTGTCGCTAAGATCCGCGCCTGCTTTAAGCATGTCCAGACCATAGCTTTCTGCATTAACGCCAGCGATTTCAGCAAGCTCGCGAGCGGCTGCTACATCTTGCTCCGTGCAAGTTGGCGATTTGAACAGCAAGGAATCAGAAATGATAGCAGACAGCATAAGGCCAGCAATTTCTTTGCGGATTTCAACGCCGTTCTCTTTGTACAATTTATTCAAAATCGTCGCTGTGCAGCCTACAGGCTCAGCGCGGAAATATACAGGGTGGCTTGTCTCGAAATTAGCAATACGGTGGTGATCGATTACTTCAAGTACACGTACGCTGTCGATATCGTTTGCGGATTGTTGACGCTCGTTATGATCGACCAAAATAACAGTGTCAGTCTCGTCAGCAACATTCTCGATCAAACGAGGAGCTGGAATGCCGAAATAATCAAGAGCGTATTGTGTTTCGCCATTAACGTCCCCAAGGCGAATCGCCTCAACGTCAGCACCTAGCTTTGTTTTTAGCTCAGCGTATGCGATCGCTGATGTAATCGTGTCGGTATCCGGGTTTTTGTGCCCGAAAATAAGCGTTTTAGTCATTTCGAGTACTCCTTAAAAGTTATTTTTCGGCTGGACCAAACAGTCATTAACGGCCCATGTCCTTTTGTAAATGCTATACTAAAAACCATTATAGCTTTAAGTGCTCTTTATTCCTATACCTTTACACTGAATTAAATTATAAAATTTGTGAATGATGTATTGGCTGCACGATAAAATGCTGTTGATGTTCGATGAATTTTAACAAAACGAAAGGACTGCCCGCTGGCAGCCCATTCATTTTCCGTTTTTCAACTATCACTTTTTAAGCTTGTAATAACTGTATTCCCTATTTTCAATAACGATATTGTTTTGAAATTCAAAACCGCATTTTAGGATCACTTTATTCGATGGTACGTTGCGTATCTGAGCGATAGCCACGAGCTCCTCGACATTCGTATTTTCGAACAAATACTGAATCAATCCGTTTGCAGCTTGAGTCGTGTAACCCTTATTTCTATGATCATTTGAAATCCCATAAAAAATCTCTCTGTTGGGCGGCGATATTTTATCCAATATTCCTGTCCCGCAAACACCGATAAATTTGCCAGTATCTCTGGATATTATACTCAGTCGCAGCCGCAGCTCTCCTATATCACCATCGTTGGATACCTCTTCTAAAAAACGCAGGTTTTCTGGTATTTCATAATGGTTGAACCAGTCTGCCCTTTGTTCCTTAGAAACATTCCAATCCAGCAAAAATTCATGAAAATGAGGCTGCCAAGTGAGATTATGCAGAGCATCTAAATCCTCGACCTGATACTCTCTCAAAATAATATCTTTGCACGCTATAGTTAAAATGCTATTACCTGTATTTTGTGAATGACTCATCGATATCCTCCTAATGTATAGAAGGAATACAAAGCAGAATATTGAGAAGCATCATAAATCACAAAAAAAGCAGCAAATCACAAGGATTCGCCGCATGATGTGATGTATAACACACTTTGCTTTGTTTCCTTGTAATAGTAAAAATAGAATTGTGGATTAAACTATTACAAAGTAACTGGCATAGTGTTGATTCCCCTTCCAAATATAACCTGATAGAAATTGTAGCAAAATTAAAGCTCAAAGACAATAAAATACACAGAATCTATCTGTGCAGGCAAACTATTTCTGACCGGACTTCGAATATAATGTGCAGCCGCTAACTTATTTACTTCTTGCCGCAGGCGCAGTTCTACTATTTGTTCTTCGCTGGCGTACTGAGCGACGAGCAGATTTGCTCGTGTAACAGGTATGATCGATCTAACTGTTAGTTAAGATGCTGAGGCAGCCTAGAATTGAAAAGAAATACTTAGGCTGCCTCAGCCATAAAAAAAATAGGCTTTACAACAAAATGGAAATATATTCCCGCTGCAACCTATTTGCTTGCCGGCAGCTAATGTATTTAACGTACCTTTAAACGATATGCTTGCCTCAGCAGATCCAAGTGTTGCAGGCCCCGAATTATGGACGCGTTATGTTGCCAGCTGGACGCCATGGAATCATGTGCGAACCATTTCCACCCTTGCGTCGTTGGTTTGTTTTATTATAGAGTTCCGACATTCGGGCTAAAGGCTGTACTTAAAGTTTTTTTTCAAAACAAAGGCTTGAATCGCACGCAACATATTCACCATATCTATCAATTTCATAATAATGATGTTTTTTATAGAAATGAAGCGCTTCTGGCTGAGGAGCCCCTGCTTCCAAACGAATATATTGATAATTCATATCCTTCGCTCTGGCTTCTAAATCATTCAAAACCTGTGCGGCTATGCCGTTCCTTCTAAATTCGGGGCTGACATAAAATCGTTTTAATTCTATATACTCCTCATCCAGCGGTTTTATGGCTCCACATCCAACCGGTTCCCCTTGCTCGTATGCGACCACAAATACAATTTGCTCAATCCCTGGATCATTAAAATCTACTGTAAATACTTCCTCTGCCGTATATCTTTGCGCTAAATCCTCATCCAGCTTCTGAATAAGCCTATGTAAATCTGTATCGGTATGTGATACTTGTACAATTTTCACTGCCATTTCTGCACGTCCTCTAGTTTGAATGGTTTACATGATTATCAATCGATGGTACTCCGTCCTCTATTATTTTACCGAATTCGCTTCACCCTTGCCAACTTAAAGCTAACTGCAAAAGTCAAAAAAGCTCTCATGGACTAAGCCATGAGAGCTTTCTTTTGGGCGGTTTCATGAGATTTTCGCTTAAATCTACATCACACATTCATCTCAAACCGATGACTAACCTCTTATTTGCCGCCGTGCAGCCAGACGGTTTGCCTTCCAGCTGGACTGCTTACAGCCAATAATTCATCTGTAGAGAACGATTGAGGATGCTCCATGCTTGTTTTATTGTCCTTTAAAAGCTTTCAAAAACTGAACGGCTTTGCTAATATCCGCTTCTGGACTCGTACCAACCTCACGCTCGATCGTCAGATATCCTGTATAGCCAATTTCCTGAAGCGCTCGCAAATATGCCGGCCAGTCCACAGTACCATCACCAAGCGGCACTTCGCGGAACGCGGAGCCTGTTTCGGCCATCGCAGCAATTTTTTCATGGTCGAGTGCAACCTCGTAGCCATAATCGCCATAAACGTCGCGCGGATCAACGTCTCCCAGCTTCACGCCGTCCTTCGCATGCGTATGAACGATATAATCCTTAAGCGTGTACACGCCTTGAACAGGATCATCTCCTGTAACCATAACCATGTTGGCAGGGTCAAAGTTAACAGCTACGCCTTTGGTGCCAAGACCATCAAGAAACGACTTCAAATGCGCAGACGTCTCAGGTCCTGTCTCAATCGCAAAATAAGCGTTCATGTCATTCGCGAATCTAGCTAGCTCTTCACATGCCGCATGCATCGTCTCATAAACACGGCTGTTTTTGTCGCTTGGAACGATACCGATATGCGTCGTAATAATGTTTGTTCCAAGCTCCATGCCAAGCTCCATAATCCGTTTGGATTTATCGATTTTCGCACGGTTTTCCGCAGGGTCCTGAAAACCATGGCCGCCCAAATCGCCAACAAGAGCGGAAATATCAAGGCCCAGCCCATCAATATAAGACTTCCATTCTTTTCTTGCAGCTGTGTTCAGGTTAGCAGGGTCCAGCTCGCCATGTACTGCATACATTTGCACGCCATCCGCACCAACCTGCTTCGCTTTAAGCAAACCTTCCTTTACACCAACCTGAAAGCTATCCACGATAACGCCGATTTTGTTCGTAATGATAGGTGATGTCATCTTCGAGTCACTCCTTCGTTTAAATTTCGTTCCATACACGTTTTACGAATTCAAAGCCAAGTCTCGTTCCAAGACGGCAATCTTCCAAGCCTTCAAACTCGATGGAAATATAATCATCATAGCCGCTTTCTTTCACTGCACGCAGTACTTGCGGCATAGCGATGTCACCATGTCCGACGATTGCGCCCCGAAGCCAATTGCCGCCTTTGGATTTAAACCAGCCTTCACCCGGATTTTCGGTAGATGGACGATAGTAGAAATCTTTAATATGGACCATAGAAGCCAGGCTGACATTGTTTTTAACAGCAGCAAGAGGATTCTCATCCACACAAAGGAAGTTCCCGACATCAAGCGTTGTCTTGAAGTTTGGACGATCTACAACCTCAATGAGTGCCTGTACCCGGTCGCTATGTTGTATAAAATAACCGTGATTTTCTACACTTGTTGTAATTCCAAACGTTGCTGCATAATCCGCAACAGCTTGGCAAGCCTTCGCTAGCTTTGGCAGCTCCAACAAGAAGTTCGAAATGGATAGGTTTTGCGATGATGCCACATCATGACGCATCTTCTTCACGCCAAGTGCTGCTGCAATATCCACTTCACGCTTCAAGCGGTCAAGCTCCAGCTCGAATTGCTCTTCATTTAAACCGGAGAAGTTTGCACCTACCGCATAATTCGATATTTCAATACCGCTTTCCTGCGCTTGCTTCTTAATCACTTCGATCAGTTCCGGATTTTCAGTAAGGTTAAAGCCAAGCGGTACTATTTCAACATGCTCTCCTCCAATGGATGCAATATATACGATAACATCCTGTATCGTCATTTCGCCCGTTCTCAGTGCATTATATAAGCTGTATGTGCTGATTCCTAATTTCATAGACGCACTTCCGCTCCTTTTGCTGCGGATTCATAAATGCCGACTAATATCTTCATAATTTCCACGCCATCCGCCACTGGGCTGATTGGCTGTTTTCCGTTAGCAACACAATCAACGAAGTGGTTGATCTCATTTTGGAAAGCGCCAACAAAATCAAAGCCAGCGTGATCCGTCTGCGGATATACGTTTAAGATCGTGTCATTTTGCTCTGTTACAATAACGGTTTCCGGATCGATTTCAAAACCGCCTTTTTCCCCATACAGCTTAACTGTATTTTCATTAGACTTGGCATGCAGCGTGAAGCTGACATCTACGAGCAGCGATGCGCCATTCTCGAAGCGAATAAGTGCATTCGCCAAATCCTCAACTGTGTTTTTCTCCGCATCATAATCCGCCGCTTGGTAGAAGCTTAGGTTTTTTACATTGGCACGATTGCCAAGCTTGCGATACGTATTGGCACTAACGGATACCGGCTTCGGACGTCCCATCAAATACCAGCAAAGATCGATGACGTGTACGCCAATATCAATAAGCGGTCCGCCGCCTGAGCGCTCAATGTCGGAGAACCATCCGCCTGGATTTCCAAGACGTCTGAGCGTTGATGCTTTGGCAAAATAAATTTCACCGAACTCGCCTCTGTCAGCCATCGCACGAATCAATTGTGCACTCGTATCGTATCTGCGGACGAAGCCCACTTGAAGGAGCTTGCCGGATTGCTCTACAGCCTCTTGTACAAGAAGCGCATCTTCAACCGTACGGCAAAGCGGTTTCTCTACGAGCACATGCTTGCCAGCTTTAAGAGCCGCAATGCTGATTTCAGCATGCGTATTGTTCCACGTACAAATGCTGACTGCATCAATAACTGGATCGGCGAGCAGCTCGTGATAATCCGTATAAATTTTTTCGGCGCCATATTTCTCAGCTGCGGCTTTTACGCGCTCTTCATTTAAATCGCAAACCGCGTAAATGTTCGCATTAGGATTTTTCTTATAGGAATCTAGATGAGATGATGAGATAGAGCCTGTTCCAATAACCGCGATTTGTATCGGTTTCATTGCTAATCTCTCCTTATGAATTCTAATAGTAAGGTTTTGCATGTCTACACTTTCGTATTATAATGGTTTCAACCTGCAACTCCATGTAAAGCTGTGCGGTTTGTTTGTACAATTGTGCTATCCTACTGAGGAGGTCTTTCAAGTTGAAAAAATTCGAAGAACTGCGTGAGCCCATGGACATGCCAGACCCTCATTTTCCGATAAAACTGCATCACAACACCTTCGACCAGCAGGGAATGGTCATTTTCCAGCATCATTTTCATGAACATCTTGAATTTTTATATTTTGTGTCGGGCAAAGCCTCGATAGAGTGCGGTTCTACTACGATAACAGCATCCGCTGGCGATCTCATCGTCGTGAACAGCAATGAGCTTCACTACGGAATCAGCCTATCATCAGATTTGTACTACTATGCGCTCATCGCCGACATTTCCTTGCTGCACAGCCAGTCGGTGGATGCTGCCGAAACGAAGTTCATTACGCCCATTACGCAGAACCGCCTTCTGCTGCAAAATTATATTGGTGACGACAGCAAAGTAACGTCCTGCATGCATGCCATCATCAATGAGCTCGAGCAGCGCGAGTTCGGTTACGAGCTGGCCATAAAATCCGAGCTCTACCGCCTGTTGACGCTGCTGCTTCGCGGTCATGTCGCTACCGTGCTCACCAAAGACGAATATGCAGAGCGTATGAAGAACATTGAGCGCTTCGCGCCTGTCTTCAAGCATATTGAGGACAGCTACAAGGATGAGCTTTCGGTGGACCAGCTGGCAAGCATGGCAAACCTCAGCCGCTACCACTTTAGCCGATTGTTCAAAGAGCTGAGCGGCCATACCGTTACAGAATATATAACGATGACACGGCTCGGCAAAGCCGATTACTTGCTGCGTCATAGTCCGCTTACCGTGTCGGAGGTTGCAACAGCGACAGGCTTCAATGACATTTATTACTTTAGCCGTACGTTCAAAAAACACAAAAAAGTTTCCCCGTCCTCGCTTCGGGGAAACTAATGTTGTTTAATGTTAAACATTTAAATTTTTGTGGTAAAACAGAGTGGCCGCTCGGGCCAGCTCCTTCAGCTTGTCTTCATTCATTTCAGTAAGGTCATAGGCAATAGAGACATTTTCAAAGAAATAGTTCCAATCGCCTGCCTTCTCAATTGCTTCGATTTCTTTTATTAAATGGCCGAAGGTCTCTATTCCTTCAATGCTTATATAGATTCTTGCTAATTCATAGAAACCTTCCGTGTTGCACGCAACACCTGTCATTGTTATACCCACTATAAAGTGTTCAAAATAATGGTCTGGATATTTATCTTCCAATATGCCCCACCGCTCCTCATTTGCGGCCAAAATCCGCTTTGATTTCGCCCCACTCCTCGGTATTCCATTTCAATACCTTATTCGTGTAGGTATGGGTTTGAAGCCACTTCACAGCTTGATCTGTAAGCTCCCAAATTTTCGAAGTCGAAGCATCCCTTTTTAAGGTCGAGGCTACTTTTTTGTTGCGAAGCCAGCTTAGCGCTGTTCTTGAATCACTGTAAACCGTCCTTGTGCTGCCTTTCTCCTTCAAATAGGAAAGAGCATGTACGATAGCAATAAACTCGCCTAAATTATTAGTGCCGTTCGGTACCGGTCCGACGTAAAACAAAATTTCACCTGTCTGCGTGTCTACCCCTTTATACTCGACAGGACCGGGATTTCCACGCGTACCCACGTCAACAGAAATACTATCATAATCAATGGAAGCAGTATCTTCCTGGATCAGTACAGGCTGCTTTACGCTGCTCCTTGTTTTTGCGCTCGAAGCAGCAGCTTTGCCTGAGCCTGTCCCCCAATGACTGCGCCAGCCGTCTTGGAAAGCTTTTTCCGCCAGCTGCTTCGTCTCGAAAGATTTAAACTTCGCATCCTGTACTCCGCTAACCTGCGCTTGGCACTCGGGCCATGAAGTGAATATCCCTGTTTTCTTGCCAACCCATACGACATAATATTTTCCTTTTGCCATTTACCAAAATACCACCTTTGTTAAAGTCCTTATTCATACTTTCATTCCAGCTGCTTATATTCGAATAAAACGCTATATTACATTTAATTCTATCTATTATAAAACGTCCATGCCTTAAAGCAACTATGCTCGATAACCTTCATTCTTATTTGGTCTGCCCTTAGACGTTATAGTACATGAAAGCAAATATCCCAGTCCCAAGAAACAAAGCGGAATCGTCGGATAAAAATATCTTGGCGTAGGCGAGAAGGGTAGATACAGCAGTATGCTAAACACGGCGAGCAATGCAATCATCATATACATCGCATTTCTTCTTTCATGGATAATGATCTTTACGAGTCCACCCAAACCAATGACCATAACGATCATATGCAAAATAGTTATCAGCTTGGACAATAGCTTATTTACTGTTATATATCCTAAACCCGGAAAAATCTCACTAATATAAATTAGCAGCTTGCCCCAGCTGTACCAGCTCAGGTAGGTGAAAAACTCATTGCGGAAACCATTGATGATTCGCTCATAAGCTATTCTCCCCATTTCCGCAGGATCTTGTTTAACGTCAACATGAGGACTCCGTTCAAAAGGATATGAACCCCATAACAACGGATTTCCGGTCTGCTCCGCGAGCAACAGCACCTTATCTAAGGTCATCCAATTGCGAATCCACCAGGGCAGCATCATTGCAGCAAAGCCGATCGTAATAACGGAAATCGCTTTTAGCACCGCTGCCATTCCATATTTTCTGCCGTATACCGCTACACCAGCTAGCAAAACAACTATAAAGGGAACGATCGTTGGCCGGATCAGTACACAAATGCCGAAGACGACACCTAGTGATAGAAACCATCTAAGCTTTGTCTCCTGTGCACACCTCACTAAAAGATAAATAAATAATAGAAAAAATAAACCGTATAACGTTTCCGTTAAAAGATACATTGACGATAAAATAAACGTGGGATGCAATAAATAACAAGCCATCATCAACAGACTAATGCCCGTATAAGCAAACATTTGTCTCGCAATCCTATACATGATAACTGCACATATAAGCTGAATCAATATTTGCAGCGCCTGAATTTGTACGACTGGGGGACGATCTCCCGCATATCCAAATACGGCATAACAGCCAGCCAAAAAAAGAGGATAACCTGGCGTTGTAAACGCATTAGATTTTTCTGAATAAGCATATGGCGCATATCCGTAAACGCCCTCATGAAGTAGCTGCAGCACCATTTTATTATAGCCAACCTCGTCACCCGTCAGCTTTTTATCCCAATCTGTATAATAGCAGCGAAGCAGCAAGCCTAGCACAAGCAATATGGTGAAAATGACCGTTTTGGTTCTGATAGCCATATCGTCTTCAACCCTTTTTTAATATATTGTACGAGATCTTAACTTCCTTACATTTCCAAATGACCACACTTGAACGATTGTAGCATTATTCTAATCTTGCAGCCAATGAAGTTTTTTTCATAAAAACACAAAAAAAGACTGCTCCTCTTGGCATGTTGCCTTTGGAGACAGCCGTCATTTATTTTCCATTCGCATTTTACTTTATACGAGTACTTTACTGAAGATCCCATCAAAATAAGCCTGCAAATCTACTTTTATCGGCATAAAATAAATATGGCTGTTCGTCTTCTTCGTAAACGCTAATGCTTTCCTCGCAAAATCGATATTCCACTCAAGCGTCGGTTGAAAATCAGCAGGGAATACAACATGATTTCTTGTTTCCCAATATTTTTGTGATTTGTCCGATACGACCGGCGATACGCCCCAGAAAATTTCGGAGCCCTTCACCATATCTGAATACTGCTCCATCAAGCTCAGATCAAAAAATGGCTGCGTGAAGAAACCGTCTGCTCCCGCTTCAAGCTTTTTTTGTACATACTCATATTCCTCGTCCATGCTGCCGCGATAAGGATCTATTGCTGAATACACCTTAATATGGGGGTAATCCTTCTTGATCTTGGCGATCAAGTCTAAACAAGTCGTCGGATAAACAACCTTCTCACTATTTTTTGGAACATCGCCGGTTACGACGAGCACCTCAGTAATGTTATGTTTGTCTAAGCGCTCTATGAATTGCAGCGGTTCTACACAGTCGAAGTCCATTGCCCGGATATGGGGAATGCTGGACTCATATAGAGATTTGCATAGGCAGGATGCCTCCCAGCTGCGCAGCTCGAACCTCGTCAAATCAGGAATATTAATTGTATTGATAGCAGGAAACTGTGTTTTAATTAAATCCAGCTCCGCCTTCAGCTGGGCCTCGTCTCTTGGAACCAGCTCTAATGAAATTCTCACCTCATAAGCCCCTTACTCTATATAGAATGAATAGAATCCATGCTCGTCAAGAATATTGCATATTAATACATATTAACGAATTTTAATTCAAATTGCCAATCAATTTAATAGCAGCTTGCTATCATTTTCTCTTATAAAGAGTAGTAATTGCTCAGGTATTACGAAATATTACTTAGTCGAAGCTTGCAATAGCTCATCGATATGGAATAAAGAAATGTAGGTTAATCCCGCCTCTTCGAGATTCCTCCTGCCCAGCGGCTCTCGTTCAATAACCGACATAACGGACTTGATCTCAGCCCCATATTCCCTTAGATCATCCGTGCTGATAAGAATCTGTCCTCCTGTTGTAACCACATCTTCAATAATACAGACCTTTTTCCCTGCTATATCTACTCCTTCAGCAAGTTTACAGGTACCATATTTCTTTGCTTCTTTTCTTACAAATGCAGCAGGTATGCCTGTTTTCAGTGAAAGAGCTGTTGCAATCGGAATTCCGCCCATCTCGAGCCCCGCCAATACTTCGGTATCGCTGGGTACTAACGGAGCCAGTTTCTCTGCAATTTCAGCCAATAGCCTAGGATTGGACTCAAATAAGTATTTATCAAAATAGTGATTCGAAGTTTGACCTGAACGCAGCTTAAACTCTCCCTCTAAATAGGCTGCTTCATAGATTGCTCTCGCCAATTGTTCTCTCATCATTTCTAAAACACTCCTTCGCGTTTTTAAGTATAAAAAAAAACACTAAAGCAGCAATCGCTTTAGTGTTTCACATAAGAATGGAAATATAAAAATGATAATCGAGGTCTTTCCCTAAGCGCCTCTATCATCATCTCCATACCTCCACCCCTTCCAGTCATTCCTATTATTGTAAAGGTGAATTTACCATTTTACAACTAATTTTTCATAGATGGCGAAAAGAGCTATAGACAAGCAATTACTCTAGACACCTGTAGATCGTTTTTCTTTTCCTCTAATGTAAACCATGCGATTCCTTTCAATACCTGCTCATCAGCAGAGAGCTCAGGGTCTACTCCAAGATGCGCCTCTTCCTTCGCATCAACGGTAACAAGGTAGCAATAATCCGGCCCTAATGAATATTCCGCTTCAAATAGTAGTCTTTCAGCTTTGCCATTTAGACAGACTTCTTCCTTAACCTCACGAATAACCGCTTCCTCATTCGTTTCTCCAGCTTCTACGCCACCGCCGGGCAATGTCCAGAAGCTCCGATTCTCGAGGGGATGATCTTGAAAGACCATCAAAATTTTCTCATCACGAATAATTGCCGCACAAACCCTCGGTCTTAGCTCCATTTTAGCTTTCCTCCGTTATTTCCATTGTTCAACTAGATGTCTAATTTCTATTAAGTCCGTCACCTTCGCGTCATACTCAAATGACTCCGTATAATAGTTGTCTTCCTTCCATATTCCCCTCATGCCTGTCGCTTTGCTCGCAGTGATGTCATTGACTGGATGGTCTCCAACATAAACACATGCCTCTATTGCCACATTCAGTTTTTCCGCAGCTCGCAGGAATATAGCGGGATCAGGCTTTCGGAGGCCCTCCCGCTCCGAAATAAGAATTTCATCAAAATAATGAGCGATTTGGAGGGCCTGAATATTGCTCGCTTGAAAGTTGCCGAATCCGTTCGTAATCATCGCCAGCTTATAGCCTTTTTCCTTAAGGCTATCGAGCAGTTCTATCATATTAGGAAATGAAACCGCATGATTTGAGAAACCTATTTTATAGTCTTCTAGCAACTCATTCCAATCCATCCTAAGCCCAAACTCTCGTATGAGCTCCTGGTATACTTTGTCCTTCCAAACATAGCCACGACTGTCTAATGCGATGAACCTTTTAATATAACTCTCTTTATCCACCTCGCCGTTCGGTCTAATCAATCTCTCGAATTGCTCCTCTACGAACTTCAATAAGGAACGATCACGATCCAGCAGCGTACCGTCTAAATCAAAAATAACGGCTTGTATCATGGCTTAACACTCTTCACTGCTTTTTTGACGCCGCCAAACAGCTGAACCGTTAATTCTGGTACAGATCCGTTTACAGTAAAAGTTATCTTTCCGTCCATTCCATTCAAGAAAAACAGCAGTTCTCCCTCTACTGCGGAATACGGACAGAGCTCAAATTTAAACCACGTATTTTGGGTGAGATAAAACTTCTCTTGCTCTTGCGAAATGATTAATGGCGAGCCAGGCTCCCCTTCCACATCGTAGCTGCCAACGAGATTGTTATACTGATTGATTTCCAGCTTGATCGGCGTATGCGGTATCGGAAGCTGCACTTCCCCGCCCAAAACAAGCCGCGCCAGCTGCTGACTAATCGGTCCTACCTGCGTCGTTACTAGATTAGATAAAACGATTACCGTTACATCTTCTTTTTTATAATGCCTCATTTCGGTTAAGAAACCATTAATGCCCCCGCCATGGCCGATAACTGTCCTGTGGCTGCCCATAATTTCTTCCTCATATATAAATAATCCGTAGCCATATGTTTCTTTGAAAGGTGTCGTCATGCTCGCATAAGCCTTCTCGCTGATCTGCCTATGTGAATGCAGCGCCAGTCCCCAAATATAAAGGTCCTCAACGGTCGAATACATGCCTCCAGCGCCGGATGGAATAGTCATTTCCAGAAACTCTGCATTCACTACTTCACCCCAAACCTCGTAGCCGGATGCACGGTTTTTCAATATTTTCTTAGCATGATCATAACCGGTATTTATCATTCCGAGCGGCTTCAATATGGCATGGTAGATATAGTCCTCGTAAGTGCGTCCGGATATTTTCTCGATAATTGCTGTAAGAAGCACATAACCTGAATTGCTGTAATCAAACTTCTCCCCCGGTTCAAACAACAAGGGTTTGTCTGCAAATCTGGCAATGAGGTCGTCTGTAGAAGAAACAAGTCTCATCTTTGATACAAAATCCTCTAGGCCTGTGTAGTTCGGAATTCCTGATGTATGTGTTAGCAAGTGATGAATCGTAATTTTATCGCCATTTGGATAGCTGGGGAGGTACTCGGAGATCGGATCTTCTACGTTCAAAAGCTTCAGTTCATGCATCATAACGATTGCTGCTGCCGTAAATTGCTTTGTAATCGAGCCGATACGGAATTTCGTCTGCGGGTCATTCGGAACATCAAGCTCAAAGCTTGCCATCCCATAGCCCTTATTTAAGATAATTCGTCCCTCGAATGCAACCAATACACAACCGTTAAGATAACCTAGCTTAGCTAGACAATTGCAATGATTGTCTAGTTTTTGTTGCAATTGATCGGTAGATGTTACGTGTTCTGTATTCATCAGATCATCTCCCTTTAGAAAGAAGTCTATTCTATTAGCTAATTAACATGAATAATCAGCCACCTCAATAATACCGTACACACGTTCGTAATGTAAACATTTTCCTTGTTGATATCTTTTTATAAAATAAGTAACGCAGCCCTATATTTAGACTGTGTTGGCGCTCGAATGATTTTAATACATGTAATGAACTCAGGAGACGTTATTTCAATCAAATTATCGTTTTCTGAACTCTAACGAACTCCAGTAACGTTATTCTGCAAAATAACTTCAATGTATGGAGCTACAACGTTAAATAGCGCCAGTGGGATTCGTTACATACCAAAAAGAGTCTAATTTGATCATATAGCGACTCTGGAGTTCGTTAGCGATCAGTCAAAGCCCCAATCTTCCGCTTTCAAGCCTTCACCGTTATACGAAGTTAATGGTGAAATTTCAATATCACGACCTTGCAGCTGCTCTTCAGAAACACCGGCGGCGCGCAGCCAGCTTCGATGAAGCGACTGAACGAGCTTGCGTGCACTAAGCGGACTGTCTTCACCCGATTTATTTTTGACCGGAGCGAATTCCTCCTCACGAGTCCCCCGCACAACAGTAACTTCATCGGCCAATGGAAAAAAATCGAAAATAAAGCGTTCGAGCTTATAGGCATTTGGCTCCGTAGGTGTGATGATGCTTCCTTCGGCGTCCATGTATTTCATCTTTTTGGAGGCAATATGGAAAGGGATATCCGTATCTGCATGCTCTTCAATGAAGTTCAGCTTAAATAAATGGATAGAAATATGCCCTAAGCTATAGAACGATCGTCCGTCATTCGTTCTTTTATCCTTGATGGATGACGGAATTTCGTTATACTCGAGCACAGCCGGACGATCATTTTTCAAACATAAAATCCCGATTTTCTCGTCAACATCCGTTTTTTCGATAACCTTTGTTGCAACCATCTGATTGCGTGACGCAGCTAGTCCAATAAAAGCAGGGTCTGCGACCTTTATGAGCGCATTGTCTACATTATAATAAAACAACCACTCTAAGCCTCTTTGCTTCATATCAGCAATTGCTCCTGTGCGTTTTAACGACGCGAAACATTCTCCATTGCCGCTAGGGGCCAGCATAAGTGTTCCGTCCTCCGATAAAAGCAGCTTACCGTCATGACCGAGCGCAGGCATCGTATTTTGCTGGAAGAAAAAACAGTCCTCCGCTGGATAACCAAAGTAATGTAAGGAATGAAAAAATGCCTTCGTTGCTTCATGATTATCGGGGCTTGTCATGATATACCATGGGATAGACTTGCCGGCTTTTCTCGATAAATACAGCAGCCGCTCTGCTTGAAGCTGAAATAAAGATTTATGGGATGGAAGTCCAATATCCAGCGTACCCTTAGGCCCATCATGGCCAAGCCTGCTGCCCTGACCGCCAGCAACAACGATAACTCCAGCTTTCCCAGCTCGCAGCAGCTCCCATCCCTTTTCTGTATATGCCGCTTTTTCTCCCTGTTCAAAGTCTTCCCAGTCTTCAAAAGGTATCGAAGATATCGTATCGTTGTTCAGCTTCTTAGTATCGCTGCGGCCGGCTAAAGTTTTGGCTATCCGCTCAAAATCAATTTCTAAAATTTGCGCAGCCAGCTTGTTTTTCTCCTGCTCCGGTAGGTTTGCAAGCATCTCCAGAACATGCTGCTGCTCATACATACGAAGCTTGGCTTCCGCTAATCTTATAGGTAGCTGATCCAAGTGTTGTCTCCTCCTTTATTACATTTCAGTACGAAAGCTTTCAATAAATTGCTGCGCGCGCTTGGACAAATAATGATCCTTCAGCCATAGAATGCCAACACCAGACTGAAAGTCTGCATCCTCAATGTTGAGCATTTTGACGACGGTGCTTGGAAAAGAAGACATAACCGATTTCGGAAATACGGTCGCCCCAATGCCGCAAGCGATAAGGGACATAATAATGGCGACACTAGAGCATTCGCATATAATATTAGGAACGAAGCCGTGCCGTTTGCACTCGTTCACGACCTGCTCATGCATGCGAGTCGTTCGATCCGTCTTCAAGGTGAGGAACGGAAACTGGGCAAGCTCCTTCATGCACAATGCTTCTTTTCCTGCATATTCCGTCCATGAGCTTGGAATAACGGCTACAAACGGATCTGATGGCAGCGGCATAATGGAGTATTGCTGCGGATGTTTCTGTGCCTCAAACGGCAGCCGAGCGATAACTAAATCTATGGCTCGCTTCTCCAGCTGTTCACCAAGATAGAAGTGATCGCCCTCCGATATTTTAAACGTAACTTGAGGATATTTTTCTCTGAACAGCTCAATATTTTTGGGCAATAAGGAAATGCAGGAAACAACAGACCCGATCGACAGGACGCCGCGAACCCCCTCCTCCATCCCCTTTACTTCTCTGAGGGATTCATCAAATTGCAAGAGCAGCGACTCTGCCTTCTGCTTGAGCAGCTCACCTGAATCGGTCAAAATCAACCCTTTGCCGTTTCGTTCAAACAGCTTGACGCCAAGCTCCTCTTCCATTTGCTTCAATTGCCTGCTAAGAGGCGGCTGTTCCATATTAAGCAGCTTTGCAGCGCGCGTAACCTGTCCCTCTTGTGCTATAGTTAAGAAGTATTTAAGCTGCCGCATGTCCAATTCGATCACTCCGTCCGTTCATACCCTAAAGGTATGGACATTCAATAAAATAGATATTTTAAATATATCGCATGAAGTGATAGCATTCAATTAACGATCAATAAAGGGAGATGGGCCATTTGCTACAATCATTGGAAATCGAGTTAACCAAAAACAAGAAACAACAACCAGAAGTGGACCAGCTTGGGTTCGGCAATCATTTTACGGACCATATGTTTATTATGGATTATTCGACGGACAACGGGTGGCACAAGCCGCGTATTCTGCCTTACCAACCGATCGTATTAGACCCTGCAGCTAAAGTGTTTCATTATGGACAAACGATCTTTGAAGGCTTGAAAGCGTATAAAACCGACGATGGTCGCGTATTGCTGTTCAGACCTCAAAAAAACATACAACGAATGAATCGCTCTAACGAGCGACTCAGCGTGCCTGAGCTCGATATTGATTCAACGATTGAAGCTTTAAAGCAGCTTATTTCAGTTGATAAGGACTGGATTCCAACAGCACCTAGCACATCGCTTTATATTCGTCCTTTCGTCATAGCGACTCAACCTCAGCTTGGTGTAGCACCGTCTACAGAGTATAAATTCATCATCATTATGTCGCCGGTAGGCGCTTACTACACAGAAGGCGTGAACCCGGTAAAAATCTTCGTCGAATCCGAGTACGTTCGTTCCGTAAAGGGGGGCGTGGGCGAAGCGAAGACTGCCGGCAACTACGCTGCTGGTCTGAAAGCACAGGAGCTTGCTAAAGAGAAAGGTTATTCTCAGGTGCTATGGCTCGATGGCGTACATCGCAAATATATCGAAGAAGTCGGAAGTATGAACGTCTTCTTCAAAATTAACGGCGTTGTTCATACACCTGCACTAAACGGCAGTATTCTCGATGGGGTGACTCGCAATTCCATCATTCATATGCTCCGTCATTGGAATATTGAAGTTGTCGAGCGTCCGATTACGATCGAAGAGCTGTATGAGGCTGGCCGCAGCGGCGCATTAGAGGAAGCTTTCGGAACTGGTACGGCTGCTGTTATTTCTCCTATTGGAGAACTGAACTGGCAAGATGATGTTCTCGTCATCAATGGAGGCCAGACTGGCGAAATCTCCAAGAAGCTTTACGATACGCTAACGGGCATTCAAATGGGCAAAATTGCAGATCCATTTGACTGGATGGTAGAGGCTACTCCTGTTAACGTCTAGCTTATTTTAATAAAAGGCTGCCGAATCCATTGATCGGCAGCCTTTTTACTATTTTAGTTGCCTGGGTTGCCATCTGTTCCGCCGAATGCAAAGTGGTAGCCATCCGGGTCCTCGATGACGAACTCTTTCCATGGTCCTCCGTCTGCATAAATGATTGGTTCCACGGAAATGATAACATTTTTACTGCGGAACTCCTCGTACAGCGCATCCAATTGTGCCCATGTTTCTGTGTAAACCTGTACATCCACGGCATAACCGCCGCCAGCTGGACGCTGATTCGGCCTTACATCCGAAGGGTCGGCCGCTTGAAATAGCTTGAGTGCTACGCCATGCAAGCCGCCGCGCTCTGCCCACCAATCGGTTACATTAAAACCAAGCGAATCGCGATAAAAGCTTTGAGACTTTGCTAAATCGGATACCATTAATACGGTAAGAGAGCTAAGTTGATTAGACATTTCCGCTTCTACTCCTTTGATAGCATCGTAATCCATATTTTTATTCGCTTATTTGTTTATATTTCCTTTTTCCTTGAAGAAAATGAAGCTGGATCAAAAGGGCAAGACCATTCATTTGATGGATACGCCATCTAAAAAACACTAACATTTCTTTTAACTAAATTCTTAAATACCGAGTATTCCTTATTCGACTTAATAAAACTTAATATCTTCTCGGCACATTCTATTAGATTCATCTCTTCCGTATTTACTTCGAGGTCATATTCATCAATGCTATATACTTTGCTGAACTGTGAAGCTGCTAGTCCAATATTTCTATCTCCTCTTGCTTGCTCTCTTCTTATGAGTTCTTCCTTCGAGCATATTACACCTATAAATAATGTAGGCTGATTGAAAAATATATCAAGACACTCATTAAACCACTTGTCATTCTCGATTACAGTATCTAACGATAGAACTATCGTCTCACGTTAGCTTAATATCCAATCGGTCCAGTAATCCCATGTTTTAGAACGCAAATTTGCCCACGTTGCGTCATATGAACAATCGTTTGTATGATTTTTCATACAAAAAAAGACACTGATCTCCTATTCCAGTGTCTTTTTTGTTGATACTTTTCCACCAACAAAGAGGGTTATGATTTAAAGCAAAGCAACTACTTAATCAGCTCTTCTAGCTCTTTAGCCAATACTTTTGCAAGTACAAAATCTGTATCTTATAAAGCCAATTCTATTTTCGTTTCAACTGATTTTTTCTTTTGTTCAGTTTCTAAATAGTCTCTATCAAAATGACTAGCATAAATCATCTTTCTAAATTTATGTATACTCATTTTTCGAATCGTCTTATCGTCAATGATTAAAACATAATCCATACCATTTACCACAGAATAGAAATCATGACAATCGCACCTTTATGGTCTTCAATGGCTTTCTCCAGTGCTATTTGTGTATAGGTGTCTAAATGACTTGTCGGTTCATCAAGAAGCAATACGTTTGCTTTACTGGCGGAAACTTTAGCCAATTGAAGCATATTTTTTTCCGCCAGATAAAGATTCTATCTTTTGATTAACAATTTCCCCTTCAACCTTCAAAGCAATACTTTGAAATATATGATCTAATCTCTTCATAAGTTTTAAACCCAGCATCGATGAATTCTTCTAGCATTGTATTAGAATCATTTAGCATTTCGCCTTGAATATGAGATAAGTAAGCCACTTTAACATCAGCATTTATTTGAATTGAATCATGATTATTTTCAAAGATTTCTCGGAGCAAGCGTTTCCATAGATTCTATATTTTGACAGGTTGAATACCTGGTAAATATACCACATCATATAGTTGGGCGTTTGTCAAATTGACAATGTGTCCGAATACGATGCGGGTAAGCCGTGGGCGCACCGGATCGAAAAATAAGGAGGATTTTCATTTATGCAAAAACGATTTAGCAGAATGCTCGCGTTCCTCTGTTGCTTGGTAATGGTGGCGTCGCTAATGCCTACCAGCTATGCCGCCGACACTGACAACATCGAGAACGCAGAAGCGAATGAAACGCCGACCGCCATTTTCGGAACTCCCGAACTCGGGTCAGACGACCCACTGTGGGCCCTGACAATGGAGCATCACATCAACAAAAGCACTGTGCCCGGCGACTCCAAACCCCATGCCACGGGCACAGCCAGAATACTTTGGGACCACAACTACCTGTATGCCCGCGTAGTTGTGGAGGACAGCAATCTATATCAGGGAGCCGGCGGAGATCACCAGTACGACAGCCTGGAGTTTTATGTCGGCACCGGAACCGGAGGCGCAAACCAATGGCGCGTCAGTGCGACGGGCGTGTTTTCAGGGCAGGCCGCTCCGGGCAGAGCTGCGTGGACCCAGATCACGGAAAAAGGATATATCGTGGAGATGAGAATACCCAAAAGAACCTTGACCTTGGAGGAGGGCATGCTTACCTTTGAGGTTTATATCAATAACTCGACGAAAAAGGGCGGTGACCGCTATGAAGTCGTTTCCTGTTTCGGAGATCCGGACGCGGCTTATACCAGCGCTGCTTCATTTACAAACAGCCTGGAGCTCTCTTTAGCCAATGAAGTGGACACCAGATTCTCAATCACCGCCACGACGGGATCGGGTGGCCGAATAACGCCGAACCCACCCGGCGATGTTCTGAGAATAGATAGTGGCTCAAACAAAGAATTAACGTTTTCCCCCGATTACGGCAAAATTGTGGATACCGTAACGGTAGACGGCGAGGCCGCGACTCTATCCGCTGGCACTTATACCTTTTTAAATGTTAACGCTGACCATACAATTCACGTGACATTCAAAAACGATCCGGACGCGGAGCTGCTTCCCTTTATCGTATGGAATGACAACTTCGCCAGTGGCGAGTACACGACGGCTGTCATCATTGACTTAGGCGAGGGGAAGGCGGCGTTAGGCTCCGAGCTTAATCCGGGCTTGTTTACCTTATCGGCTAGGAACACGACCCTGAACGGTGACTCGGTGACCTTTGAAGGGACGCGCAAAATCACAAGGGTATACGCCAATGACGAACCGAAGGTGCGCGGCTATCTGGGGACGGTAAGCAATTCACCGGATTATCAGGCCGGACTGGCAAGCGGCCGTTACATCGTAGTTGAGTCTGAGTTTTATTCAGCGAGCGGCGGCAATATAACGCTGGATGGCAGCAGTAACTCGACAAAGCAGGTTTACAACATCGTCCAAAACGGCGAGATCGTACTGACAGAAGGGAGTCCGCTTCGCAACGTGGTTTTTGAACAGGAAAAAGTTGTGAATCCGATCCTTGACAAGTTTACAACACCCACGGGCAATTCGGTCAATCGCGTGCTCTACCTTCACAAGGATGAAAACGGTGAAGTGTTGCAAGGATTGCCGCTGTATGTCTATACCCACGGTATGGGACGTGGCGGCACAGTCGCTACGACAGACCAAAAAGCGGCCATGAAATCCGCCAACGGCGCGGTCGCTCTGATGAAGAAAATGGAAGAAAACCCCGGCAAATACGCCAGCCATATACTGAATATTTCCTATAATGGCACGTCTACTCCCTCCACAGACAATGTTAAGAAGGTTATAGACGACCTGATTGCTAGCGGCGCAGCAGACTCTAATCGTATATATGCAGCGGGCTTCTCATGGGGCGGCCAGTATACGAACAACTTAGTTAACGCCTACCCCGGCTTCTTCGCGGCCGCCGCACCTATGTCCCCGGTAAGCGGCTCACCGAACGCGAACGCCAACGACATTCACACCAACCTGGCCTATTGGATGTTTATAAATGCTCATAACGTTGGAATATACCAGACTAACCTCACTAGCTTCATAAACACCAATATGCCGAAAATGATCAACGCTAGGGCTTCGCGCTTTGAGAGTAATGAGGCTCTTACGTGGCCCTACAATCAATTTGATCAGCCGAATCAGAGGCCGAATCAGGCCAACACACCTGTCCTCGCTGATTATGTAGCGCACGAAGTTGAAGCGGCGGTTCTTTACAACCAGATAACTACGGGGACTTGGAGCATAGCTCCCACGGCGCAGTCCTCTAACTTGTCGGCTTGGAACAATGACTACACAGACGTCTTTGATTGGATGTTCGCGCAGAGAAAAACGGACGTGCCCGGTGCTCCGGGCGGCTTCAAGGCGACGGCGGGCGACGGACAGGTCACATTGAGCTGGACTGCTCCGGCTGACGACGGTGGCAGCGCGATATTGGGTTACAAGGTCTGGTACAGCAACGTGACGCCAGTCACACTGGGTGCGGCGGAGACCAAATATACCTTCACGGGCCTGACAAACGACCAAGGCTACACCTTCAAGGTCGTTGCGGTAAGTGCGAAGGGCGACGGCGCGGAGATCAGTGCAACGGCTACGCCGACGAAGACGACGACTCCCATTGTGCCCGATCCTTCTGGTGGCAACAGCGGCAATACGGGCACCGGGACAAACGCTGGATTGTCGAAGGCGAACTACACAGTGAATACACCTAAGGATAAGCCCGCGGTTACAGACAAAAACGGCAACACCACCCTACCCGGCGGCGGCGAGATTGCGACCAAGGGTGGGACGAAGATTAAGGTACCCGAAGGCACAACTATAGACTCAAACGGTAAGGTGACTATTCCGGCGGACAAGAGCGCCGAAGTGGCACTACCCGGCGGCAACAGCACAGTGACCATTCCGGGCGGCTCGACGATAGCGGGCGACGGTACGGTCACAGTGGGCGGTGGAGACGCGCATGTGAACCTGCCGAACGGCAACCAGGTGGATATCCACGGCGGCTCGAAGATACAGAGCGGCGGCGCGGTTGTGGTAGGACCGGGCGGCGCGAGTGTCGGCTTAGACAACGGCATGTCGCTGAACATCCATGAGGGTACGGAGCTTGTGTTCGATGAAGACACCCCGCTGGGCTTCCTCGTGATGTCGGGCAATCCTTTCAAGGATGTCAAAATGGACGACTGGTTCTACAGCTACGTAAACTTCACCTACACATACGGTCTTTTCAACGGCACAACGTCCAAGACGTTCTCACCGGGCACCTCATTGACGCGCGCGATGTTCGTGCAGGTACTGGCCAATCTTGAGAACGTAAATCGCTCCGGCTACACGAGTTCCCGCTTTAGCGACGTGACGGATGGGCAGTGGTACACGGCAGCAGTCGAGTGGGCGGCCGAAAGCGGCATAGTCAACGGTAAAAACGCAGACCTGTTTGACCCCAATTCACCGATGACGCGCGAGCAGATGCTGGTGATACTGTACAATTACATGAAGTACAAGGGCTATGAGATACCTGAAAGCCAATCTAAGTCCTTCGCGGACGAGAGTGAGATCAGCTCATGGACGTTGGAGGCCGTTCAGGCGCTGCGGGGCATCGGCATTATATTAGGCAAGCCGGACAACCTCTTTGACCCCAAAGCCACCGCCACCCGCGCCGAAGTGGCCACTATCTTTGTAAGGTTCGTCGAATATCTGGCTAAGTAAAAGCGTAAACAGAAAAATGCGGACCCTTCCGGCTGGACAATATCCAACCGGAAGGGTCTCCTTCTATTTTACAAAGAAAATCTCCGGTCTGATGCTGCTAAACACACGACAGTAGCATAGGGCTTTGGTCTATGACTGCTTCATTATCACTTGGGTGCCGCTGTCGATGCACGCGCTATCAATGACGGTCTGTATAATAACCCCTCATTTCCCGATCGGTTTGAATCATATTCAACAAAAACTCGGCGGCTTTTTTGCCGAGTTTTTGCTTTGGATACTTGACGGAAGTCAGCGGAACCTCGCAGGTCGCGGCGAGACTGCTGTCATCGATTCCAACGAGCGAAAGGTTCTCCGGTACGCGACCAAATTCTTCACCCGTTTTCAGATTAGTTGCTTTTAATTGATCATCTTCAAATACAACTTCATAGTGTCCAGTATTAATCACGGCTCTATTAATCATTATCTCATTCCATTTTCTTCAATCCCGATATATCCTTACCACACACTCCACATGCCCCGTATGCGGGAACATAGTGTACTGGGTTGATGTTTATTAAAGTAGATTACAGCCTTAATTTCAAGGGTTTTCACATTTCTAATATGGTTGCATTTGGTTACTGTTTGCTCTGAATTAACAGCGTTCGTCCTCAATCAGTCCCCAAATAATTGTACAAACTTCACTAGTAGTTTGGTAAGTGTTCATTTTCACAATCAATGAATTTGATCGTTCTGTACCTTACTCCAAAAAATGTTTTATTGAAACATACCAATCGTATGCGCTCTACTTGGCTTCTGCACGATGATTTAAGGTACATTTCAATAATACCGCTTATCATCATCGTCCACAGTTTTTATATAATTTGCTTTTCTGGTATTCTAAGCCACTAAACGAACGTTACTCAGCTGTTTCCTAGTAAACAACTTTAAGATGTAATTCTAAGTATACTGGGAGGTTGAAGCAACATGCATTTCAAACTTAAAGACAAGAATGGCAATATCATCGGCCCCGCTATAAACGCGGATCATAAATTGATCCTTATAATGGTTGAAAAAAAGTCGGTCAAGGTTCTGTTCATTTCCTTCTATACAAGAGCATGTCATTAAAAAAGAGTTATCCCTCAAGCAGTTATTATACTGCCTAAAGGATAACCCCGTTATTTTACTTTACTTATTCTCTTGCTCCAACATATTCAGCAGTACCGTTACAGCCTCTGCTCTTGTTGCTTGGGCTTTGGGATTGAATTGGTTTGAACTAGATCCTACCATAAGGCTAAGCTTATTTAATTCCGCTACAGCCCCTTTCGCCCATGACGGAATGCTCTTATCATCTGCGAAGCTGGTAACAGTATCTGATTCGATGTTCAGCTTAAGCGCATTCGCGATCATCACGGCCATCTCCGAGCGTGTAACCTTTGCATTCGGAAGGAAGGTGCCGTCCTTATAGCCATTTATGATGCCGGCTTGTACCGCTTGCGCGACCGCTTTCTGGGCCCAGGTTCCGATCTTCACCGTATCTGTGAAAGTCAACGCCACTCCTGCTCCCTCTGGCTTCAATGCATTCATCAGCATGACTGAGAATTCCGCGCGAGTCACAGTTTGGTTCGGTTTGAACGTTCCGTCAACATAACCTTTTATGAAGCCAATGCTTACCGCTTGCTTGATTCCTGTCTCTGCCCAGTGCCCTGAGATATCGCTAAGTTTGATTTCTGTTGTAGTGTCTATTGGACCGACCTTTACTGGCACATCCCCCGTCGATGGACCGCCACCACCACTGGATGATGTATCTGCTGCTGCAGTTGCTGGGAACACTGCGGTTACAACGCCTGAATCAGCCATATTTGTTGTTGTTGCTCCTGCAACTGTAAAGAAGTCTGCATCCACACCTATTAAGGTATATCCTGCTTTTGGTGTAAGTGTAATCGTTGCTGTGTATGCTGTACCTGCCGCAAATGTTGTAGTCACCGCTGGCAACCATGTTACCGTCCCTGTGTAGTACATTGTCTCCGTTACTGTCGCTGCTGGCGTTGCCCCTGTTACCGGTGCTGTTACTCCTGCTATGGCTGATGTTGCGATTGGTTCTATTGTCGTATTGATGTTCGTTATATCGACCGTCAATGTTATTGCGCTGGAAGGATCTGCAGCTACACGGACGTAGACCGTATCTCCTGCATTTACAATAATATTATCTGCATAAGTGCCCGTGATCGCGGTGTAATCAACATCATTAAGCGAATATTCCATTCCATTCGCAACTTTGATCAATTTCGTTGTTAAGTAATCCGTTCCTGGCGTCAAGGCTGTAAACGCCCATAATTGAGGATATTGCTCTGATACCAAATACCAAACTGATTCGAAATCCCAATCCGTAAATGTGCTGCTGGTTTGCATTTCTGCAGTTGTTTTACGAATACCTATTCCATTAACCAATTGTTCTGATGTAATAATGCTGTCATAGAAGCTGTTGCTTATTGTTCCAGATTTGTTATATCCTAACAAACCGCCCACTTCGGAAGACCCACTCACACTTCCTGTGGCGTAGCTGTTGCTGACCGTTCCATCATTCCAACCAACCAACCCGCCTACATTATTTAGCGTTCCACTCACACTACCAGTCGCGTAGCTGTTGCTGACCGTTCCATAATTCCTACCAACTAACCCGCCTACATTATTCGCCCCGTTCATACTTCCTGTGAAGTAGCTACCGCTGATATTGGTTTCATCATTCCAACCAACCAACCCGCCTACATCTGCCCCGCTCACACTTCCTGTGACGTAGCTGCTGCTGACTGTTCCATTATCAATGTAACCAACCAATCCGCCTACAGTATTACCAATTTCGTCGCCTATAATATTCACATTTTCAAGCTTCATATTTGATAGTACAGAATTTTCAGCATAACCGAATAACCCTACAGGTATATCGTGATTAGGCCTGTTAATCGTCAAACCCGTGATTGTATACCCGTTGCCGTCCATATTTCCTTTAAACCATGTATCCCAATCTCCTATAGGCAGCCAGCCTTCGTCGGCCTGATAACCGCTTAAATCAATATCCGCTGTCAGCTTGAAAAAAATGCCGGAATCTAAATAATACCTGACCTGATTGAGTTGATCGGCGGTGGCTATCTGGTAAGGATCACTTTCCAAACCCGTTCCTTCACCTGTATAAAAATGCAACATATTCTGAACTACTGTTGCATGAGAATAACCAGTTGCCTTTATCTTGATTGTATGACTGCCTTTTGACAGCACACCAGCGTTTATCGTGATCATCCCGGCGCTGATCGTGTAATCCGTTTCCAATAACGGATTCTCTCCGTCCTTCACTGCCGTAATCTCTCCGCGCCACGTCTCATCATCTGCAAACGTAATCTCGATGTCGTTCAAGTTATCATTGTCTGTCGTGTCCGCAGTCAAGCTCGGCGATGCATTAACAGTGTTCAGACTCATCACCGTGACTTTAGAGCTATTCCCCAAATCCTGATAGGCCACATAAGGGGTGCCATTGTCTACATACAGGGACGTGTAATGTGCCTCACCCGCTGAAAACCCAGCGTTGCCCACCGTCACCCAATCGCTGCTGACGCTGTCATACTTCTTCACCGTGGCTTTAGAGCTATTCCCCTTATCCATATAGGCCACATAAGGGGTGCCATTGTCTACATACAGGGACGTGTAATGTGCCTCACCCGCTGAAAACCCAGCGTTGCCCACCGTCACCCAATCGCTGCTGACGCTGTCATACTTCTTCACCGTGGCTTTAGAGCTATTCCCCTCATCCATATAGGCCACATAAGGGGTGCCATTGTCTACATACAGGGACGTGTAATGTGCCGAACTCGCCAAAGATCCATCGCTGCCCACCGTCACCCAATCGCTACTGACGCTATCATACTTCTTCACCATGGCTTTAGGGCTAATCCCCCAATCGATATAGGCCACATAAGGGGTGCCGTCTGCAGCTACATACAGGGACGGGTAATATGCCTCCCCCTCTGAAAATCCAGCACTGCCCAAGGTCACCCAATCGCTGCTGACGCTATCATACTTCTTCACCGTGGCTTTAGAGCTACTCCCCCCATCCATATAGGCCACATAAGGGATGCCATTGTATACATACAGGGACGTGTAAGCTACCGAACTCGCCGATAATCCATCTTTGCCCACCGTCACCCAATCGCTGCTGACGCTGTCATACTTCTTCACCGTGGCTTTATCGCTATTCTCCCCATCCATATAGGCCACATAAGGGGTGCCGTCTGCAGCTATATACAGAGACAGGTAATCTGCCCTACCCTCTGAAAATCCTGCACTGCCCACCATCACCCAATCGCTTCTGACGTTGTCATACTTCTTCACCGTGGCTTTATCGCTATTCTCCCCATCCATATAGGCCACATAAGGGGTGCCATTGTATACATACAGGGATGTGTAATCTACCCTACCCTCTGAAAATCCAGTGTTGCCTACTTCCTGCCATACCTGTAGAGTATCCGCCGCAAACGCTTTAACTCCACCAACAAACAGCCCATTCAATCCACCTAACACCATCAACATCACTAAGGTGATGGAAACCGTTTTTTTTAGTATAATATTCATTAATGTTCCTCCTTCAAATTTTCAACTTACTCTTAACTAAGACAAGTATAACTACTACTTCTGACAGCAATCTGACAAATTCGACGTTTCAATGCTTCTCTAGAGCTTTTCGGAAAGTACTCTTTGCAGGGTTTTGTGGAGTCTAGCCTGTTCAACCGGTTTCACGATGTAGTCATAGGCATTAACTTCGAATGCAACCTGAGCATATTCTTTATAGGTTGTAACAAACACTAGCTTCAGCTTTCTACCGCCCTCTTTCAATCGTTTAGCAAATTCAAGACCACTCTCTCTCGGCATACTAATATCCAAGAATATCAAATCCACCTCATGATTCACCAAATACGAGTATGCGGCCGTGGTCTCCTGGAAGCTTCCTACGATTTCGATCTCATCCAGCTTAGCTAACATACGTTTCATAATGAAGTGCATAGCCTTCTCATCATCGATAATAACGACTTTCAGACGACTCCCCTCCTCACACGTAGCAAGAACTACAGTATAAACAATCCCACTGACAGCAAACTGACAAACTTCGACAACAAGAAAAAGCCTGCATATGCAAGGCTCTTCATCTTTCTGTATGTTAGGTATCAAGCTCCGCTAGCAATTGACTGTAATAGCCAGTTACAATAGGTGAGGGGCTTATTCCAAGCTCTTGATAAAGTGTCTCTGTATAGTGAAGATATTGCCGCATGAGTGCTACTTTATTATTCTGTAACGCTAAGGATTTCATAAACAGCTTAATGGTTTCTTCATCTAGCTCATAGTGAGCAGTCAGCTTTGTTAATAATCGAATTGCCGTTTGGGTATCCCCTCTATTTAACAAAGCTCTGCATAAGCGTTGGGTAAAAGCTGTATACATCAGCCGAAAGCGTTCTACCTCGCTCCATGCCCAATGGAAAGCGCGGTCCCCGAATAAATCTCCGGCATAGAGCTGCTCCAGCGCTAACGCCTGTTCTATATGGATATCATCCACTACAGCGATCTGCTTATAGCCTTCTTCAAATTGAAGCATATCGACATCTATGTGGTTAAGCTCTAACGCATAATAGTTGCTGTCCGAATGTAAGCTATCCTTCAGCCCATAGGTGTCCAGCAATTTACGAAGCTGATAGACTGTCGTGTATAAATAGGTTTCTGCATTCTTAAGTGGCATATCGTCGAACATATCTTCAATGATTCTCGCTCTGGATACAAGCCTGCCTTTATGTATTAACAAATAGCCAAAAAGCTCCGCGCTTTTGCTAGTCTTCCACTTGACTAACTCGTTCTTGGCATTACGAATCTCCATTCCGCCCAAACAATTAAATAGGACTCGTATAGAGGAAGAGTCAAGTTCTACCGAACCTTTTACTGAAGACATTTCGGAAAGCGCCCTTAGGACAGTACGATGAAGCCTTGCTTGATTGACGGGCTTTACGATGTAATCAAAGGCAAATACATCAAATGCAGGAAGCGAATATTCTTTGTGTGAGGTAACGAATACGATTTTCATTTGCCTGCTGCTCTCTCTTAATGGCCCGGCAAATTCCAGTCCGCTTTCCTTCGGCATATTAATATCCATAATTATCAAATCCACGTCTTGGTTCGTCAGAAACGAGTAGGCCGTCGATGTCTCCTGGAAGCTTCCCACGATCTCGACTTCATTAACCTTACCGAGCATTCGCTTCATAATCAGATGCATGCCCTTCTCGTTATCGATAATAACAACCTTCATATGCTTATCCTCCTTCCGTCCTGAATTATAGATTGAGAGGAAGATTCGGGAGGAGCGGGGATTGAGAAATGGAAGGTGCTTCCTTGCGAAAGCGCACTGTCAAACCAAATTTCTCCTCCATTCAAACGAACAAATTCCCTGCATTTGGTGAACCCCAGCCCGACGCCTCGCTCTCCGGCTGTCCCCGATGATGAGACCGGATAGACTTCCTGTAATATAGCTTCTGCTTGTCCCGCCGAAATGCCTGATCCCGTATCGCTTACCGAGACAATTATTTCTACCATTCGCGGGATATGCTCGAGTAATAAATCGATTAGACTGTTTAAAAATAGAAACAGCGGTAGCCTTGGACTCAGATATTAAGTCCAAAACTGCCGCTGTTTATTGAACTAACGTTCTCCGTTAGCTCAATCCCGAAATCCCTCGGACGCTGAGGGGCGATAGCCCCAATGCTTGAATATGGTGGTATCTGGATACGCCATCTAGGAAACACTAACATTTTTTTTGCTTAATTTCTTAAATACCGAGTATTCCTTATCGGACTTAATAAAATTTAATATTTTTTCGGCACATTCTTTTGGGTTCATCTCTTCAGTATTTACTTCGAGGTCATATTCATCAAAGCAATATACTTTGCTAAACTGTGAAGCTGCCAGTCCAATTTTTCTATCTCCTCTTGCTTGCTCTCTTCTTATGAGTTCTTCTTTCGAGCATATTACACCTATAAATAACGTAGGCTGATCGAAAAATTGATCAAGAAACTCATTAAACCTCTTGTCATTGTCGATTACGGTATCTACTATTACATTAAAACCCAGTTCTGATAACAATTTAATTGTAGAATGGTACACTGAGAATATGGAATCATCAAGTAATTGTGAGACAACTTGATGATCTATTTCTCTTGGAGGTTCATCTGGAAATTTATTATTAATAAAATCATTGTAATTATTAAAAAAATCATCAATTGATAAATGATAAAAAGGAATCTCTTTCTGATTTATCAGTTCAGTCGATATGGAAGTCTTTCCAGAACTTGAAGTTCCATTTAGATAAACTAATATCCCTTGCTTCAATTTAATCATCCCTTCAAAAAATAATCTTTGCGTATTTTTCAGATAACGTTGTATTCACAGTTTATAAAATTATTCAACTCAAGGAATATTCTAGAAACGATTGAATTATCCTGCCCATTAGCTTAATAAAAACAAGGAGCAGCTACCGTAGTATCTGCTTCTTGTACTGTTCAACTAATGTTCCCTATTAGTTCAAGCGTATTGGAGAACCCACTCTTTTATCTGAGAGGCAACTTCGGTTACATCATTATCCGTTGTATCAATAGTAGGCATAGGTGGGTTATAGACCTCATCAGCAATTTCAAGCAATCGTTTTGCAAAGTTTTTGTGGTTTTGAATCTCTTCCTCTGACCAATTTCTTTCACGTAGACGTTTCTCGCGAGTTTCTTCATCACAATGTAGGTTTAGGTAATATACATGCTTAAAAAATGGATAGTCCGCACATTTTTCAATATCCCAAGGCATCATTGTTCCGCATATTATAGTCATGCGCCCACTTTGAGCGATATTTCGTGCAACCCTAAGCCAAATATTTCGCATTTTCTCCCAATCATGCCCAATAAATTCAACAAGATTATCAGGGTCAAAAATATCAAAATCAGGCATCAATCTCCGTAGTTCCTTTATGACATATGTTTTCCCTGACCCACTTGCACCTGTTACGATAAATAAAGGCAATTTATTTTCCATTAGTTTTACCACCTCCCATTTACTTATATTTACAATTATAACACCTCACAAATGATATAAAAGGTAGTAAACAATTATAACTAAACTGCCAGTTAGCGTAATGAAGCAGCCGATCATTGTGATCGGCTACTTCCGTTTTTTTATTGAAATATCCTTTTCCGTTACTTCAATTCCTGGAAACATTACCAAATGTAATAGCCTGAGTGTTTTTTGTTATTTATTAAAATCATGGTTATTGAAACAGCACCAAATATAATATATATCCCTAGAAATACTGGTAATGAGAGGATACCCTTGTTTTCAAAAATTCCCATTATAATAAAAGTCATTCCTAATAAGATGTGTGGGAATATCAATCCTTTTTGGAATGAGGCTAGCTCATCCTCACTCAAAATATCTATTACGGATTTTCTAAGAAGAATTTTAAGTTTAAAAAAATGACAACCCCCGATTACAAGCATCCAAATACCTAGAAAAATTTGTGCATACATTCCCTTACCTCCTTTCTTAACATATCACCATTTTTTACCAACTCTTTTGTTAAGCAAATCTGCCCGTTAGCTCAATCACAAAAAACTAAGTATCATTTCATCTCTCTCCAAAATTGTTCTGGATTCTCAATAATTTCATTATTATAATCACAAATAATTTCTTGAATCCCAATTGGTGCATCAAAATCTATCACATGCCATGGGTTCATATCCGAAGGACCAAAACTAACCTTCAATTTCTTTTCCGTTACATCAAATATCATACTTCTAAGGGTACCCATCCCACTTGAATAAAAATGGCAGCATGGACCATTTGGATACGGAGTGGACATTAAGTTCCTTATCTTTTCATCATTGATATAAGGAGCATTTCGTAATAACGAGTTCAACACGGAAGAATAGCGCATCTCAGAATGCCAAAAGTGATGTTCGTCGAATTCCTTCATTTCATGACTCACATAATGATTTGTGGAAACCAATAAGCCACCAGTTGGTTTTCGCACTGAAATCCTTTTTTTATTTGATGAAAAGCTTGCCACCTCGAATACAGAAACTTGATTATCAGCATCCGCTACCAAAAAATTCGCATTCGTACACAACGGTATTTCTTCAAGCAAACATTGAGCTTCATAAACATCTTTACAGCGGTCTAAAATTGCACGAATAGCGACCCAAAACTCACATCCATCCCCACCAAGCGGTTTCAAGTAAGCCGTACTAGTCATGGAAACAACGAGTCCAAATTCGTTCATTCCATCCATTCTACCTGCATTTTGTAATGAGAAACCAATGTGTTTTGGTTTTCCTGTTACCCGGGTAATACATAAACTTCTTTCATCTCTTACAAAATATTCATAACTCCTTCCAACATAAAAATGCCCATCGCTCGTGTTGGAAGGAAGTACTCCAAATTGACAGCAATTATGAGAGTTGTGATACGAATTTGAAAAGCAAATTATTTTTTCCGGTTCTATACCTACTTCATCAGAAAATCCCTGTACTTCATCCACAAAACCAGGGCATATTTTGTCTATCAACATCATTCTCCTATGGGCAGTTGCTAATGATATATAATCCTGCCCTTCCATTGGACTAATAAAATATGGGATATCATCTGGATAGTTTTCTTTCATTGTAATCGCACGTTGTTTACCTACCTCATAACTGCTACCTTCAGCTACATGAATATCAAAAATCATAGGTTCTTTTTTTTCATTTTTATCCATATCTTTTGCACCTCCATAGATTACTGGTTCATCTTGGGAGTAATCTAACATATTAAAAAAATTAGGTCTATGCGATTGATGGTTCTTCGCTATACTGCGTGGTTAAATGTACGTTTTAAAGCTAATAGAGCGATTTGACATGGAGCCTCTATGGGCATGAGTCCTCGCGAAAAGCCGCGAATGGCAAGTCTTCGCGAAGCAAATTAGCTTATCATGCCCGCCTCTCCGTGTAAATCACACAATCTTTTGTTCCACCCAGGAATAGTGAGGAAGCCGAATGATTATCCTCTGAAGCTTATTGAACTATCCTGCTCGTTGGTTTAATAATCGCTCCTCGTTTAACACTTGTGTTTAATCGCTCGGATTGCTTTTATCTTCTCCACTTTAACAAATCAGTCTTATGTCTTGTTAGACGCAGCTTTAAATGTATCTTACTCTCATCCATATTAGAATGGACACAATCAATCTTCCGTTAAGAGTACCGCTATTTCGTGCTGTGAATGACGCTGCAATATACAAAAAGAACCTTCAAGCTGCACGATACGCGGCTGAAGGTTCTTTCGTATTTAGATATGCAAGCGATCAAGCAGCCTGAAAATCATGGCCGCGGCTTCCGCTCGGCTTGCTGCACGATCGGAACGGAACGTTTGATCGGTATAGCCCGTGATAATACCTTCCGAAACCGCACGGTTAATGGAGTCCTTCGCCCATGCCGGAATAGCAGCTGCGTCTTTAAATATCATTTCCGCACTTGCTGGCTGCTGCTCGTTAGCCTTTAAAGCATTCGCAATCATGACTGACATCTCAGCGCGTGTAATCGTTTGATTTGGCTTGAAAAGCATTTTCCCGTTTTGCTCGTAGCCTTTCAAAATACCCGCTTGCACAGCAGCAGCTACATCAGCTCCAGCCCATGCTGGAATGTCACTGTTATCCGCAAAGCTTGCAGCTCCTGAAGCCGCTGGCAGTCCGAGAGCTTGCACGATCATTTTGGCAAAGGCAGCACGAGTAACCTTCTCTTCTGGATGGAATGTCCCATCCTCAAAACCTTGAATTACGTTCATGCCAAGCAAGCGATCCGCAAATGGTGCCACCCAGTGCGTTGTCGCATCGGAGAACAGCTTTGCTTCTGCTTGGAAAACCGCAAATTTAGTAAAGTGGTTCACCTTTGCTGAAATTGTGCCATCTGCTTTGACAATGCCGCCAACATAAATCCAACGCTTTTGCAGCTCGTTATAGTAATAAATGGCCGCTTTTTTGCCCGATTGGACTTGATCCTTCTTGTAGTTGAAGCTAATTTCTACCGGTTTGTTGAATTGGTTGCCTGCTGTGCTTTGGAATTCGACCACCGGACTAAGCGCCTCAAGCGTCCCAGCCGACGGTGCCTCATTCGCCCCTACAACCTTAGCGCTTATTTTTCCGTTAACAGCTGCAGCGCCTGCTGGCACATTAAAGCTGATAACATCTTTAATTGCGCCATCAGTCCCTTTCGACGCATCCAAGTCTACTTCTACAGAAGTAGCTGGAGCCGGAGGAGGCGTCACGATCGGTCCTGGACCTGGATCTGTGTTGCCATCGTCTTTTGGCTCACTCGTTACAAAGATAGGATTCGAATAAAACCAAAGATCCTTGTAGTTGCGATCGTTAATTTCATTAAACCGTTTCATATAACGGATATCTAGATCCGCAATCGTTGTATCGTCTTCTGTTCTGACGTCAATGAGCGGCTCGCCGTTTTCAGTTTCGCCAGCTACATTTTCGCCAAGATTAGTGCCTCTTAGTCTAAAATACTGATCTTTGTACGCTGGATCGAGATCATACGTAATGACATTGTAGCCTTCCGCGTCTGTTGTCCAGTCTTCGCTCGTGAATCTGGCAATGACCTTCGTTGAATCATTCGTATCTTTGTTGTATTCATCCGTACCAGGCTTAACCTCACCTGTAACATCACCGGCAATCAAATCTACGTGGTCAACCTTAACAGCATTTGTCACGTCACTTTGGTAAATATATTTGTCATTGATAGCAGGATTTTCACTTTTAATCACGGCGTAATTGTTTGTCTGCGGGCTTTTGAAACGAATGGTCAGCTTAAGCGCATCGCCATCCTTCACCTTCAAGTTTTGCCCCATTTCACCTTTGTTTTCACCGTTAGTAATCGTAAAATCTAGAGCATTAATCAGGTCACCTGTTGTCGAAAATGATTTGCCTGAACGCATGCCGTCCAGCACAGCTGCCATGTCGTTGCCTTCTACCCATGTATAATTTTTGGAATATTCACCCGGCGCGTAGCCACTAGAATAAAGACCTTGCGATACTTTAAAATGGGAATCAGAGTTGGTGAAATTCCAAAACCGGCGACCTTCTCCAAGCAGCGCGTCCCACACCCCGCCAACCTTAGCAATCATATAGTCGGAACCGCCGTACGTCTTGGTCTTGGGATTATTTTGATTCAAGCCGGCTCTATCTGGCTCCATCTGATTGCCTGGCATGCCCTCCATCCCAAAAAAGATGTTTGGCGCTATATTGTTAAAATCACGTATATCTGAAATTCGAAAAATCGCATTGCCATTGACAAGCTTTCTGGATGGATGGTTAATAATCATATAGCTGGAATCTGCATAATTTGTTTTCAACCACTTCACAGCATCGCGCGCTGTAGCCGCATTTAGTGCAGGTCGCGTAGGGTACAGCAATTTCCACTCCGCTACAACTGCCGGGTCAAACATGCTCTCCGGGCGATCCGTATACAAATATTCAAAAAGGCTCGTTGCCTTTAAGCTGCTTTCTTCGCTATCCGCTAATATGCCTGCTCCGACGTGATCGTAGGTTGGCATATCCCACTCAAACCCTGAAAAAATAATTTTATCCTTGTACTTTCCTGCTTCTTTTAGTTTATTTATGATGTTTACCTGATATTTATTAACAGCATCTTTAAATGATATCGGAGAAGGAAGCGAGTTTCCTTCATCATCCCGCTTCGAAGTTCTCAGATGATCAGATAAATTCATCCAGTCCATCCCATAGGTTTCAAAAGCTTGATCGAGCACCGTCTGAACTGATTGCTGCGCATCATCTGAAACGTAGGTATGGGCATGGTATTCCCCTGCCATCCATTTTCCAGTGCCTGAAGTCCCAGCCGACTGGTTGCCCGCTTCTGCGAATGTTGTTGTCAATGCTATATTTTGCCCTGCAAAGCTTGCTGTTAAAATAAAAGCTGCTGCCAGCTTGGCCCACTTATTAGATAACATGTTATAATCCTCCGTTATAATGTTATAATTGCCATCTGCCTATATCATGTTAGCTATGCCGCTAATGCTGACCTCCTATTACGATTGATTTGAACAGCTCCACCCAAATGACCACATGTCTAAAATAAGAGATTGCTCAGGCTCTGTCTATGCTTTTGGAGCAAACGATATAATTTCTTAACATTAGAGATTGGAGCAAAAAAATCTATTCACATAGGAGCTTCGTTGTAAACTGGCCCCAACTATAAAAAACAGCGGCAGTCGTGGACGAAAAAAAGTCCTAGACTGCCGCTGTATTATTGAGCTAACGTTACCCGTTCCCGTTTACCACACATGCGTTCAATCAGGATTTCCCGGAAAACGCCTGTGTCTTATTCAATCCTATCCCTCCGAACGACGCAGTGTCCCGACCAGCTCTACAAAGTGGCCCCCGCGTTCTTCAAAGTTGCTGTATTGGTCAAACGCAGTGCAGGCAGGGCTCAGCAGCACCGTGTCGCCCGGTGCGGCCAGCTTGTGCGCATGCGCCACGGCCTCGGCCAAGCCTTCGCAACGGAAAATAGGCGGGCAACTCGGCACGCTGCGCGCTGCAGCCTCGATTTGACTGGCCGCTTCGCCGATCAACAGCAACACCTTGACATGATCAGGCAGCAGCCTAGCCATCTCGTCAAACGGTACGTTCTTATGTCTCCCGCCGGCGATCAGCAGCACTCTGCCCACGTGCGCGTGCAGCGTGGCAACGGTACGGGCGGGGCTGGATCCGATTGAATTGTTGTAGTAATGCACGTCGTCCACAGTGGCTACCCATTGGTTTCGATGCTCCACGCCGGCAAATGTGCGTGCCGTCTCCAGAATTGCCTCGTCCGGCACGGTCCCCCTCACGGCGGTCATGGCAGCCATAACGTTTTCCACGTTATACCACCCGGGCAAACGAATGTCACTGATAGGTACCAGGCCGTCGATTACTCCATCGCAGACCGTGTGACCGCCGAAATACTTGGTCCGCCCCCGTCCGCGCAGTGCGGCGGTCGCCGGGTTGTCGCCGTTAAGAACGGCAAGGTCTTCTGCACTCTGAAAATCCAGCAGGCGGCGCTTGGCGGCAGTATATTCATCCATGTCGCGGTGCCAGTCGAGGTGATTGGGCGAGAGGTTGGTCATGACCGCCACGTGGGGAGAGCGCGTCATATCCATCAGCTGAAAGCTGGATAGCTCGACCGCGCACACGTCCAGCGGCGACATCTCGCCTGCACGCGTCAGCAGTGGCGTGCCAATGTTGCCTCCCAGATGAACTGTACGCCCCCCGTTTGCCAGCATGTCTGCAATTAACGACGTGGTGGTGGTCTTACCGTCCGAACCGGTCACGCCAAAAATGGGACAAGGGCACAACGCAAAAAACTCCTCCATCTCACTGGTCACACGGCTGCCGCCAGCGCGGGCCGAGTCCAGCGCCGGATGGTCTGGGCGCATGCCCGGAGTGCGGAACACGATATCGCCCCCAACGCGATCCAGGTACTTCTCCCCTATGCGGAGCCCAACGCCTAGATCGTCCCACTCGTCCCGGGGCAGGGCCGGATTGCGGTCGCGAACGGTGACGCGCGCGCCTGCAGAGCACAGCATGCGGATCAGCGGTGAGTTGCTGACGCCGGCGCCGATGATGGTCACGTCCTGGCCAGACAGCGATTGGATATAGGTGTCAAAAGCAGGATTCATAAGCACCTCCGCTTAAAAAATGTCATTAAATCAAATATACCACATATTGGAACTAACCTGCCTGCCCGTTAGCCGTTCATTCAGCTCAATAAACAGTCCACTAAGGAAGAATTTTTTTCTTTCGACAATGAATGCGCCTCAAAAGCTAGAGATAAAAAAATAGGACTAGAAACTAGCCCTATCCCCCTCAATATAAATTAAACGACCCAAATAGATCAAGAAACTACACTTATGCACGAACCATACTTTAGCAACTCAACTGGATATCTCTACTTTGGGCACCTCAACTGCTTTTGGACGAAATCCGAAACCAAGCAGCGCGAAGATGAGGAAGGCCGCACCTAAAAACAGAAAAATACTATGAACAGAAACATAACGAATCCCATAACCGCCAAGCGTCGGGCCCATGATGCTTCCAATACTAAAGTGAATTGAAGCGATAACATTCGCCGCAGGCAATATTGCCCGAGGCAGTATATCAGCTGCATAAGCGAGACCTAAAGAGTAAAACGATCCAACCACTCCGCCAGCAATAGCAAATAATACAAAAAGCAGCGCGATATTATCTCCAGCAACAGGTATGGTGAAAAACACGAGAGCTCCTACCACTGCACATCCAATCAACACCGGCTTCCTGCCGATCCGGTCACTCCAAATGCCAAGCGGAAGCTGAAGAATTAAAGCCCCTACTCCAAATGCCATGAGCAGAAGCGAAATCCAATGCTGGCTCAGGTTGATCCGCAATCCATACAACGGAAAGTTGCTATTCATAGAAGCTTCCATCAGTCCATATAAGAAGCCAGGTATAAGGACAAACCACGCGAGGCGGTAGGTTTTTACAAAGCGATTCTCAGACGCAGTTCCCCGTGCTGCTCGCTCCGGCATTTCATTCTTCATACGCAGCACAAGCATCAGTACAGTAACAAAAAATAAACTGGACACTAAGAATGGAACCGCCCTTCCAAGTGGAAGAAGATTGATGCCCAGCGGCCCTAAGCTGAAGCCGAGTCCATAAGCCATACCGTACAGCGAAATAAATTTCCCCCGTCGATCGGCTGGACTGGAGCTTACGATCCATAACTGCGTCGCATAATGAAGCGAGCTATCTCCGACACCAACCAGCAAACGCAAGACGAACCATATCGCCAACGAATGGGTAAATGGAAACAGTAGATTAGCAAGTGTAACGAATGAAATGCCGACTAAAATAACTTTTTTGTACCCAAAACGCATGACCGGCTTCTCAACGAAAAACATTGTGCAAAAAATTCCGATATACATTGCAGCTGAATTAATTCCGTTCATATCTGACGATACGCCTGAATCCTCCAGCATAATCGAAAGCAATGGCAGCAGCAGCCCTTGACTCATACCGGCTACTACAACAACTAAAAGCAATGTGGTTAAACGAACATGGAAAGAAGGCGAAGCTGAAGCTAAAGCACTTGATGACAAACCTGTTGCACTCCCTTTACTAAAACTATCATTCTGATTTTCTCCTTACACATTGTATACCTGAGAGTAGAGACTGACAACCGCTCATTCATTGGCAGCGCCTCTCGCAATCGCCTATGCTGATTCAGAATTGCTGGGTGCAACGATAAGTGATAGATTTTTCTCCCTAAACTACAGGAAAAATCCCCCTTTATTTTTACTCCTTTCCCCCTCAAAATAAAAGTTGTTTCCTCTTGAAATAGTCTCCTATTTGCCTATCAAGTTTTCTTACTCCATTGCAAGAAGAGTCGAACTCTATTGTACCTCTCGGTTTTTCGCCACACTCTAAGTTCATCCCATTTATACAGTTAGGAGGTGATGTTTTTAAGAGATTGAATGTAATCGCTTACAAAAAAGGTAGTGGTCAGAAGCTTTATATTGAGAAGGGAGATAGTTGACGATGAAAAATGATTCGCGATCAACGAAACGAATGATGAAAGCTCTTTTAGCTGCCCTAGCGGCACTGCTAGTATTGACTGGATTGCCCTTAGGAACGGATAGAGTAGAGGCCGCAACAGCTCGCAACAAAATAATCGTAGGCTACTGGCATAATTTTGACAACTTCTCTACCAATATTCGTTTAAGAGATATTTCTCCGGATTACGATGTGATCCAGGTCGCTTTTGCCGAACCAACAGGTGGCGCACATACTGGCAATATGGTGTTCACGCCTTACAACGCAACCGTTAGCGAGTTTCAGTCTGATGTTGCTTTCCTTAAAGCGAGAGGACAAAAGGTGCTCATATCCATCGGCGGCGCTAACGGTGCAGTGGAGCTTACTACACCTCAGGCCAAAACAACATTTGTGAACACGATGAAGGGTATTATTAATTTATATGGATTTGACGGCCTCGATATTGACCTTGAAGGCAGCTCTCTTGCCCTTAACACAGGAGACACCAACTTCAAAGCTCCTACCACCCCAAAAATAGTAAATTTAATTTCCGCTACGCGTGAATTATTAAATAGCTATAGTCCAGATTTCCTTCTGACCATGGCTCCGGAAACGGCCTATGTTCAGGGTGGAGCAGGAAACTATACAGGACATTGGGGAGCATACCTCCCTGTCATCTATGATCTGCGAAATGAACTGGATTACCTGCATGTACAGCATTATAATACGGGTCCCATGTTAGGCCTTGATGGTAAAGCCTATTCTCAAGGTACGCCTGACTTCCATGTCGCTATGGCTGAAATGCTCCTTGTTGGATTTCCTGTCGGAGGCAACCCGAATAATATGTTTCCAGCGCTTCGTCCAGATCAAATCGTCATTGGCTTGCCCGCTTCACCACAAGCAGCAGGCGGAGGTTATACAACACCGGCTAACGTCCAGAAAGCTCTTGATTATCTTATAAAAGGTATCCCTTTCGGCGGAACCTACGTTCTTCGAAATACTGCTGGTTATCCTGATTTAAAAGGATTGATGACCTGGTCTATCAACTGGGATAAATATACGAACAATCTTTTTTCTACTAGTCATCGTACCTATCTTGATCAATATGGTTCGGGTGGAGGTGACGTTACAGCTCCGTCAGTTCCTGCTAATCTTCAATTAACCGCCAAAACGTCCACGAGTGCGAGCTTGTCTTGGAATGCATCTACCGATGATCGAGGAGTAACGGGTTATATCGTCTCATATGGTTCAACTTCAACAACCGTTACAGGTACAAGCACAACAATCAGCGGTTTGACACCTAACACAGCGTATTCATTTACTGTAAAAGCAAGAGATGCAGCAGGCAATATTTCTGGCGCGAGCAACGTGATTAATGTAACTACTGATGCACCCGTTGTGGATGTAATAGCACCTTCCGTACCTGCTAATTTACGCACGACAAGTACAAGTGCATCCAGTGTCAACTTAGCATGGAACGCTTCCACGGATAACGTAAATGTAACCGGTTATACCGTGACTTACGGTACAACAAACGTGAATGCAACGGGTACAAGCGCAGCAATTAGCGGATTAACCCCTAACACTGCTTATACCTTTACAGTGAAGGCATATGATGCAGCAGGCAATGTGTCTGGCGCAAGTACGCCAATTACGGTTACTACAAGCCCCGCAAATGTTTGCACCGTACAGCAATGGAACACCGACACAGCCTATACAGGCGGACAGCGTGCTTCCTACAACGGCTCTGAATACGAAGCTAAATGGTGGACAAAAGGAGAGCGCCCAGATATAAGCAGCGTGTGGAAATTAATTGGTCCATGCGGCAATGCAGGACCAGCGGATACTACAGCGCCAACTGCCCCAAATAATCTTCAAGCAACAGGTGCTACAGCTTCTACCATTAATCTTTCATGGGGAGCATCAACGGATAATGTCGGCGTTACCGGTTACACCGTTTATTATGGCTCTTCCAGCCTCAATGTTGCTGGAATTACAGCTACCGTAAGCGGTCTTACAGCAAACACAGCCTACAGCTTTACAGTGAAAGCAAAGGATGCTGCAGGAAATTTGTCGGCAGCTAGCAACGTACTTCAAGCCTCAACTACAGCTGGCTCGGGCGGAACAACGACTTGGGCTGCTCAAACAAGCTATGTTGCTGGCAGTACAGTAACCTACGCGGGCCTCTCCTATGTTTGTCTCCAGCCTCATACCTCACTGGTTGGCTGGGAGCCGCCAAATGTGCAATCTTTGTGGCGGCTTCAATAATAAAGCAAGAAAATGGACTATGGGCGCAATAACCCATAGTCCATTCCTGTTTATATATCTTATATTACATTTCTAATTGAAGTTTACGTGTATTCAGCATGCCCTCCAGCCCCGTAGGATCGTTGCTCACTTTATAATGTACAAACGCTTCAGCTTTATCGGATGTACGAATGCGCAGCGGCTTCGTCTCCATATTTACTAACTGAAGCACAACATCAGCAACGGATTCAGAAGTTTGTGGAACGGAGTTTCGCTTGGAAAAGGTATTAATAATGGTGTCATACGTTTGTTTATATTCATCATCTGGAATACCGCCTGTTTTTTCAATATGTGCAAAAACAGTATTGTTGAAATGGGTCCCAATTGCTCCAGGCTCCAGCAAAGTCACATCAATATTAAATGCAGGCTTGTAGTAGGTCGCTAAGCTCTCCAACAACCCTTCAACTGCAAACTTGCTTGCGCAATAAATTTCATTTAATGGTTGTCCGACCAATCCCCCTACACTCGTCGTTGCGATCAAATGGCCTGAGTTCGACTCGCGAAGAAGTGGCAAACCCGCACGAATCGTATGCATAACCCCGTACACATTCGTATCAAAAACAGCTTGAATTTCCTCGAAAGTAGCTTGACCTAGAGCACGCAACAGCCCAAATCCTGCATTGCAAAATAAAACATCCATATAACCGTGTTTTTGCTTAATGACCTCAAATGCCTGCTCCAATGATTCCGGTTTAGTTACTTCCATTTCAATGAAATGTAGATTGGGCTGATCGCTATACTTTGCTTGATCACGTTCTGCATGCCGAGTTCCAGCGTATACGATCCATCCTTCTTCAGCAAATTTCAATGCTGTTGCAAGACCTATTCCGGATGAGGCGCCTGTAATCGCAATAATTTTATTCATGCCTGATTCTCCTTATTTTAAAATATGGAAGCGATCTGTGCAGTATGATGCCGATTATGCCAAATGAATCGTTGAAGTGCAGCATCAAGACTCATGGCGCCGTGAGTTGGACTTGTAAACGTTCGTTGAAAATCTGATGATTGTAAAGATCGGAGAATTGCAGTAAACCGATCATGAACGGATTCCAGGAGATTCAGCGATGTTTCGAGGGGTGTTTCATAATCGCTTAATTCCGCCCATAAATCTTCTCTATACGAGCTGGCTGTGGGATTATCCTCCGTTAGCGCTCTCTTGAAACGAATAAAAGCATTCATATCGTTGTCAGCCATATGGTGAACAACCTGCCTGACGGTCCAACTGCCCGGACGGTATTGTAAAAGCAGCTGCTCAGACGTTAAGTTTTGTACCGTGTGCCGCAGAATCGGACATATTTGCGACACATCCTCAATCCAGCTTTGCCGAAGCTCGGTCGTTGCATGCTGTATGAGTTCAAATTGCCCGATAGGATAACGTAACTCATTCATATGCTCGCCCCCCATTCTTTAATTAACCTTCAATAAACATAGGGATTTCCATATGGTTAGGATTAGAAATCCATTGTGACAATACTTCTCGTTGGTGCTCCCATAATAAAATTCAAATCATTGTCGGGATGCAAACTTAGCTGCCGTTCTAATTCTCACGTGATCACCTCACTATTTTTATCGCGTTTTCCTTTAATATTTATATTTGCTGATTGTCTTATTGCTCTTGCATTTTTTATGCTTGTCGCTTCTAATAATTTGTTTAAAATATCTACTGGAGTGTTGGCGTTTTGGGATAATGACAGCCAAACATAGGGCTCTTTTGTCTCAAAAAGGGATTGAAACTCTTCAAGTGTTAAATCATTGCGGCTCGCATATTTAGCAGTGTCCACCACAGTGAGCAATCTTTGCAATGCGTCTGCATCCATATTCCTTTTTATAGCTGCTTCGAGCAATCTTCGCTTTTCAGGTGATGATGGCTGTTTATAAATCAAGCTCTCCATCATCCATTTATGATTATCGTATTTGTTAAACAGCAGCTCCATTTCTTCATGGCCAAAGGATAGTTGAGTGTAGACGTCTATCGCTAGTGTCAATAAAGCTTCGTCTACTATCTCTGCTAATCTCCACAAGACATCGTAGTCTTGTTTGGAATGACTTAAGTCCATAATAGCAATATTCCTATCTATTAGGGAAAAAGCGATTTGCTTCGGGAGAGGTTCATCGTATAACGAGATTAGTTTTTTCCAAACCTCCTCCTCCCCATCCGTATTTTTAGCTTCATTGTAAATTTTATATAATAGGTCTTCCGTTAATTCTATTTCCATTTGATTAGAATGTAACAATTGTTCGATAAAAGGATTCATTTTACTCCATTCCTTTCATTAAGAAACGTCACTCCATATCGTACAGATTATTAAAATATTCAATAGCTTGATCCAATAGTTGTTGATTCATATCCGAAATCGTCTCATTTGTATAATAGGCAAGATGTGGAGTACATACAACATTAGGCAGATCATATAGCTTTCGAACGTTTGCTCTAATTTATTTCGTTTCTGTGCTGTTAGATGGATTGTTTTGTCTACTGCACATTGCCATTTCTGTTTCATTTCTATCCTCTTCTCATGGATTCTATAGGTTTAATCTCATAATAATAGAGAACCTAAACCGTTTCCAATATCTAGTTTATATAGGAAAAATAGATATAGCCTATAACAAAGCACCTCAGACTTCCTAAAGTAAGTTTTAGACTGGCCTCAGAAATTGAAACAGCGACAGCCTAGGATATGAAAATAAAGTCCTAGACTGTCGCTGTTTTATGAACTTTCTATCTGCTCATTTAGCATCGCTTTGGCAATTGTCAAAAAGTCCTCCCGACTGATCTCAAAATGACCGTAGCGGAAGGAATACCCCCAATTTCGGTTCCCGCGAGTGAAGCTAAGCTTTTCTAAAAGATCTCTAATCTGTACCTCGCGGCATGAAATATAGCGGATATTTCGGCGTAATGGCACAAATGATTCTGACATCTGATATTCGTAGACTTTATCATCATCCACTTCTCCAATAGCGGTGAACGCTTGGAGTGGTGCCCCGTTCCTTATTTCTGTTCGCGGGGAATAGTAGATCAACCAATCGCCTGCTCGCATCTTACGTAAAGGTGCTGACTTGCCGTGGCAGAGCTGAGCGAATCCCCCCGACTCTCCACACTTCACATGGGATGCGGACACGACACCAATCCAGAAGCGGCTTTGCTCGTTTATTTCATCCATTTGCATACCTCGAAATCCCTTCCTTTATTAAAACATGTTTATGTCGCTTCCCGTACCAGCTCTTGCTTTAAGCGGTCCAGCTGCAGGAGATGGTGACGGTAGTGCATTTCAACAAGCAGAAACCACTCCTCCGCACACAATCCACCGAATCTCGGATGGGACACTGTATGTTTTTTGGACACTTTTTCAAGGGTAGGTTCAATGTCCTTCATTCTCTGGATGACAGTGTGTAAGCCTTGAATCAGCTGCTCTTTGCTTTCCGGCTGCTCCGGAGTATATTGTGGGGAAGGCGGAACATGAATACGAGTGGGCGGGAAGCTTCCTTGAGAAAATATAGCCGCACCAACCTCGGTTTTTTCCGTTCCAGGAACCGTGGGATCTTGGCTTGGCATTAAGCATTGATCAAGATTACGAAGCTGCATATAAAGCGCCGAGCTAATGAGATGTTGAAACATCTGACCGATTGACCATTCGTTTTCACTTTGCTTTTGCCTCAGCTGCTCCAGACTGAATTGATCCAGTTCATGAATATAATGTGCCGCAGTTTCCTCAAATCGTTGTAATGCTAGCTTTGTTTTAATCATCATCTATCATCGCCTCTAATCATCTTTTTTTCTAAGTATACAAAAACGCTACTGACACCATTATGTCAGTAGCGTTTTAACGTTTTTTTCAGTTCGTCTCTAACCCGATGTCGGAAGGATTCCGGCTCCAGCACAACCACTCCGCCTCCCCAGCTGAGCACCCAATGCAGCAATTCCTCAGGCTGCCGAACACGTAAGGTCACCAGCAACCCTTCGGTATGATCCTCTATGGTTTCTATATAGAAGTTGTTCGATTCCCTTACCTTATCGGCAATGTCAGGTTGGACACATATGCGCACACGAACGTTGCGATCGTCTGGAGGCTGGTATACATCTAAATTGAAATCTGCTGGCAGCATAAATCTATCTTCCAGCTCGATAAGCTCCGACATCCGGGACAAACGAAAATGACGGATGTTTTGACGCAATTCGCACTGTGCAACGAGTACCCATGACCCTTGAAGAAGGACAAGTCCATAAGGAGCAACCGTACGAACACTTTGGCGGTTCCCATCAGCCTCGGCAATTCTTTTGGAATAGCGGAATCTTATTTTTCTTTCCTCCAGAATCGCTCGACGAATCGCTTCCAAGTATGCCTTCTCTTGTATTCGTGCTATATCTTCAACGGAAGCAAGCAAACGAAAGCTCTTGCGAATCCGGGATGCCCTACTACGGATCGGTTCCGGCAGGATGGCTTCAATCTTTCCTCTTGAAGTTCGAGACTTACTGCCATAGTGAACATCAAACCATTGCTCGATAAAATCTGTCCCGATGAGTAACGTCACTGCTTCTTCTACCGTGAAACTGACTGGCGGCAGGAAATACCCCTCCATTAGGGAGTATCCCTGCCCTGGCGCTCCTATCACGGCTACGCCAGCTTCACTCAAAGCCTGAATATCCCTGTAGATGGTTCTCACGCTTGTTTCAAATGTAGCGGCTAAATCCTCGGCTCGTAACACTTCGTTACGCTGCAGCTCAAGCACTATAGCTAACAAACGATCCGTTTTGTTCATGCACTGCACCCTTTTCCGAGAGATTGTTTATACCAGAGTTCCTCCACTGAAAGTATATCACTAAGGTATCCTGCCCGTTAACTTAATGAAGCAACGTCAGTCTACGACTTTATTTTCTTCTGACAACATATAATTTATAGAGAAATGAAGTGAGTTTATCAGTTTATTCCTTGCAGGCATCCTTGCTGGTGAAGAACTCATGATTCGCTATGGGGTGCACATGTCTCTGGCTGGTCTAGACGACCAGTCTCAAATTAAGGTTCGTCAAGCACTAATACTTAAACTGCGTGTGCTGGTGCCCACTATCTTTTTTCCAGCAGCCGTGTCGGGAGTTGCGGTGCTAGTACTGAGCGGCTCCGAGCCAGTTATGCAAATTGAAAAGATGACTATTCTCATAAGTGAATCCAGTAATTGCATTTCCCATCTTCATTTGCTTCTAGTACACCATTATTTAACTCAATGACTCTTCTAGAAGCGATATTACTTTCCACACAAGACAGCATAACATCCTTAATTCCCATGCTTTCTGCGTTTTTTAGGAGTTCATTTAACATGACCGTTCCGTAGCCTTTTCCGCGTTTGCTTGGTCTGATCGTATACCCTATATGCCCGCCTGATATTTTTAAATTATCATTCAAATAATGCCTCAGCTTTCCGTAGCCTACGGGATATGAATCAACGAATAACCAGAAAACAGTCTGGGGAACGTGCTGGGGTAAGAGATCAATACCTTGCGAGATCGCTATGTTTTTTCGAATAAATGAAGGAAATTGACTATAATCGATATCATACGAACTATTCACAAACCCATTTTCTCCTGGGCCTATTTCTACTAACATGTCAAAAATATCACGTCCATCATCTACGCTTGCTGCTTTTAGTTCAATCATCTTCTTTAGGCCTCCTATTTATATATTCCGCATCCACTAGTCTCTTAATCTATTATTATTTCCCTCGTTATAAATGGGCCAATTCCAATACTTCTCACCCTGACATATGATAAAACGATCAAACCATTGCTCAAAATTCATATGCAGCGGCCTCGCATCATGAAAATGGTCAATATGGCCTTTGACCATTAAGTAATGGTCTGAGCCTTCGTTAAAAGCTTTTAAATGAATAACAATGTCATCCTGATAAATGTAAGCTACTTTCAAATAACCTTCATTAGGCTCCTCGTACGTTACTCCAAATGTATCCTGCCACCCGTATAAGTAGGCCTCTCCTCCGTACTCTGGATGGTCAAAGAGCGAGCAGCCATTCGTTATTCTAAGGAAATTCAAATAATCCTGAGGAAGTTTACAACCCAGTTTTTCCTGAAAAAGCATTAAATCTTCTTCCCGTGCAGGGGATCTAAATGTACATTTGGCCTCGTATAGTTCACCTTCACGCAGCTGTAAGGTTAATAACCCGTTGCCCGCCTCTAATCTTTGTTTTAAGGAAGTGATGGTTTTCTTAATGATACCTCCTTGAATCATCGAGCACCTCCATAACTGCGAAGCAGATCATATGCCATATTTCCAAACTTTCTAATGTCGTATAAGTAATCATACCCGCTCGAATCCTGCAGCTGGTTATACATGCGAACCACTACGGCATCGCAGCTCGGAATGACCAGACAGGCGCAGCCTGTAATTCCAAGAACTTGATAAGCGTCGCTCGGCAGATGCTCGCCAATTTGATTCAAGGGAGTATCACTTTGCAGCCACCATATAAAACCATTTCGAGGCAGGTGAGAGGGAACAGTGAGCGGCGTATGCAGCGTAGTAGCTCTTGCAAAAACAGTTTGCGGCAGCAACTGTTTTCCATTTACATTGCCATTTTTAAGATGCATATGTCCCCACATCGCTAGATCGCGCGCACTAACGAACAAATTGCTTTGATCACCCGCATCACTATCGTTTGGCCCCACCCACGTATCTTCATCATCGTAATAATTATATAAAAGTTGCTCAGCTGCTTTTGTTCTCCAGCCCGTTTCCTTTAACCCGTATTGATTAAATACATGACTCGCCATAAAAGAACTTAAGTTTTGCCCCGATATATGCCTAACTATTTGAAAAAGCATGCCAATTCCCGTATTGCGGTATGCCCATCCATATCCAGCTGGGAACTCTCTTGCTATCTTCCCGTTCTCTTCGATTAATCCATGGGTATGCGTAAGCAAGTCCCTCAACGTTACCCCTCGCGCTGCATCTTTATAATCATTGAGATACTGCCCGATTTCATCATCCACGCTGCCTATTTTCCCTTGCTCTATTAATAAGCTGACAGCAAGCGCTAGATACGTTTTACGGATTGATGCTACGTTGAACTGCGTTTTTTCATCCACGAGTCTCGATGCATCTGATGCTTCATGTGTACCGGAATACCACTCGTTTACAACAACATCGTTCTGAATGATATAAGTTGCGGCAGCTGTGGCGCCGATACTTTGTTGAATAACATAGACATACTCATTCAGGCTTTGAAAATGATTCGTTTCCATTCTCTGCACATAATCCTCTCCTGCTTCAGAGTTGATTGACCAATTCTGATTAACAATAATCCGCCGCCCTTATATTGTCAAATAAACCCAACAAAGCGATTTCCAACAGTAATAAACAACTATAGCCATTGTTTCTATCCCCTTCGGTTCACGATTGCTATAGGATAAATAGATAATGGGAAAGACATTGAAAGGATGATTGTGACATGCTGCATATTCCTGCCGTACATACTGTATTTCATAAGGAAACGCTTTTTGAAGCCATGGCCTTATTATATGATATCGGTACACCGCTAAAGAGCCAATTCGTGTCCAATGGCTTGAATGATACCTATTCGGTGGATACGAATACCGGAAAATTTATATTGCGAATTTATAAGCATTTGTGGCGAGCAGAATCCGATATCCGTTTTGAGCTGGATTTGTTAACCTATCTTAAAAACTGCACTTTGCCGGTTTCCTATCCAATCCAAAGACGAGATGGCGAATGGTTAACTGAGCTCGACGCACCGGAAGGCACTCGATATGCTGTGCTATTCTCTTATGCGGATGGTGCCGGGAAACTTAATGTCGATACAAGCCAAGCTTACGGCAGCGCTATAGCGCAGCTTCATCATGCCATGGATTTCTATGAGCAAAAGCATGAACGGTTTGAGCTTGATGCTGCCCATTTGCTCGACGAGCCTCTTCGGGCGATGCTTCCGTTTTTACAGCATCGTCCGAACGATGCAGCATTTGTACAAGAAACAGCCGGCAGGCTGAAAGCTCGCCTTGCAGAAGCCGCGAATGGTGCATATGACTGGGGAGTATGCCACGGGGATCTGCATGGCTGGAACGTCTTTCATTCGGATGACGGCAGCATGACACACTTTGACTTTGACTGCTGCGGCGTAGGCTGGCGCTCGTATGATCTATCCGTTTATTTATGGGATCGCGTCCATGGCAGATCGGATAGTGAGAGCTTTGAGGATGAATGCTGGGATGCTTTTCTGGAAGCCTATACGAAGGAACGCTCACTAAGCGAGCAAGATCTCGCGATGATTCCCGTATTCGTAGCCGTCAGACAGCTTTGGCTGATCGGACTTCATACAGGCGGAAGCGCCGTTTGGGGATCCTGGCAGGATGATGGTTACTTTGACGGGAAGCTAAAATTTTTGGCAACTTGGATAAAGGCGCATAACCTATAATGCGATGAAAGAAAAGGAGCTGCTTTCGGCTCCTTTCTTCTTTTATACGATTACGGAAATGCTTGTTGTAAAACAAAATGAATGCTTGCCTGTTTACATTCGAATATCGATATGCTATCTTATTTCTACAAATATAGAAATAACGACTGCAAGAAAGGTGAAGCCACAATGACAGAAGATCATGCGGACGTACGTCAAGCTGTAAAAGTATATAAGGCGCTCGGCGAGCCTACCCGTCTAAAAATAGCTCTGCTGCTTACTGAGGAGAAAAATTTATGCTGCTCCGATATTGGCACAAAGCTGGAATCTGTAGCCGGCTCTACCCTCTCACATCACTTGAAGCAATTGACGGAAAGCGGGTTGCTAGATCTCCGCAAGGACGGTACGTATATCTACTACAGTGTGAACCGCGAAATGGCTCGCAAGTATGCGCCATATTTGTTGGAGTAATTTTTTTAGGTTATATTTCTATAGATTTAGAAATATAAAAACAGTGGAGTGGAGAGAGGAGTATTTTTTATATGTCTAACGCGTGGAAAATTTACATGCTGGCTATAATTAGCTTTTTGGTTGGAACGTCAGAATTTATTATTGCGGGTATTTTGGATAAGGTCGCCGACGACATAGGTGTATCCGTATCTGCAGCAGGCCAGCTGATTACCGTTTTCTCGCTAGCTTACGCTATTGGCACGCCGATTCTTATGGCAGTTACGGCGCGTGTTGAGCGGCGTCAGCTGCTCCTCTACTCATTAGGTGTATTCGCGATCGGGAATCTTATTGCCGTTGCTTTGCCAGGATTTGAGTTTTTGATCGTGTCCCGTGTTGTCCTCGCGCTCAGCACAGGCGTGTTCGTCGTTACCGCTTTGACCGTCGCTTCTAAGCTTGCACCCGTTGATAAACAGGGCAGTGCCATTGCGACGCTCGTTATGGGCTTTAGCACAGCATTAATCGTGGGTGTCCCTCTAGGCAGGGTAGTCGCATCTGTATACGACTGGCATCTCATCTTCGGAGCAATCGGACTGCTGGGCCTGCTTGCAATGCTCCTCATTTTATCCAGCATTCCAAAAACAGATGGTGAAGAGCCCGTTCCACTTCGCAACCAGCTTGCACTCTTGAAGCAGCCGAAAATTGTAACGGCACTGACGGTCACCTTCTTGTGGATCGGCGGTTATTCCATCGTTTACACTTATATTTCACCATTCCTGCTTAGCGTAACGAAGTTGAGTGAACAGGGCGTGAGCATCGGACTATTTGCATTCGGTATCGCCAGCCTGATCGGGTCTAAATTTGGCGGCTACAGCACCGATAAATGGGGAGCGCCTCGAACATTAGTCAGCGGCATGCTGTTCCATACGATAGCACTTGTCCTACTCTCATTGGCTGGACAGTCTCCGGTTATCGTATTTCCTCTGCTTATGATCTGGGCCTTTACCGCTTGGTCATCCGGTCCAACTCAGCAGTACCATCTGATGTCACTAGCTCCAGAAGCTTCGGGTATAATGCTAAGCTTGAACAGCTCTGTACTTCAGCTGGGCATGGCTGCAGGAGCCGGGCTTGGCGGGGTTGTCGTTGAGCAAGTATCGCTTACCTCTATCAGCTGGATTGGAGCTACAGGCGTCATTCTCGCCGCTGCTACAGCCGCAACCTCCTTCGGGTTCTCCCGCCGCGCAAGATCCCGCCGGAAGATAGCCGAGAGCAGCTTGGCAAAGACCAGTGCTTAAACTTTAGCAGCCCTTTTTATAAAAGCTAACCATAAAAACCCAGACTTCCATTAACGGAAGTCTGGGTTTTTGTCCTATTCAGAAACTAACCATAAAGCAATTTCCGAATCATTCAGCCCCCACTTTTCACGTAATATGCTGGCAAAAAAGATTCTTCAGATTCACTTTCAAAGTGGTTTTGAAGGTTCTTTTGCACATACTATGGGATTCTCTCACACAGGTTTCCCCTTTTGGGATATCCCCTTTTCTAATCCAGCAAATATGCACTTCTACATTGTTCTTAATTATTTTCTATAATGCATATTCACAGGATAGCGGTATCTTTCTCACACTTACGTGCAGCTATACTGTATTCCCTACAATATAAGCGCACTTAAAGTGCTAAAATGACAGATCATATAGCAAGTTATTTCATAAATACAACATAAGACTCCAACACAACTAAAATTGGGCGAGGTTCCTGCAATTGTGCAGGATAGCTGGACGTTGATCGCGGAGATTGGTGTTGGAGACTACTCAAAATAGCATCAAACAATGAAAATGTGTACACTCGATTTCCTAAAGTAGATATAACATTCAAAAAAAACCAGACTTCCAATAGTGGAAGTCTGATTTTTTTGTCCTATTCAAATCGAATCAAGAAGTAATTTTTTTTGCCGCGGCGCAGCACGACAAATTTGTCATAGAGCTTTTGCTCCGAACCGATGATGGATTCTACATCCGTGTTTTTCGTGCCATTAATTGAAATCGAGCCGCTCGTAATATCTTGTTTCGCTTGGCGGCGAGATGGTGCAGCTCCAGATTCGATTAGAAGATCCATAAGCGCAATCTCTTCTCTATTCGTAAGCACCGTTGTAGGCATGTCCTGCAAAGCTTCAATCAGCTCCGCTTCACTCAGTTGATTTACATCGCCGGAGAAAAATGCCTGCGTAATTTTCTCTGCGCTGTCGAGCGCTTCTTGTCCATGAACAAGGCGAGTAATTTCACGCGCCAACTCACGCTGCGCCACCCGCTTCTCTGGGTGCGACTGAAGCTCTGTCTCCAAAGCTTCGATTTCTGCACGAGAGAGGAATGTGAAATATTTCAAAAATTTAATCGTATCGTTATCTTCAGTATTGATCCAGAACTGATAGAACTGGTACGCCGATGTCTTCGAGCGATCCAGCCAAATCGCGCCAGATTCGGATTTCCCGAATTTCTTGCCGTCGCTTTTGGTAACAAGAGGCATCGTCATGCCGTAAGCGTCGCCACCGCCCATTTTGCCAATCAGATCAAGGCCTGCTGTAATATTGCCCCATTGATCGCTGCCGCCAATTTGCAATGAACAGCCGTGCTCTTGATGCAGCTTATGGAAGTCGTAGGCTTGCAAAATCATATAGCTGAACTCGGTAAACGAGATGCCTGATGAAAGACGGGAATCGACCGAATCCTTCGCCAGCATGTAGTTTACAGTAAAGTTTTTGCCTACATCGCGTAAAAAAGTAATGACATCCAGCGGCGCAATCCAGTCGTAGTTGCTTACTAGCTTAGCCGCATGATCCGCAGCATCGAAGTCAAGAAAGCGGGAAAGCTGACGCTTCAAGCTCTCTGTCCACTCGGATACCGTATCCGCTGTATTGAGCGAGCGTTCCGTCGAGCGGCCGCTTGGATCGCCAATTAAGCCTGTTCCGCCGCCAACTAGCGCAAGTGGAATATGGCCAGCCTGTTGGAAACGACGCAAGCACAAAATCGGAAGCAAGCTGCCGATGTGCAGGCTGTCCGCTGTAGGGTCGAATCCGCAATAAAGCACAACGCGTTCACTCGTAAGCTTCTTATGTAATTCCTCGCGGTTAGTAAATTGCTGTACTAGCCCTCGGTATTCTAGATCAGCCAATAGATCTTCATGATTAATGGTTAATGCTTCGTTTGTCATTTAACTCTCTCTCCTCTAATGTTTCCTACAGTTTACGTTGATTTCGAGTTTTTTAAAAGATGTGGACGGACGATTACATGGTTTTGGTCATTTCTCTACGTCTACGAATCGTTCTTCTAATTAAAATATCACAAATAAGCAGCCCTACGCCAACAACAAAGTCGACAAACCCTACAAAAATAGCGTTAAACGGATAACCGCCCATTTTCGAGATATAATATACCGTAAAAGCAAAAATCCCAAATGCACTGATCGTAAATAGCAAACTTTTTCTAAAAAACAGCGCAAGCGCTGCAGCAATTACCGTTACTGCGGCGACTGTTCCGAGTATCAAGAGATTATGGTCCTTCTCGATATTCGTTGGATACAACAATCTTTTGGGGTACGTGTAAGAAAAATACCAGTCCTTGCTGGGCAGTTCATTAAAAACAGCTTTGAATGTTTTGGAGTCCGTTTGTTCCATTGCTAAATTCGAATGAAGCTTAGCGCCGGGCGCACTTAGTCGTATTTCCAGCTCGACATGCGGCTCGCCCTCCCAGAAAGCTGCTGGGGTCAAATAATAAAGATGGGAAAAAATCGTCGTAATCACACCTTTATTATACATCCCTCCATTTTCAATATAGGTGATGACAATATTTTTCGTTTCGTTCGGCTCAAAAGATAAAGGGAACCTCGCTCCTTGTGCTGGCCCAATTTCCGCTGAGTAATTAGATAAACGCAGCTCCTTGCCGCTTACTGGATCAATGACCGTATTTTTCAATAGAGTATTCTGCCAATTAACCGTCTTTACATTCGGATCCATGATCACATGAATCTCTTTATTTCCCTCTGAAACCATAAAGGCCTCACTTGCAGGCGTTACAAATAAAACCTCCAAGTCCTTGGCGGAATCGGACGTATTGTGAAGCTCATACTGAACCGTTACTTCCGCATGGCTTTTGTACCGTTCGATATCACGGAAGGTAAACGCAACCTTCTCGCGAACCAAACTCACTTGCGATTGATCATCCAGCTCCAGCCTGCCATAACCCTCCGCAGGATAATGCAGCGGTCCCCCGTTGGCACTTGCTGCTTCTGGTAAAAGCATAAATAATAGGACAGCGGTCAAAATTAATGGTCGAAGCTTATGCAGGAACACTCCATCACCTCGTTCTCCGATTGTAGAGCCTCACAAAAAAAGAAGCCTCCATATGTATTATTTTACCACATGAGAGGCTTCATCTTGTTATCGCTCTATTTTTTCTTCCACGTATCCTTAAGCGGTACGATGCGATTGAAGACTAGCTTCGTATTCGTTGTATGTTTTTTGTCCACGCAAAAATAACCATGCCGAACGAATTGGAACTTATCCTCTGGCTGCGGAAGAACCTCAAAAGGCTCAATCCTACAATCTTTCACGATTTGCAGTGAGCTCGGATTAATGACGCTGTCCCAAGCTATAACGGTATCCTTCGGGATTTCATTACCCCGCAGCAGACTATCATAAAGGTGGACATCCACCTTAGCCGCGTGACTCTCCGAAACCCAGTGGACCGTCCCCTTCACCTTCCGGCCGGTAAAGCCCGTTCCGCTTTTCGTTTCGGGATCGTAAGTGCAGCGAAGCTCAATGATCTCACCTGTGGCTTCATCTTTAATGACTTCCTCACATCTAATGAAGTAGGCACCGATCAGCCGAACTTCAGCTCCGGGTGCTAATCTGTGAAATCCTTTGGACGGCTGCTCCATAAAATCATCTTTCTCTATAAATAGCGTTCTAGAGAAGGTGACCTTGCGTTTGCCAAGCGTGTCGTTCTCGCTATTGTTATCAATGGACAACAGCTCGGTTTGGCCCTCCGGATAATTAGTAATAACCACTTTCAGTGGATGGATGACGGCCATTACGCCTTTGACCTTCGCCTTCAAATCCTGTCTTGCCGCATGCTCCAGCATCGCGATATCAACGGAATTTTGCGCTCTAATCATGCCGATCTCATCGATAAAATTTCTAATGCTCTCGGGCGTAAAGCCTCTTCGCCTGAGTCCACGGATCGTTGGCAGCCTTGGATCATCCCAGCCGTCGACAAAGCCGCCCTCAACGAGCTGTCTCAAATACCGCTTGCTCGTCACGACACCCGTTAGATTCAGCCTTCCGAATTCCCTTTGCCTTGGCGGCTGAGCAAATTCCAGCTCCTTCAATACCCATTCGTACAAAGGACGATGGTCTTTGAACTCAACGGAGCATAACGAGTAGGTAATGCCCTCGATGGCATCTTGAATCGGATGCGCAAAATCGTACATCGGATAAATGCACCACTTATTTCCCGTCCGGTAATGCTCAGCATGGATAATGCGATAAATAACGGGATCTCTTAAATTAATATTAGGCGCACTCATATCGATTTTGGCACGCAATACTTTGGAAGCGGCCTTAAAATCACCGTTTTTCATTTTCGCAAACTGCTCTAAATTTTCATCAATGGAACGATTTCGGTAAGGGCTATCCTTGCCCGGCTCCGTAAGCGTCCCCCGATATTCCGTTACTTCCTCTGGCGATAATTCACAAACATAAGCCTTTCCTTTACTTATGAGCGCAACAGCAGCGTCATATATCGCATCCGAATAATCCGAACCATAATAAATATGGCTGCCTGGACGATAACCAAGCCAATTGATATCTTCGATAATGGCATTCACATATTCGATATCCTCCTTCAGAGGATTCGTGTCGTCAAATCGCAAATGAAACCTCCCATTATACTTTTGCGCAATCGTATAGTTTGTATGGATGGCATAGGCGCTTCCGATATGAAGGTATCCATTAGGCTCAGGCGGAAACCGCGTGCACATTTCTCGTGTAAACACGCCTGCTTGAAGATCCTCATTAATAATTTTATATAAAAAATGATCCGTGATCGGCTCTAATTCGCTGCTCATTGTAAAACCTCCAATTTAGGGTTGCTATCGATACCTTGATTTTTCATGTCCCAAAAAACAAAAAAAAAATTCCACCCCCAAGACTTCGCGTCTTGGGGACGAAATTTTTCGCGGTACCACCCCAGATTCGTTAATATGTCGCCATATCAACCTCTTCAAGTACGGCACCAAAGGATGCTTATACTCTAGCTCTATAACAGGAGCTCCTGTCACAGCATCCCCTTACTCAGGTTCCGATGTGATGCTCAGAGACTTGTTTCGATAAACCATTCCTTGCCCCTTTTCAGCTGCCGGGGCTCTCTGCGAAAGAATGTGTTTATGTACTCTTCTCGTCATCGCCTTTTTCAATATTTCATATATGTTAACAAATCGTTCCCTGAATTGTAAATGGTTATTCTACACAGCAAGCTAGAAAATACTAATGCCTTGGCGCCCACAGTATAACTGAAACACCGACCAAGCAAATTGCAGCACCTATCCAGTCGTATAAATCAGGTGTTTTTTTATCGACCAGCCAGCCCCACAATACGGCCATCACTATAAAAACGCCCCCGTACGCCGCATAGACTCTTCCGAACGAGGGGAAGGATTGAAATGTAGCAATAACACCATATAGTGCCAAAGCTACACCTCCGACCATTCCCCAATACATCGGCTTGCCTTCACGCAGCCATAACCAAATCAGGTAACCTCCACCTATTTCAGCTAACCCAGCTAATAAAAATACCAATATTCCTGTAATCATCTCTATCACATCCGATAACCCAAGCTGATTGAATACTTATTTCTAAGCCTGAGGCAAATTTTCAAAAGCTTGTACATACTTATCGTATTTCATTTTCCATACGTCCTTGCGAGAGGCAATTGTTTTTCCATCCAGCAATGCCTCGATAACATCCAAACATACATCCCAGCCGGCAATATCTCTAGGGGTATGCGCTGTAATTTGGGCAAGCTTCTCGATTAAAACCAAGCGGCAGCCCTCTGGCTCTGCATATAATTCAAAACGAACGATATCCTCAGCCCACGTAAACTCCAAAACCGATAACGCTTTGAGCTCGATGATGGCCATCTCTTCAAAATGTCCATTTTGCATATCAAATTTTATTAATCCGCCTTCACGCAAGTCCGCGATACTCAGTTCGGGGAACCACTGGGCGAGCTTCTCGTTGTCAGTCAGCATCGACCAGACACTCTCCACAGCATGCTTCAAATTGCGCTCGAAACGGACCGAATATCCATTCTCAGCTTGGGTAATGGATGCCATCATGTCTACTCACCTCGTCCTTATTTATTCCTGATTGTATTTTTTCTCAAAAACAGACCATCGAATCAAAGAAAGAGTAACACCCACGACAAATGAAATAAAAATAATAGGCGCCATTTCGATTTGATCTACACTTTTACGACCGAGTACAATGAGTACTCCCTGAATAATTAAAACGTAAATCAATATATAAAGCACCCATCTAATAGCATACGACAGCTTGCCCTTTGTTCTTATCTTGCTCCATTTCTCGCGATTGAATTTGTTGAAGTCATTCACAGGTTATCCCTCACCCAATTACATATTTCTAGTGATACATACTCCCGAAATAGGATTCAGCACCTTATTTAATATGGCGATTATAACATAAGTATAATCAAAAATAGGCTGCAGCAAGAAGAATAATCCTTCTTCACTACAGCCTTGCACGTCAACCGACTATTCATTTTTTGTTATATGAAGCTACGAAAACAACAAAGAATCGCTAATTGCAGGTACATCCATCCACTGTCTCGACTCGGCAGAACGCTCAACAGCTTCAATAACGAGCTGATTTCTATAGCCGTCCTCAAAGTTCGGAGCAGGATTAATCCCGCTGTGCAGCCCTTCCATGAACGTCGCCAACATATTATGACCATCAATCAGCTTCTTAGCTAGCTGTATCGCAGGCGCAAAACGGTAATTATGGCAAATCATATGCATAACGCCTGCTTTTTTTACCGCCTGCAGCATCTCCGCTGCTTGGCTTGCACTGACCGCGAGCGGCTTCTCGCAAATGACATGCTTGCCCGCTTCTGCCGCATAGTATGACCGAAATTTGATTAAGGTGTTGATTTCATACTTTTGTTTGTTGTCCGTTCTCTCCCGTTACAACTAAATTCCAATACCTAATAGAATAGAGCCTCCAAGCCTGCACCTGAGCAGGCCTGAAAGCTCTATTGGTTAACCAACCTTCAATGGCTGATGTCAGGGCAGCAGCAATTTGACTAATAGATCAAGCTGTCGGCTCAGCATAACAAATTGCCTTTATTTGCTCGCTGCTAGATCATCCAATATATATTGAATGATAGCAACGACTTCAGCTCGAGTTGCCGATTCAGCTGGAACAAATAGATTCTTTCCCCGACCCTTCAGGATGCCACGGTCTTTAGCTGTCTTCACAGCATATTTGGCCCAATTTGAAATAAGACGATCATCAGCAAACCCAGTCTCTGGCGCAAGCGCGCCTCCCTCAGGTTCGCCAAGAGCTCTCATAGCTATTACGGCTAACTCCTGACGATTAATTCCCCCCTTTGGTTGGAGGCTTCCATCCGGATAGCCAATAAATAAACCATGCTGGTAACCAAGTGCGATCGCATTCGCTGCATAAGGGGCGATTTGCTCCCCATCACTAAAGCTCGGTTCACTCCCTTGTGCTGGACCAGACCAACCTAATGCCTTAACCAGCATGACGATAAAATCCTGCCTTGATACTTTCTCGTTAGGCCTAAAGGTCCCATCAGGGTACCCCGAAATCCAGCCCTGCTGAACTGCTGACTGTATGATCGACTCTGCCCATGACCCCGAAATATCGTTAAATGAAATGGGCTTGACGGGACCAACAGGAGTCTCCGTAGTTGGAGTCGGAGATGGCGGAGTATACGGAACAAAAGCTCGGTTTACCCTAATTGTGTATAGCAGCTCTTCACCGCTCTGCGAGACGACTTTAATATGAATATCATTGTTCCCTTGACTCAACAGTAGATCTACGCTGTCGCTAGCACTTGCAACTGGGACGTAGGTCGAGTCATTTACTGATACGCTTACTAAAGCATGACTCTCTGCTGCAACTGGTTTTACCGTTATCGCATAAACCGAATAACCAACGGATGCTTCGTAGTTTACTGTTTCAGGATGAAACAAAGGTGTAAGTGTTCCTGCTGACAAACTCAAATCGCTCAGTGTAGCATTGTGGCTTGGCCGCAAGACTTGTACGGTGTAGATTTGCTCATTTCCCTCCTCGGCCGTTACGCGTATGGCAATCGTATTTAGGCCTGCCTCCAGCGGCAGGGGAGCGCTTGCCGAACCGTTGGTCAAGCTTTGATATGAACCTCCATTGACACTTACCGCTATAGACGCATTCGTTCCCGCTGCCGAAGGCGTCAGCGTAATCGCACTCTGATTACTCCCCACTTCGGCTGAATAGCTATAAATTCCAGCATCGAATAATGGGCTGAGCGTACCAGAAGAGAGAGATAAGCTGCTTAAATTCGCATCGTTGCTCTGCCTATAAACTGTCAGCACATATTGATTCACCGTCGCTCTGTCCTCTGCCGTTACGCGTATGGCAATCGTATTCAGGCCTGCCTCCAACGGCAGGGGAGCGCTTGCCGAACCGCTGAATATGCTAGTGTATGTTCCCCCATTAGCACTGTAGGCGATTAAAGCATTCGCTTCTGATGCTGTAGGCGTTACCATGATGGAATCTTGACTATTTGCTACAACAGCCTCATAGCTGAAGCGTCCGCTGGCGAAATCCGGCTGCAGCAAAGCACTTCCGGATAAGCTTAGCTGCTCTAAAGTTGCATTCGTGCTAGGCTCAGCTCGAATAACTTCGATTGTATATTTTCTAGTTTGGGAGCCATCCGCAGAAATCGTTTCAACCGGAATGGCAGTGCTGCCCACCCCAAGCGGGATAGCGGAGCTAGCTTCGCCATCTGCTCCCCCTATCCCATTTATGGACAAGCTACCATCGGCATCGTTTAAAGTAGGAGTGACCATTGTAGAGACTGTTGAATAAGGAACGTAAACGGTGTAATTAAGCGTATTCGCGTCGAATGCAATCGTCCCAGCTGAAGTTTCCAGCTTCTTTAGAGCAGCAACGTTGGCCAACGGCCGATGCACATGGAAATTAATCAGTCGAGTGACTGTGCCATCGGAAGAAGTAATTTTTATTTCTACGAGGTTATTTGCAGGATTTAGAGGAAGATGGCCTGTCGAAGTCCATTGCCCAAGATTTTTCCAACTATCTCCATTCATTTGATATTGTATTGTTGCATTTTCATCGACGGTCTTGATTGCGAAATAGTACGTTAAAATCGAACTTCTGGGAATGTAGACATCATAATCGTTAATCGTGTTCGAAAGAGATGGGGTATGCGGATATGTAAATTCAACCCTGTCCACATCCACATTATTGCTCCCAGCCGCCCTAACATAATGACTCAAAGATGCTGGAAGCAGTATGCTAACTACTAACAAGATTAGGCCTATTTTTCTTAACATTAAATGAATTCCCCTTTGCTATTCACTTATTTTTCCCTAACGAAAACCACATCTAGCAAACTATGTTTATTATATCATATAGACATGACTTATGTAGTTCGATGAATTAAGTGGGAATTGTGAGAATCTATGCTTGAATAAACCGACCACCTGGTTACGCATAGGCTACTAATGCCTCCGTAGCGAACACGAATTCCATATGCGCATGCTGATATGCCTCCGAAGTGGGATGGTATTTCCCGAAAGCAAGGTCTTGCTTGGCCATACGAAAAAACACTTCAATGCGCCACTTTTTCCCATAGACTTCGAACGCCTTTTCGGGCACATCGTGGCGGTTGCTAATGATGAGATAGGCTCCCTTGTACGTTGCAGGGCTGTATTCATTGTCCTTTATGCCAACACTCGATTCTTCATCTTCTTTCAAGCGAACAGTGACGACCGCGGCAATAGGGACACGCTTATCTTTCGAGATCGCTTGCCCTTTCTTGAAGGACAACCAGATTCATACACCAGCGATACGTTTTGGATGAAGAGTCGAACAACCAGCATAAGAAAGGCAATTTTTTGGCGTAGGGATGGGCAATAAGCGTATCATCCAAGTTTATGACGTCACCTGGTTTTAGTGCCGTAACGCTAACTTCTTGAAGCCTTGCCGCACGTTTATGACCAAACGTTCTCCATGCAAACGAAGTTGTGAAAAATCGACTAAGTGTATACTGCGCAAGCTTATAGGGTTTGAACATGGTCGCAAGTAGAGCGTCCTTACTGGTTAACAAAGCCATTTGGTTCACAGACGAGTGGTTTTCCATCTGTTGGTATGAACTGCATAAGTCATGTGATTTTTTCTACAGGATCTTTCTATACCGTTCATCAAATTAACCACCTGCTCTGAACATTTAATAAAAATGATCAAAGAGCCGCAACCATTAAAGAAAGCCGAGCGAAATCAGTTTATGGTTAACTGAATATCGTCGGCTTAGCAGTAAGCTTATTAAGGTGATAAGATAGCTGAAAATGAGTCCACACCTTTTAGATTTGCACACTACGTTAATACAATGATGTCGTTCCCTCTGTCTCTTCTATCCTTTAGTCGCGCCTGCCGTCAGACCGTCAACAAAGTGCCTCTGCAAATACATGAACAGCAGCGTAATCATCGTTAGGCAGAATCAGCCCGGCGCTTGCCGCCTTGCCCAGATGGTCCTGGAAAGTCGTAATGACGTCTGCCGAAAGGCCAGCTGGACCGTCCAGCTCGAATTTTCCGATTTGATCCATCGTTCCAAGCTCCTGCATCTTCACTTCGACGCCGTATAGTTCCGTAAATTCCTTGATGATGGCATCCACAAAAGGCCGGGCTTCTTTGCTCTCCCATACCAGCAAGCTCGCGCCGGTCTCCGGTACAAGCTCCGTATCGAGCTTCTCAAACGCCAGATCGAACTGGCTTTGTACACGCCCGCTCCAGACTAGCACGCGGCTGCGGCGAGCAGCGATAGCGTTAAGAAAGACAATGGTAGTTTTTTTACGACGCGAGTCAGTGTTTTACCCCGTATTCATATCGATTGACTTAGCATCCAACTTAGGACTTCATAATGCAACGTCTTGTTGCTGTCGGCGACGAACCTCCGCTTCGGGACGTCCGCCCCCTCCGGGCCTGCTTCCCTTAGACCAGAGTGCTCTGAGACGTGAAAAGCAAATCCCGTATTTCTCGGCAGGAAAAGCCGCCTTCGGTAGGAGCGAGGTCCGGACTTCTCCAGTTCCGCCCCCGCATATACTCTCGCCGTTGCCGAGGTATCGTCTGGTACGACAACTTCCAACTCCACTTCGACCTTTTCGGATAGTTCCGGCACGATCCTGATTATTGTCAATGCGTTCAGCCCATGTCCGCTGTATGCGATCTCACAATCCCCCGTCTTGACTGCCCGGATCAAGCCTGTCGGATCGACCGCCGCTGCGCCTTCGGGCGTTACGCGAAAGCTTGCGTCCAGGTCGACCGAAACTAAACCGCTTTCATATGAGACAAGCGGGTATACCCATGCCTCGGCTCCCTCGATCCCGGCGATAGGATCACCGGTCAACTCGGCTGAGACGGGCGATCCTTTGTCTCCGAAGAAGAAGACAAGCGGCGCGTATACCCTCTGCTCCCAAGCTGCCTCGTTATGCTCTGCCATCGGTTCGTAGCAGAACACGAGGTCGTCTCCAGACCGGTAGCCTAGCTTCAAGAAATGCTCCACCATGTGCCTGACGTGATCGACACGCACAGTCAAGCCTTCCATGCCGCCAGCATCTATCCATAATTGAAACGGTCCTTTTCCATCGAAAGTCTGAACGATGGGCAGATGCGTCATCGTCTCCTCATTGTATTGGGCAAAATAAGGCGAAACCATGGCCAGCTTGCCAAAAACGTCGGAACGGCGGAACCCGATATGGTAAGTCGCGAGCCCGCCTCTGGACGAACCCATCAGTGCGGTGTGGCGGCTCTCATGCTTCGTCCGGTAAGTACGGTCGATGTAGGGTTTAACTTCCTCCGTCAGGAAACGTTCATAGAACTCTCCCCGGCAAGGGTAGTCGAGCTCCTCCGCGAACGAGCCTTGATGCGCGAACTCGCTGTTTCGCTCCAGCCCCATATTCGAAACCGCCACGACGATCAATTTTTCGATGCGTCCTTCCGCAATCAGACGGTCGCATACGCGGTGCAGGTTCCATGACTGCCCGTTAAATGCTTCATGGAATACGTTCTGCCCGTCATGGACGTAAAGTACCGGATACGTCCTGTCCGCTTCCTGCCCGTAGCCGGGCGGCAAATAAACGAAAATGTCCCTTTCGTTGCGCATAATTTCCGATCGGAAATTCGCGATGGATTCCACTCGCGAAGGCTGCGTCATTCAAATCTCCTCCTCTCTTCCCATATCGGGCCTTATGTCTATCCAATTATGAACCGTGTAAACGACTCTTTTGTCCTCGTCCGTGACAAGCCTTCTGTAAGGCATCCGCCCGAAATCCCGATCGACCTCTTCCTTATCGTAGCCCCGGGTGATGAGAAAATCGAACGTTAATCCTCTAGGCAAACTGACCGTTCCGCCATACAATCCTTTGCCGAGCTTCGGAACGCCGAACGTCGCATAAATCTCGGCATCTTCCGGCGTTGTATCCGGCACGAGAATTTCAAGCTCGACGACGACGGTCTCAGATAGCCGTTCCACGACAGTATACATTCTGGCCGCTTCTTGGCCACCATAGCGGCAGACGATCGTCGCAGTGCCGGGTTTCCGTGGAAGCAGCCTTCCGTCTGGCGAAATCCCGAGGACATCCGGATTATCCGTCTGGTAATCGGCTCTGAGCAAACTGAAGCGTATGCCGTTGTGAAGAGCGGCAACCGCATTAACGACCACTAAAGGCCCGTCGACACCGACGATACCGTCCCCTTCAAGCGCGAGAACCGACACATCGGCGGCTTCGCCAAAGAAGTGCAGCAGCGGCATGTGCGCCCGGCGGCTCCAGTCCCATTCGGAATGCGCGGCTTCCATGTCCAGATAATAATAAAGCTCCTCACCTTGCTTCCAGCCAGCTTGCTGCATATTCTCCGCGACGCTCCGCACGTGGGATGGCATGAAGAACCCCTCCGCCCCACCTATGTCCATCCATATTTTCTGCCCATCGTTATAAGGATACAGCCGATACTGCGGCGTTTCCTCCAGCGTGCCGGGATCTACCTGGACGAAAAAAGGCGACAGGATGCCAAGCATTCCGAATACGTCCGGACGGCGAAGCCCGATGTTGTACGTTGCAATGCCGGCCGCCGAGGAGCCCATTAACGCCGTATGATCCGCATCCGGCAGTGTCCTGAATGCGCGATCTACAATTGGCTTCAGCTCTTCGATTAGAAAATGCTCGTAAAGCTCGCCGACGCAGCGAATAGGATACGCGCACAGGTCGTGGAAATATTCACTGGTTCCGTCCTCGTACTTATGTTCGACCGCTACGATAATAATTGGCCGAATCAGCCCTTCCGCCAATAGTCGGTCCGCTACGCGGTGCATACCCCAGGACTCTCCAGAAGGCTTGCTCGGCTCGAATACGTGCTGGCCCACGTGCATGTACAACACGGGATACCTTACGGACGGATCATCGTCATAGCCCACAGGCAAATAAATGTAGATGTCTCTTTCATTTCCCAGCCGGGATGCGTGCACCCCGGGTAATACGATTAGCTTCGATTGAGCCGAATTTTCCATATTGCATAGCCCCTTCTGAGAACTTCATTCTTCAAGTTTCAACTTAACCGGTTAAGTGGCTTCAGTATAGGGCGTTTCCCGTGGCTTGTCAACGGCAAGTTTGACATCCTTCCAAGTTCGGACTTATGATTATCTAAACTTTTGATCCTAACGAGGCGGTTACTGATACGATGAAAAAAACGACACTTCGCGACGTAGCCAAAGAAGCCGGCGTCTCCGTCGCCACCGTAAGCTATGTCCTTAATTACGTGAGCACCCAGACGATTCCAGAAGAGACGCGGCAGCGGGTCTTTACGGCAGCGAGCAAGCTTCATTACGTTCAAAATTTGACGGCGAAGTCGCTCTCACTGGGTAAAACCAACGTCCTCGGCGTGCTGTTCGTCAGCACCGGAGACGCCCGCATTCCAAAGCCGGTCAGCTACGGAGCTTTCCTTGACGGATTAGAGCGCCGATGCCGGGAGAAGAGCTATCATCTCCTTGTATCCCAAATTGATCCGGCCAAACCCAATTTCGAGATCATTGCCGAGCGCAAGCTGGATGGCGTCTTTCTGATTGACGCTATGGCCCAATCCTTCCATGCGATATCGAGGAATCTGCAATACGGCTCGCCGTTGGTTATCGTGGACAGCTTGATCGACGATTCCTTGTTCCGGCAAGTCAATCCTGATTTCCAACGATTGTTCAGTGATCTGAACTCGTCATTGCCGGCCGGACAGCCTTATGCACTCATTCACGAACACATGTCGAACGAGCGGTATCACGAAATCATTCGATCCGCCTCGGGATTGGACGAATCGCTCGTATTTGCGACCACCAGCGACGAAGAGTCGCTCAAGCAATTTATCCAGCAGCACGAGAACAAGCCTCTCGTCGTCTTCAACGAATTTTTGGCCTTGCAGGTACTGAAGTACCTAAGCCCGGAGAACCTTGTCGTCGTCTGCACCTCGGAATGCCCGGAACTCCTTCCCGAGCAGGTCACAAAGTTCGTTTTCACTCGTTCCAAGTCCGAGGTCGCTTTCGGCTTGATGAGCGCGCTACTGCACACTCCTTTCGGCACTTCCGAGGATCAGTACATCTCTCTGAGCAAGAAGGATTAAACGGCTGGGGCTCGTCATGAACCTATGAGACATAGAGGATGAACAGATCCATAGAACGAGTAGCTCGCTGTATCTTTAAGACGGATTTCGCTAACCATGCGCATTTCCTCGCGGAAGAACAGTTTGACATCGAACCCCATGATTACGTCCATTGGTTCAATTTCCATAAACCACGGGACACTAGATTATTTTATTAAATGACATGGTTATCTTTAATACGTTTGCAGATGATGAATTCTAATATGTTGTGACATGAAGTTAATCCACCAGTTGAACATATACATTTTTCAATTAGACTTATAATTGAAAAATAGAGTTGCACCTAGTCAATTTACAGGAATTCTAAAGGTACCTTAATTAAATAATCTAAAAGAAATGCTCGCCTTTGAATTAGGCGAGCATTTCTTTCTTTAAAAAAAGCTTAGTAATATTCAGAATTTCTTCAGAAAGTTCCTAGTCAGTAACTAAGCATTCTTCTCTATACTGATATTGTCGGGCGACCTCTACACTATTTATGTCTGCCTTTTTCAATTGTTGCTAGCCTCTTTCATGAACGCATGTTTATGCCATTATCACATACATTTCATAAATTGGCTGTCATTCCCTTTGCAGCAACAAAATTTTATTTTTTCAAAGTGCTCATTCTTATCAAAATATTGATCTTGTATAAACACGTGTTTATGTTATACTTTGCTCAACATAAGTTATTCCTGCCAGCGAGAAAACATCCGAACAAAGGACGGGGTTTCGATGAGGCTTGGAGGTCAGGTTTTTCTAGAAAATAAAAATCCTGAAAGTTGGTCAAATGCACTTATACAAGCGGGCTTCCGCGCAACAACCTGCCCCATAGACGGCAATGAAGATATTAGCGAGCTGGATGATTACTTAGCCGCAGCAGCAAAACATGATATTCTGATTTCCGAGGTCGGCGCATGGAGCAACCCCATTAGCCGAAATGAGGAAACAAGGCGCAAAGCGATTGCATACTGCATGCAGCGTCTGGAACTTGCAGAACGGATGGCTGCGCAGTGCTGCGTAAACATTGCCGGGTCACGCGGCGAACAATGGGACGGACCTGATCTAGACAATTTCAGCGATGAAACCTTTGAGCTCATTGTAGAGACGACACGTGAAATTATCGATGCGGTTAAACCAGAGAGAACCGTATTTGCCTTGGAAATGATGCCGTGGGTATTCCCAGATTCGGCTGACTCCTATCTTTCCTTGATCAAAGCGATCGATCGCAAAGGCTTTGGCGTACACTTCGATCCCGTCAATATCATTAGCAGCCCTCGGGCCTATTACCAAAATGGCGAGATCATCCGTGATTTTTTTACAAAGCTTGGGCCATATATTCGGAATTGCCATGCGAAGGATATTTTGCTGCGCGGCCAATTGACCGTTCATATGGATGAGGTCATCCCAGGTCAAGGTGTGCTTGATTACCGGACATTTCTTACCGAGCTGAACAAGCTGCACCCGGATACGACGCTCATTATCGAGCACCTATCCACCAATGAGCAGTATCAGCAAGCTCGGGAGTACATATGCAAGACGGCTTCAGAGCTTAATATATCGCTGTAAAGGAGATCGGCATAATGAATCACGAACAACTCCTAGAGGAATTGAAGCGCGAGGAAGAGGAGCTGCAATTCGACTCCTTCACGAACGAAACCGCGCTGCATGTCGGACTTGGGCTCATTGAGCAGGCCAAATCGGAGAACAAGTCGGTAATGATTGATATTCGAAAAGGCGAACAACAGCTGTTTCACTATGCTTTTCCGGGCACCTCGGCAGACAATGATGATTGGGTCATGCGAAAAGCACGCGTCGTCAATCGTTTTGGAGTCAGCTCCTATCGTATGGAAATCGAGTTGCGCGCTGCCGGTACAACGCTTGCCGAGCGTTTTTCGTTATCCCCTTCGCTCTATGCTCCTTATAACGGAGCGTATCCCATCTACGCTCGAGGGTTCGGGGTAATCGGAACCATTGCTGTATCCGGATTGCCGGATGATCAAGATCATAAGCTGATCACTTCTGTGCTCCGAAATATACTTAAACGAGCCTAAATGTAGGTTCCAATAGAAAAAAGGCAGCAGCGAAAGGATTTCTCCTCTAGCTGCTGCCTTTTCCATCGTATCCAAGCATGAATGATTATGCGTTATAAAATGCTTCTAATTCGCTAACGACCGCTGCAAGCGATCCGTCTACGCGAGTCTGACGCTGTTCTTTGCTGAACAGCGAAGCGATTTGCTCAGGGAATTGCTGCTCGATGCCGCAAAGCTCGATGGCTTCGTTGAACTTAGCCGGATGAGCCGTCGCAAGCGAGATCGTGATTCCTTGTTCATTGCTGTATTTGTCAGCCGCAGCGACGCCGCAAGCTGAATGCGGATCAAGCAGGTAGCCGTTTTCCGCTTCATATTTCTTAATCGTGCTCAGGCACTCTTGGCCTTGTACGCCATGCGCGCCAAACTCGGCTTGCACTCTGCTCAGCGCATCGCCGGCAATGACGATTTGTCCTTCGGCTTTGAACTGATCCATCAGACTGCGAATTTGAGCAGCATCCTCGCCAAGCACATAATACAAGTAACGCTCAAAGTTGCTGGCTACTTGAATGTCCATCGATGGGCTGTACGTGCTGCGGAAGTCGCCCGGCTTGTACACGCCCTCAAGAATAAAGCGCTCCAAAATATTGTTCTCATTCGTAGCTAGAATGAGCTTGCCTACAGGAAGTCCCATACGCTTCGCTAGGTAACCTGCAAAAATATCACCGAAGTTGCCTGTCGGTACGCTAAAGTTAACCTGCTTCGCATCCGTCTGCTTCGCCACTTGGAAGTAGGCATAGAAATAGTAAACCGTCTGCGCCAAGATTCGAACAAAGTTGATGGAGTTGATCGCCGCAAGCTGATTGTTAGCTTTAAAATCAAGGTCAGCGAACAAATCCTTAATCATGCGCTGGCAATCGTCGAAGTTGCCATCTACAGATAGATTCAGTACATTGTCGTCCTGAACCGTCGTCATTTGCAGCTCTTGTACTTTACTTACTTTGCCATGTGGATGTAGAATACAAATCTTGATGCCGTCTTTGCCTTTAACGCCCTCGATTGCTGAAGCTCCTGTATCGCCGGAAGTAGCACCGAGTATATGAATTTTTTTATTTTGCTTCGCTGCAACATACGTATAAAGCTGGCCCATGAACTGAAGCGCGATATCTTTAAATGCAAAGGTAGGACCGTGGAACAGCTCCAGCAAATAAAGATCATCCTTCAGCTTGCGGACAGGCGTTACTTCCGGGTCACGGAAAGTAGCATAGCTCGCGTACACCATATCCTTCAAATCCTGTGCTGGAATCTCATCATTCGTAAAATATGAGAATATAGCAAGTACAAGCTCTTGATAGTTAAGATTCTGCCATTCCTTTAATGTTTCAGCTGAAATAACTGGAATTTCGCTCGGAACAAGCAGTCCTCCATCGTTGCCTAAGCCCATCATAAACGCATCGATAAACCCTATTTTGCCAACATTTCCTCTTGTACTAATGTACTCCATCTGTAAATAGCCTCCTACATGCGCACAATTATCGTCAAATTTCGTTATCTAAATCATATCATCGTTTTCCATAATAATCGATTGTTTTCACAACAGTATATCATTTTTATCGTCTAACAAGCTAAAACGCATTCGGCGTTCTTTAGAAAAAAAATATACTGCCTTATATTTAAATAAACGAAAGACATCCCTTATTTTGGGATGTCTCGCGTTAAACCTGCTATTTGACGAAGTTTGCTACAATCGATGCAATCTCGGCGCGTGTAATCTTTTCCTTTGGCCTGATTGAACCATCCTCATAACCTTTAATGATACCCGCTTCCGTTAATGCTGCTATCGCTTCTTTGGCCCAGCTGGACACGCTGGGCTCATCCGCAAAGGATGGTTTTGCCGCTCCGGAGGCAACGATCATTTGATCTTTAACCGCTCTATACAAAATAACGAATGCTTCCTCTCTCGTCATTTCCTGATTCGGCTTGAAACTGCCATCATCAAAGCCAGTTATAATTCCAGCAGCATGTAAACCATTCACATATTTACTATACCAAGCTGTCGGTGTAATATCTCCGAAGCCAGGTTCGCTGCTTTCTGCATTTAAGCCCAACAATCTGTAAATAACAGCTGAAAATTCCGCTCTGCTCATTTCCTGATTAGGCTTAAAGCTGCCATCTGGAAAACCGCCCAAAATGTTTTTGTCCAACAGCTTGTTAATCGATGCCGCTGCCCAGTGCCCTGCTGTATCCTTGAAATGCGGCTCAGGGTCTGGGCTCGGTGTTGGAACCGGACTTGGTGTTGGGTTCGTTCCAGGGTTTGGCGTCGGACTAGGCGTTGGATCTGGACTCGGACTTGGTGTAGGGTCCGGGCTAGGGCTCGGTGTTGGATCTGGAGTTGGGCTAGGCTCTACGCCAGTGTCCTTCTTTTTCTCCACCGTTACGACAACCTTAGCTGTAAATCCGCCGTCTACCGTCACAACCGTAAGGGTAGCTGTTCCTTCTTTTAGAGCTGTAACAATGCCGTTTGTATCGACTGATGCAATGGCTGCTGCATCGCTGGACCATAACACGGCTTTATTATCCGCATTCAGCGGTGCAACTTCTGCATTCAGTTGCAGCTGCTCTTCTTCCTTCAGCGTAACCGCATCCTTGTTCACCGTAACTCCTGTTACATGAACAGCCGTATCCGGCTGCTTCAACACAGTGAACGTGAACGTTCTTGATACAGTCGATTTTCCATCTGATAGAACAGCGGTCAGTGTTACAATTTCATCTCCATTTTCAAAAACAGGCCGTGCAACAGTACCGCTATTACTAATGATTGACTCATTATCTGATTGCCATGTAATGGTTGCTCCATGCAATCCAGTCATTGGCAGCTCAAGATCCGTCAGCACTGCATCCTTGCTGCTATTCTCCCCAAGGAAGCTCAGGTCATCTAATTGATCGGCAGCATGTTGTAGCAGCAGCACCTCCATGCTTGCCAGCTTCTCATTTGCCGCCACATGAAGCTCGCTCACTTCAGAGGCAGGAAGTGCGCCATTATAGATTTGGAAGTCTGCGATCATACCGCCAAAATAAGCATCTCCCGCATAAAAGGATTTTCCAATAAGACCGCTGATGCCGTTTTTATTGTTAATTTGATCGAGAGTAAAGCCGCCAGCATTACCAGATGAGACTAGCTGGCCGTCTACATACAGCGACAGCTTGTTTTCTGTACCCGACATTACTGCCGTAACGAGCTTCCAATCATCTGATTGGAGCAGCGGCGCTTTCGTCGCCACTTCATTGCGCCAGCCATTCGTTGCAATACCGAATCGCGCCGTGCTGTCTGCATTATATTTTGGCGTCACATACAAATAATGTGTATCGCCTTGTCCAAGCGCAAACAGCCATTCTGCACTGTTCTTGCCTTTCCAATTGACAAGGGCAGATACCGTGACATCCGTCAGCCCATCCAAAATACCCTGCGGCATTTCAATATAAGAGCTTGTATTGCCGCCTGCAAAGCTGATGGCTCCGGCTGCATCTGTCTTAATCCACTCCGCGTTGGCAGGGTTAATCCATGTGCCATTGTATTTGCCAGTCTGGTCAATGACCGAAGTACCTTCCAGCTTGCTCATGTCATAATGGACAATCAGCTCTGCAGGAGTCTCAACAACATCGCCTTTGCTATCCGTTATCATAATCCAGCTAATTTGCGGATCGGAACTGGTGGCACCTGCATTCGCCGCTCGATGCACCGTCAGCTCCAGCTTTCCGTTATCAACGGCTACATTGCCATAGCTAAGCACATCTTTTGCTGAGGAGAAAACATACCCGCTTGTTTTCACCGTTCCGTTCAGCAAAATATCAGCAATCCGTTTGCCGTTTGAATACTGGGACCACGGGTCGTACAAGCCTACATAAACATCGTAGCTTCCATTATCGATGTCGAAACGGTACGAGAGATCATTGCCGGCATTGCTTTTCAAATACCGCAATCCATCAAAAATATTGCCGCTGTTCGTACCGGATGTCAGCGTATTGTCTCCGATATAACCCCAAGTTTGATTGTTCGCCGGATCGTATTTCTGATCGATAACGTTTCCGTTTAGCAAATGCTCTTCGCCAATCAATTGAGTAATATCTTTATAATCTGACGTTTCCGCACCGCCTGCATGAACAAAATAAGCGCTGCCCTCTGGAATGACATACATCTGATGTTCGATTATTTTATTGGAGAGCTCAGTCAGCTTGCCGCTGACGCGCACCGTCCCCGGAATTTTGAATGACGCTTCATTTATGCTCCAGCTCATCGGCGTATCCTTCACCGTTCCATCCGATAAGGTCACTTGTACAGTAGTCGGAAGTGCTGGCGCTTTGCCAATTGTTGTACTTGCAGGAAGCGGAGTATTTAATGTCACCTTCCCCATGCTGTCGAGCAAATCAAGCGACCACTCATCATGCCATTGAAGGGCAATTTCATCATTTTGACCAAATTCAATCGGCAGCCAAATATAGCGGGAATTCGCAAGATCGTTTTGATTCCAGCGGTCACCCATATAGATGAATTTCCCCGCAGCCGCGTCTACTGTAATCACTTGAGTGCTCTGCGAGCCATAGGTCGTTGAGCTTCCGGGCGCAACATCGCGCATCGTTTTCCACGGTCCCATCATGCTGTCGGCAACCGTATATTTGCCCACGTTCGGAGCCCAGCCCGTCGCACCGGATGAAATCATGTAATATTTCCCTTGGTACTTAAATAGTGCTGGTGCCTCGCGCTGAGCTAGCGGGAATACGCGCACATAGTCCTCGCCATGCACTCCCTTGTACTCCGTATCTCGCTCTTCGTTGCCGTCTTTATGCCAACCAACAACATCTGTATACGAATCATTGAGCTTGGAGATGTACATTGTTAAATTTTCTTCACTCGAATAAATCAAATAACCGGTGCCGTCGTCATCCTTAAATAACGTCATATCCCGAGCCATGCCTGGCTGGTTTGGCTGGCCGTTATCAGTTGCTCCCTTAGGCGCTTGGTCCATGCGGTGGCTCTCCTGATAGACAAAAGGTCCGAGCGGAGAGTCACTAAGCGCATAGCCCGCTTCTGCTTTTGCATAGTTGGCTGTCGATGTCGCACTTGGGCCATCCGTGTGCATCCACATTACATATTTTTTTGTATGATCGTTATAAATCACTTTAGGACGTTCAATGATGCGGTCCGTACCGATGTCGTTCAAAATATCGGCTTGATCTGTCCGACCAGCATATAGCTCTGAAATAAGCGGATCATTCTCAAAGTCATCCATGGAACCGATCGCTGTCAGGGCGAGTCCATGATCCTCCCAGTTGTACAAATCCTTAGACGCGTAAACCCTTACCCCTCTGGCAGGCAAATAACCATAGGTTTTATCCTCGCCGTACCAGTAATAGGTTTGTGTATTCTCATCAAACATCATGCCAGCGCCGTGCGCTTGAATGAGCGCCCCGTTCGTATCTCTCCAAACCGCACCCGGTTTAAAAGAATTGTATGTCTCTTTAACTGCCAGCTCTGATATCGCCTTTGATAATGCTGCGATAGCCGAAATAATCTGCTCCTGAATTGCGAGATCCGTAATATCCGCACCGCTGCCTACTAGCGATTGCAGAATGGAATCACTCTCTTGAATGACCTCGTTCAGTACTGCGAGACTGAATGGCGTATATTTCGTGTTTGCTGCTTCAGCTCTTGCTGCTGCAATCTTGTCATCTAAATCAGAAAGTGGAACCGTTCTGTTCTGTCTAATGATGAGATAATTAACGAGTGGATCGTTATAGTTTGAGAGCGCAGCTGTTGCCGGCCCTTGTATCCTTACGTTTAACATCCCATCGGTAACGCTGATTTTGCGATAAGTAACCGATTTTTCAGCCCCTTCACCGCCAATTGCAAAATCACCGCCAGAAACGTTATTCCCTTCCAGCAGCAAGTTCACGCTTCTTCCGCTCCACGGATTATTAAAGCCAAAGGTCACGTCATATTCGCCTGTTGGCAGCTCAAAGTCATAAGCCAGTGCCTTATCTCTAACCTGCGTACCGTTATAATATCTTAACGATCCGGATTTGGTCGTTGCATCCCAGACGTTTGTGCCGCTCGTTGTCGTCACCAAGCCCCATGATTTAGACGTTAGGGGATCAATTCCATATACCTGCTCCGTAACCGAGCTATACAAGCCCAGCTTGTCGTTCCCTTCAACCGTCTTCGGGGTTGAATCACCTGCATTAACGAAATATAAAATATAATCGTTATCCTTCAGCTCCTGCTCTGTAAAATCGTCGGTGACAGCTAAAGCTTCCTCTAGCCCTTCACTTGCTGCGTTTACAGGGGCAAGCGAGGTTAGAAAACTTGCTAATAGAGAGAAGCATAGCGCCAAAGACAGCCATTTCTTTCTTTTCAACAATTGAATTCCTCCTTTAGTTTGGGTATCCGCTCTTTATGTATGCGTTTGCAGATCATGCTGCTTAGAACGTCTCCATGAATGTTAGCTTAGGTGTACCGTCTCTTCAACTGAACAATTTAGACAGCAATGAACTTCCATTAGACCGCCTAATTCTTCCGAAAATGAAGAGTTTATGTTCACTCAGGTTTGATTTTTTCACCTGCTCAAAACGGTGTGCACACATGTGAAAAAAGAAAAGAGACTGCCCGTGGGCAGCCTCTACTTCTGTGCTATTTATGCAAATCTCGTCTCTTGATAAGCATTCGATTATTGGAAACGATACGAATAATACCATAAACAAACAACCCAACAACGATCATATACAAACCTAAAATGATTAATGACCATGGGTTGAACATTTGTAACGGAAAAATGTTAATCAGTATAATGGGAAACTGTGCGAATAATACGACTGAAAGCAGAGACAAAATTCTTTTGTTGCGATCAATTAGAGAGTCCAGATCGGAGTAGATTTCAGGCCGCACCTCACTGTAGGGCATTCGCCAAATAAACCAGCCTGCGCCGGAATATACGAGCTCCCAGCCTGCTTCTTTAAACAGCTGCACATAGTTTGGGTCTTTGTTCATCTGATAGTCGAGGCAATATCGTAGCTTTCTAGTCTCACCCTTCTGGAAATGGAAACGAACGACATTGCCGCTTACTTTCCTCAGATGCCATCCTTCAGCCTCCTCTTGCTCAAGCCATCTCTCTATTTTTTCCGAATCCCAGCTTACCCACCATTTCGTCACCCGTTTCTCGTTATTCATGAAGTTTCCCCTCCACTTTTAAACTATTATGATACAGCTCTCCGATCCGGTTCATTTCTAGTTTGAGCAAGGTTTTACCGTCATCCGTGATGCGATAAAATTTACGCCTATCCTCTTCAAGCACAACTTCAATCAAGCTGTCTTTTTCCATGCGCGACAGGCTTCCGTACAAAGTCCCGGCCCCTAAATGAATTCTATTGTTCGTTAGTTCATCTACATGCTGCATGATCCCGTAACCATGACGAGTCTCTATAAGCGACAGCAAAATATAAAAAGCCGTTTCCGACATTGGCAAATAATTGCGAAGTAATTTCTCCATTGTGACTCGGCTCCTTTTGTGTGGAACTACCGAAAGTGTATATCACCCTATAATATATCGCATCTCGATATATCATAACGCGATTATATCACGTCACGATATATAAGTAAATCATTTCCATGCAAAAAAAGACCACTGCTCGTACGCAGTGATCTTCTCTATTATCATTTAGGCGTTGGTATACTGCTCGCCATTATGTTCCATCATTCACAACAAGCCCAAAAATCGTCGCCATTGTAATCGCCTGTGCAGGCGAGATGATGCAGCGCCGCAAATCCTCTAGCGAAGCGCCTAAGCTGTTAAATTCACAGCTGCTAATATCGATGCCGCCAAGCTTCGTCTGGGATAGCTGTGCTTGATCAATATTTGTTTCATGCAGAAAGAAATTAGCTAATGTCATATTGGACATGTCCGCTTTGGCTAACGAGCTTTTTTCGAATTTAACGCCTTTGGCATTGGTGAAGCGCAGTACCGCATAATCCGCCACACATTGCTCGAACCTTACGTTGCGCAGCATTGAGCCTGTCAAATCCATGCCAAGCAGCTTGCAATTAAGGAATGCGACTCGATGAAATACCGCTTCACTTAGATCGATATTTGATAAATCGCAGTTGTCAAAACGAACATCGGTAAATTCTGCTTTTCGCAGGCTTGTCGCCCGAAACGATACGTTATTAAACACCACACGATCAAAACAAGGCTTATAAGCCGATTGATTATGAACACCGCTGTCTTGAATGATGCTGTCGCTAATCTCAATCTCATCCGCCCATTCGTAATCAGGAACGTCTAAAGATTGCAATTCGCTTGATATTTTAGGAGCTTCAATTTTCTCTTTTTTGCTGGACATAAGTATGAAGACCTGCCTTTATTATGAAATAAATTCTATACAACCTCAGCTTCTTTATATTATACACTTTCAAATCCTGATCGGACGAATTCGTTTTTTTGAGCAACAAATCTTAAGGATACGGATTGAACATTATGAAAAAACGGGTAATGAGTTGTATTGTTTGGCATCGCTAATGACTTCTTGTGCTCCCCCATCTATAATGTGAATAAATAAAGTATGCAATAAAGGGGGACTTCACTCCCTTTTTAGACGGAATAGAGGTGTGTTATGAAATACGAGATGTCGCTGGAGCAGCGCGATAACATAATGGGAACGCTCACGGAGGAGCAGCGTCATTTTTTGCACCATGAGCTCGTTAGAGGCAGAAGAACGTTGTTCGCACGACAGCTTGCCCGAAAAAAATGCCAGTTCATTCCCGAGGACGCTGAATTCGAGGATATTGAATCGTTTATTGAGGAATGGGACTATATCGGGTTCACCGATAGCGGCGAAGTATCTCCTCATACAAAATGTGAATGCGGCCGTTCCTTGCGCTATCAGCATCAGGTGCTTCATCTCCCTACCAATACGATCCGCTACTTCGGTATCGAGCATTTACAGTTGCATACCGGAATTGATGCGAAAGCCATATCGGATATTATGAAAGGCTTCGACATCCTCGATGGCGAGATGAATGAAATGTTATGCAAATATAGAGATGGCTGGCAGCTCGATCAGCATCTTTTTTTGCCGCTGCCATCTGAGCTTGAAGTACCTGCCGACATTCAAGCACATATCGATGCCAATCTTCCGCTGCTGGAGAGACAGCTGTCCCGTATCCGCAGAAGACTGCATGAACTGGACCTAGCGAGCAGGAAGAAGCGAATAGCAGCCGCTTTAACCTTCTATGATCAATCGTCTTCAGAAGACGAGGAACAGCAAATACCGGAGACCCCGAACCTGCATAGCGACTACCGTTCCGACAAGGACATCATGGAGAACAGCAATCAGCCTGTTGACCCTCCAAACCATTCGCAAGGCTCCTTCGATTTTGGAGATAACGAAGTAACGCAAGGCGTACTCAGCTTTGACAATTCCGATGATGGCCAAGGTGCGTTTGTATTTGATGAAATCGAAAACAGTCAAGGCGCCTTCGTCTTTGATGAGATTGAAGAGAGCCAAGGCGCGTTTGTGTTCGATGAGCCTCCGGTGAACCAAGATGCGTTTGCATTCGAGGAGGCTGGCAAAAAATTAGGTGCTGCCGCAATGCGAGAATCTGAGCTAAGCAGCTCGAATGCCAAAACTTCAAGTCCCTTTTATTTGTCACAGCCGGCTCAGCGTGTCGTTGATGATGCTCTCAAGTACGGACGTATCAGCACATTAGCGATCTCTAACTTCTTAATTGAACAGAAGCTTGTACAAGATACACGAATGTCTACCGGCAAGCCTGGCATCTACATTGCTGTGGCAGCGTATTTGGACAAGCTTTCAGCAGCAGGCCAATGCGAGCTCGTGCTCGGCAATTCCGAGGATCGCGTTTATTCGAATTCGAAGACTCCGTAATTGCTTTTTGTGCCGAGCGTTCACCCAGCATTCATTCCAAGTTGAATTTCTATTTTTCGAGCCCACTCTGTCCACCTCGTTTTTTGTGAGAGCTTGACCATCGATACATCAAAAAGCATTGCTGCTTCATGGTCAAGCCTCTCCTCTATGGCAAAAACTCCGCGTAATCACTCATTTTTCTCGTAAATTAAATAATCATAATCTTATGAATTATTAACGTTATTTTTTACCATAATAATTAAACCTGCAACATAAACTTAATATTTTCCGTTTTTAAACTTGATAACAAAAATGACACCGAGGAGATTGATTACGATGAAAAAAAGATATTTTGCATTTATGCTTGTCATTGCTTTAGGTTTGGTGCTGACGGCATGCTCAGGTTCGAACTCAAATTCAGGAGCTAATTCTAATACATCAGGCAACAAAGAAGAGCAATTCGTAACAACAAAAACGACAAAAGAGATGGTTGACGGCATGTTGGCCAAAATTGAACAACCCGCGCTAGCAGAAATGACAGGCGACATGGTGAAACAAATGTATTACTTCGATCCATCTATTCTGGAAGAATATACAATTATGTCACCATTAATGAATGTTAAAACAAATGAAATAGCTGTTTTCAAAGTGAAGGATGCTAAAGATATTGCTGCTGTTGAGGACGGAATCAAGAAACGTGCTGCGGATGTTCAAAAATCGTTTGAAACTTATTTGCCAGATCAGTACGAAAACGCCAAAAACTACAAGCTTGTAGCGAAAGGCAATCACGTCTTTTTCGTCATTTCTGAACAAGCGGATAAATTTGTAACTGAATTCGATTCCTTCTTCGCTAAAAAATAAGCAATATGGTATTCAGCAGTCTACTTTTCCTATTTCTATTTCTCCCTGCTGTATTGCTGCTGTATTTCGTGTCTCCGTGGCGAATTAAAAACTTTGTTTTGTTCGCCACAAGCCTCGTATTCTACGCATGGGGCGAGCCCGTGTACATCGCAATTATGCTGCTCTCGACGGTTACTGACTACAGCTTCGGACTTGCTCTTAGCAACCCGAAGCGGAGCAGCCTGCAGCGGAAATGGATTGTCGTCGCCTCTGTCGTCGTAAACTTAACCTTGCTTGGTTATTTTAAATACGCTGATTTTCTCATTAACAATGTGAATGCACTATTAGGTACACAAATACCATTAACTGAACTGGCGTTGCCAATCGGTATCTCCTTTTATACTTTTCAATCGATGTCCTACATTATTGATGTTTATAGAGGTACAGCAAAGGCACAACGCAACTGGATTGATTTCGGTACGTTTGTCGCTTTGTTCCCTCAATTGGTCGCAGGACCAATCGTGCAATATTCTACAATTGCGGAGCAATTGCGCCATCGCACAGTGAACATCGAGCTGTTCGCTGAAGGCGTTAGACGATTTATTATCGGTTTAGCGAAAAAGGTGCTGCTCGCAAACAATATCGGACTGTTATGGAACACGATATCAAGCACAGGAGCAGATACGATGCCTGCCTTGACCGCTTGGCTCGGCATTATCGCCTTTGCCTTCCAAATTTATTTTGATTTCAGCGGTTACTCCGATATGGCCATAGGGCTTGGCATGATGTTTGGCTTCCGGTTTAACGAAAACTTTAATCGTCCTTATACGGCGCAAAGCATTACTGATTTTTGGCGCCGCTGGCATATATCGCTCAGCACCTGGTTCCGCGACTATGTGTACATACCGCTTGGCGGCAACCGCAAAGGTCCATGGATACAACTTCGCAACATTATGATCGTATGGCTGCTGACCGGTATTTGGCATGGAGCCAGCTGGAACTTTTTACTTTGGGGCTTATACTTCGGCGTTGTTCTTGTGTTCGAAAAATGGTTTGGACTAAAGCTGCTGCAGCGAATGCCAGCTTGGGTTAGGCATGTGTATGCGCTGCTGCTTATTTTGATCGGCTGGGTATTCTTTGCCTTTGACGATTTAGGTAATATGGGTACTTACTTTGCTGCGATGTTTGGCGCCAATGACCAGCCATTATGGAATAATGAAACTTTATATTTATTGTACACAAATGCGATTTTACTCGTATTATTAGTGCTCGCATCCTTGCCTAAGCGCAAGCTCAAGGAAAACAGAAGTACGCGACCCGTTTTACAGCTTGGCTGGCATGCTTTATTGTTCTTTATGTCCGTTGCTTACTTGGTTGATGCGACGTTTAACCCATTTCTTTACTTCCGTTTTTAATGTAAAAGGAGGCTGGCGGTTTTGAGCAAGAAGACGGACCACGTTTTTGTGTGGGGCTTCGTCGGTGTCCTATTTGCTATGTCGTTATTATTTTTTTTACTGCCCGTACAAGCATTCTCGGACGTTGAGAATCGCACGCTCCAGAAGTCACCTGAGCTGACTTGGGATAATCTTTGGTCTAAGAAGTTTGCCGATGATACGGAAAACTACGTAACCGATCATTTTCCTTTCCGAACCAACTGGGTATGGACGAAGTCTGTATTTGAGCAGCTTCGCCTGCAGCAGGAAAATAACGGCATCTACAAAGGCTCTGACGGCTATTTGTTCGAGAAATTTAATGAACCGAACTATAAAGATATAGATGAATACACTGCTGCGGTGAACAAGTTTGTACAAAACCATCCTAACGCCAACATCACCTTTATGCTTGCTCCGACCTCCATAGGCCTGTATCCAGAACGGCTGCCATGGCTGGCTGATGCTTACCCGCAAACGAAGGTAAACAGCTTTATTGCCGATCAGGTTAAAGGGAGCTTGTCCTTTATCGACGGATTCGAATTTCTAGAGCCTGAAGCCGGCAGCAGCAGACCGCTTTATTACAAAACAGACCACCACTGGACGACTTATGGCGCCTATCTAGCCTATGTTACTTACGCGGAGAAGATGGGCTGGACGCCAATGGCCGAGAAGGATTTCGACATCGAGACCGTTACCAACTCTTTTTTAGGCAGCTATCATACTCGCGGTCAGTTCAGCGGTTTAACACCTGATTCCATTGAAGCCTACAAAGCTAAAAACGGTATTAAAACAGACATGTATGTCGCTGATACGGACAAAACCTTGACGACCATGTTTGATTCGAGCTATTTGGAAAAGAAGGATAAATACTCGTATTTTCTTGGCGGCGTGCACGCTTTAATGACGCTTCACAGCGAACTTCCACCGAAGAAAGCCGATAAGAAGAAGCTGCTCGTCATTAAAGATTCATATGCGCACAGCTTCCTCCCTTTCCTGACGCAGCATGTCGAGGATATCCATGTGATCGACATTCGCTACTATAACGGCAACATTAGTGACTACATGGAAGCCAACGGGATTGAGGATGTCCTGTTGCTGTTTAATACAACAACCTTCATTGCGGAACGCAATTTGTTGAAGCTGAAGTATTAATGGTGAGTGGAAGTTCAAACAAATGATTCGCAAAACAAAGGAGCAGCCGCGGTGGCTGCTCCTTTGTTTTTGGCGTTCCTATCTGAGGTAACTTAGCAGCTGCTAAGCCATTTAACAGAAAATACTCCCCCGCTAATTAAAACGATTATTTGCTCTCAAAGCCACTAGATGGAAAAACTCCTGTTATTTTCTGCATATCCTCACCAAATGGGCCTATTTGACGAATATAGCAGGAGAATTTCCTGCTAATGGGGCAAAAAGCCATTTATTTATCGAATTAACGGGAGGTTTTCCTTTAAGCACTAACAAAAAATTCAATCCATAAATAATACATTTTGCTGTGGCTTTTTCCATCTCCCTGGTGTCTAATAAACGTGAAGACAGGGGGAGGTTCACTTGATGTCAGGGGCCCACGACAAATTCGAGGACATTTTCACGCTATATTACGATAGAATTAGAAGATTTCTCTCGCTGAAGGTCGACATTCAGACTGCAGAGGATTTAACACAGCTAACATTTATGAAGGCTATGGAGCACATCAATAGTTTTCGTGGTGATTCTAGTCTATTCACTTGGATATGCCATATTGCGAACAACAATTTAAAAAATGAATTCCGTAGAAAAGATCGTAATTGCGAAACCTATGTAGACTTAAACCACTTAGAAAATCGTTTTATATCTTTTGAATTCACCAAAAATGTAGAGATACGAATCGATATCACCTTAGCTTTAGAACAATTAAGCGAGATTGATCGTGAAATCATTTCGCTCCATTATGATGTCGGCTGCACTTTGAAAGAGGTGTCCGAGATTACTCAGATGAAATTAAGCGCAGTCAAAAATCGCCTGTACAGAGCTTTAGAAAAGTTAAGAAAAGAATTGCACAATGACGAGGAGGTTCGAAGCTTTATGTCTGTAATCGACTATATTACTGTTATTAGTAAAAATGAGCTTAAGGGTGCATCCGAGCAGGATAGCAAGGTGTATCAAGATATCATCAATCATCTGAAAACCAGCGTTGATCGTATTTGTACGCAATTAAGACATCAACCTTCAAAAAAAATATCAATAGAAATTTATCCAGATCTTCAATCCTTCCACCATGCGGTTGGTGAGCCAGATGCGCCCAATTGGTTTATGGGTGTAATTGAGAATAATACGATAAAAATTGCTTCTCCGCTCCATCCAGGTCCAGAACATACGTATCAATCCATTCTTAAATCAACACTCCATCTCTATACGATTTGGTTGGTGACAGATATTAACCCTGCCGCTCCAAAATGGTTATACCAAGGACTAGGCGGATACGAAGCTGGTCTCATGACAAAGGAATACATCGATTCTTCAATAGCAGAGCTTGTGAAACACAGCCAAATTCCTACTTTTGAGGATTTAGAAGATAACACATGGGAATTTGATGAGAAAAAGGGGTTTCAATTTTCTTATACGCTCTCTGAATTTGTTTTACAACACTATGGCATTGACGCCCTTAATAAAATCATCAGAAATCCACTCGATTTTGAAGATGCATTCAACTGTTCTGCAGCAGAAATTCACAAGCTTTGGTCTCATACACTCAAAGCAAGGTTGAATTAACATTCCTAGTGAAATGAGCCTCACCAGAAAAAGGGAAATGAATAAAACGAAGCGAATCTAATGTTAGAATCCAAACGTTTGGAGGTAAACAAGTGAAAATGAACGCTAATTTCAATTTTTGCTGTCTGAAACCAAGAATGATCCGTCCTTATTCATTTTAAATTTAGGGAGGATCTGTACATGAGTAAACAAAAAAGATTAATTATTATTGACGGTATTCCTGGCTCTGGAAAAACGACAACAGCTAAATCCATTTTAGATAAACTAAATTCAAAACAAGTAGCAGCAAGGTGTTTTTTAGAAGAGGAAGCACTACATCCCCTGCTCTTACAAGGACCGGAGTTCAGTTCTTTCACAAATGAAGCAGAAGCAGATCAGTTCATACAGCTTCTCACCACTCGTTATCTTGACTTTGTTCAAGCTGAGCTAAACAGTGCCCATGATGTCATTATTATTGAAAGTGTGTTTCTTCAAGACACCATTAGTGTCGCTCATCTCATGGGCATGGATAAACAGAAGCTTCTCGCTTTCTCTTCTTCCCTACAGCAGATACTGGCACCACTGGCACCTAGCCTTATTTACTATTATCAAGTGGATGTTGAGAAACAATGGCGGTTTATTTGCAGCGTAAGAGGAAATGAATGGGGTCCTGTCTCCCTGCATACAGATGAGGATTTCAAACAAGCTGCAGAGGTGTGGTCACAGAGTCAGTCCTTTGTCCGTGCGATTGTTAATGCGTGGGACATCCCAAAACTAATCATTGAGAATAAAGACTATCTCTGGGATGAATATCACCAGCAGATTAGTGAATTCATTGATTCGCTGCTTCCAGTTCATTAAATAAGCTCATCTAATCCCAAAAGAGGCTGTTCTAAAAGTAGATAAATCTACGTTTAGAACAGCCTCTACTTCATTAAAAGCGGCTATAGTTTAGAAAAACCTCTTCTTCCAGAAGATAACGGCTGTGACACTCGATAAAATAACAGAAATGGTCATCGCGATAAAAAAGGCATGAGGGTAATCCTGAAACGGAATTTTAACGTTCATCCCATAGAAACTTGCGACCATCGTAGGCAGAGATAAAATAATCGTAATCGATGTCAAAAACTTCATAACAATATTCAGATTGTTGGAGATGACCGATGCGAAAGCATCCATCATACCGCTTAATATCGTCGTATGCGTTTCAGACATTTCAATAGCCTGTTGGTTTTCTACAATGACATCCTCTAGCAATTCTTGGTCATCCTCATACATTTTCATGTATTTGCTTTTCAGCATTTTCTGCATGACGATGTTGTTTGACTTTAATGAGGTTGTAAAATAGACCAAGCTTTTCTCCATATTCAATAACGAAAAAAGTTCTTTATTTTTCATCGACTGATGCAATTTTTTCTCTATTTCGTCTGTCATTTTAATAATTTGCTTAAGGTACTTCAAATATGAAGTCGCTATCAAATATAAAATTTGAAATGAAAATCTTGTTTTTTTGTACGTGTAAAATTGCTTTATTTTATTTTGTGCAAAAACGTGGAAAATCGGGTTGTCTTTTAGACACACTGTAATAAAACAATCGTCCGCTATAATCATCCCTAGTGGAATCGTATCATACATGGGAATACCCTTGTCATCCGTCGAAACCAATGGCAGATTTACAACGATAAGCACATTGCTATTATCATTTTCAATCCTTGATCGTTCTTCTTCATCTAATGGGTCCTTTATAAAATCCAAAGGAATTTGTGCTTTAGCAGCTGCTAGATTCATTTCTTGCTCCGTTGGTGCTACAAGATTGACCCAGCATCCTGAAGTAATCTCATCCGTTTCTTTCAGTATTCCGTGCTCGTCAGTAATATAAATATTCAACATGGTTACAACCTCCTCAGATTAATGAGGAAGCCAGAAATGCCCCTGCCATACAAAAGAGTTGACCTTCAGTTCAGTAATCAATCTTCTGAAGATTGGTTTGTTCATGACTTCCCCCTGCAACAAGCTTGGCTCGGGTTCGGCGCTACTTCGACTATCCATTACAGAACTCAACTCCTTCTTTTCGCTATGGTTAAGCACGCTCATTATAATACGCCAAATAAATGAAAATGTCATGAAATCAAAAAAATCATAAAAAAAGATGGCCCCGCGCTTGCAGGGACCACCTCTTGTACGCCTAAATATGGCATTTTCTTATTCAAGCGCTATCCTCAGACAGCGCTGCTTTTCACTATTCAACCTATTCATTTAACGCTGGAATTTCCGAAGGAACCCACAGATTAGCAACGTCAATCCCTTTTTCATCTCTGCTCTTTAAGTCTCTCAAAAACTCAAGAAAACCGTATGCCGGTTTCCATCCAAGCATCTTCTCTGCCTCCGACAGATCATGCTGCTCAACTTGTTTTGGCAGCGTCAACTCATACTTCTTCAACAGGCGGCTTGCACCCGGCACTTGTGTCTCACACCATTCTGCGCCAAGCTCGCTGAAGTTTTGAACAACCTCTTGCGGCATATGATGATTGGTATGTACAATTGTGCGAAATAGCCCAATCTTCTTTTCCAAAGCTGCTTTGACCGATGCCACTGTAGCTGCCGCCACATCCCGTCTATCTACCCCATTGCGAAGCAATCGTTCCCCAAACTCTAAATATGGCCGAGGAATAAATTCATGATAACGAAGCATTGCAATCGATGCGCCTGTCATTTCATAATAAGCCTTGCAGAGGTCTTCCCCGATGACTTTACTTACTCCATAAACCGAGCCCCATCCGAATGCCATCGAGGAGGCATAGACAATCGCTTTTATGCCAGCTTGCTTGCATGCTTCTAATAGATAAAACGTACCATCGACATTAACAGAAAAAATAGTTTCATCACTAACTGGCGGATTGTGTGCACAATGCCATGCTGCTAGGTGAACAACGGCATCCATGCCCTCTACCGCACGCTGTACATCGCCTGGCGTCCTAATGTCACATCTAACAAACTCAAGCTGCTTCAAATCATCAGACTGAGGGGGCATAACGTCTGCCATCCGAACGGTATAACCAGCTTGGGCCAATGCTTTGCATACGGCCTGACCTCCATTGCCCGAAGCTCCTGTCACAACAACTTTCATTTCGTTCACCTCGTCAGTTTTATCGTAATTTAAAATGGTATAGCATGGTTGGTTAATATCATGATAACGCTTCCACGAATGTCGGAATCATTTCTTTATTCATCTGCTTAAGCCTTATAAGGCTAATAATAGTACAACAATATATAAATATGAAGTACGCAATTTCTTTTTACTTAGTAACCTAAAAGTAACCTATGAACAGGCATGGCAGTAAGCATGCAAATCAGAGGAGACTCTCATCTCCCCTGGTTTAATGTCCGTTATTTATTGACTTACCATGTAAGCCATCCGCTGGTTCGTTGATAACCACGCAATAATTCGTAATGCTCGCCTCGAGTTTAAATTTTTATATCGGTATCGATTGGATAATTCTCATACTTAAAATTACGTATCTTTTTATTAATTTTCAATAATTTTTTCTTCTATTTTATTAAGATCTCCCTAATTTCATGCGGTTGATCGACTATATAATTCGGACTCTCTGCCAGCAATGATTCTTTTGTATCCAATCCCCAAGACACTGCAATGACATCGATTTCGCATTTCTTGCATGCAATAATATCCCGTGTTTCATCACCGATATAAATTACATCTTCACGATTTAATTGATTATCTTTCAAATATTTTTTTAGCGTTTGGTGTTTTCCGAATAGTCCATTTGACGATCGAACTTCATGGATACCCTTGAAATTTTGAGTATGTAAAAAATTAGAGACATTCGCTGCAGAGTTCGATGTAATAATTGCGATTTTATAACCTTTATTTTGAAGAGCATTTACCACTTCTCTCATCTGATCAATAAATAATATCGAGTTAAGATGCTGTTTATAGCGCTCCTTAAATTCCTTTCCTATTTTTCTAATCAAAAGGATCTTATACATCGGAACGTTTAAAGCTTTAAACCGTTCTTTTAATGATAGATGGTTTAATAATTTGTATTCTTCATGATTTACTTTTTTAAAATTATATTTTACTGCTAATTCGTTATAAACGATCATAATTTCCGACGTTGAATCTACTAGTGTGCCGTCAAAATCAAATATTATATGTTTATACATCTATTAAATGCACCCTCAATCTATCACTGCTGTTTTAGGTAGTTGTATCTCAAATTCATGAACATAAATAGCGTTGCCAGTAATCTCGATATCAAGCTGATCAACATTCCTCGTTACAGATACACCAACTCTGCCATTGCGGCCAATCTCTTGCCCTTGTTCAACGACAAGATGAATTGATTTTTCAGAATTTTTATCTATGTACTTCGCATAGTATGCTCCCATTACACCAGAAGCCGTACCTGTTACGGGATCTTCAATCGTTCCTGAAAATGGCGATGAGAAATGACGGGCATGCATCTGTGCATTTACATCGTATGTTTCTAAACAAAACGGATGGATGGACGCTCTTGGCATTTCTTTTAAAATATGTGGAAACAACGAATTGTTTGGCTTCATTTTACTGAAAGTGCTCAGGTTTTTTATAGGAATTAATAAGGTCCACGCACCGGTACTTCCATACACAGTGGGGAGCTCCGTCTCGATCTCACTTTCATCGATGCCCATAGAATGAGCCAGCTCCAATAAAGAACCATGGAATGGCTGAAATTGAGGAGAGGCTTGCCGCATCGTAATAAGAGGTTTACCATTTGCTTCAAAATCGATTTTTATCGGCAATACTCCTGCTTTTGTTTCAATCGTGAATGCTGAAGGATGATCCAGCAGCCCTTTCGTTTGCAGCGCGTAAATGGTTGCCATCGTTGCATGTCCACAAAGATTTATTTCATGGCCTGGCGTAAAATAACGAATTCGAAAATCAGCCATATCCGATTTCAGGGGAAATGCCGTCTCATTGAAGCCTACTTTTTCTGCGATGGTCAGCATCTGCTCTTCGGAGAGATCATCACCATTAAATACGACTCCTGCAGGGTTTCCCATGTTTGGAATATTGCTGAATGCGTCATAGTGATACACATTGATCGTTCTCATAAACAGTCCCCCCGCCTACTCAGCGTACTCAAATTTTATTAAAGTGTAGATTCGTCAATCTAAAATAAATCCAACTGCTCGACAATCGGGGGCGGCGGCTCATTCGGACTTTCGCCGTTCGGGCGAGTCAGTCCCAGTATCTCCATCATCCGCTTCGCGTTGTCTGCTGCGTCCCCTCCGGAATTGTTGTTAAAAATGACGTAAATATGCTCGCTCTGCTGCTCCAGCAGCCGCAGCTTATTCGCCCAATCTTGCAGCTCTTCCTCGCTATAGCGATATAAATAACGAACTTCGCGCCAATTCGGCGCACCGGCTTGATTCCAACCAGACACATTGCGTCCATGGAACCTCACAATAGTTGATTGTGCATCGGTTGCTGTGAGAACGATCGGTATGGAACCTATTCCTGCCTGCGGCTCATCACAAACACTGTGCGTCCACTGCTCCTGCCTCATAAAATCCAGCGTTTTCTCACAGTACTCCTGTGTAAACCAGCTTTGATGACGAAATTCCAGCGCGCAAGGAATGCCATTCATTCTTGCTTTCGTCTCCCGCAGAATTCGCACATTGGCTGCTGTACAATCAAACCACGGCGGATACTGGAACAAGGCTGCTGTCAATCGGCCTGTCTCCATCACGGGCTCCAGCATTTGCCGGAATGCACCGAACATTTCATTTGTCTCCGAAGCCGGCACGGTAGGCCCGCGCTGATGTCCGGTCATCCCTTGATAAGCTTTAACGACGAAGTGAAGGGATTCCGGCGTATCTGCCAGCCATTTGCTGAATCGCTCTTTAGATTGTATGGCATAAAAAGTGCTGTCTACCTCTACTACCGGAAAATGTTTTGCATATTGCCGCAGCTTGCTGCCCGCTTTGCTAACTGGAACATACAGCTGGTCATGATCGCCCCATCCTGCAAGGCCTATTGAAATCATATCTTCACCTCTTTTATACGTTCATTCAAATCTAATGATTTCTATTAAATGAATACAAATACTCACTTTTCACTTCCGCGATCATCGTTGCGAGCATTAATAGAATAAATGGTAAAAGCGAATAAAGCAAAATCTGACGGATTTGGATATTTAATCGTGCATGGATCGTACTCATTTCGGAATATACTGCAATTCCCCATTTATTTTCCGGAAAATAGGAATATCCCGCCAATAAAACCGCGATAGATTCCTTTTTCGTCATATAAAGGCTCATTGATAAATACGATGAGCTGCTTCGTACTGATTCATCTACGACCATAATCGAGTTAAAATAGTTGCTGCTTTTACGGATGAGATCAAGATAGCCCGCGTCTGCCGCATTAACCACTGAATAAAAAGCAGCAGCATTTTGAGGCTGCTGCGCATGGATATAAATAAAGAAAAAGAAAGCCACGTTTCGGAAACGTGGCTTAACCTTTATACCAGTAAATATTTGATTATAACTGTCGCTTCGCCTTGCTTTTGTGAATAAAATTGATCTTCTCATCCTACCCTAATTACCCTGCTTTTTCACTCGTCCAATTAATCCATGCAATGTTTGAATAAACCCATGTCCAGTTAGACGCCCTAATCCTCCATACGCACAATCTAATTCATTATATTGTTTGGTTCGATCTATTCGAATACTAGGTCCATTGATTAAAATAGGCACGGGATCGCCGGTATGCTCACCGATTTCACAAGGGGTAGAATGATCAGCCGCCACAGCCAAATATACATCTTCAGATATTCCCTGCGCTATAATCCCTACCATTTGATCAAACAATTCAATTGCTTTTGCTTTTTCAAACGGTTTATTATCATGCCCCTTAACGTCGGGTGCTTTTAGATGCACTAATACAAAATCATTTTCAGAAATTTCTTCAAGTGTCAGCTTAGCTTTTAGTACAATGTCCGTATCCATATTTCCTGTCATTCTACTATCTGTTACCGGTTTAAAGCCAGCCAATTTGGCAACGCCAAGGACGGTACTCTCTCCAGCAATACAGCTGCCCTTCATTTGAAGAGCATCGGTTATGGGATCAAGCTGAATCATCTGTCCAGCTCCTCGCGTGAGAATAAAATTAGCTGCTAATTCCCCTTGTTTCATACGCTCTACATTAATAGGATGATTGGATAAGATGACATGCGCTTTATGAAGAAACAAATTTAGAACCATCGCTGTTCGTTTGGACTCCGCCGAGGAATCAAGCGAGACTATAGTATGATATGGGCAGCCATCGTTTGGCGCTTTCGGATCTGAATCGCTGATTTGATCACTGAGCCCAGTTCCTCTTAATATAAGTACAGCACGATGCTCTGTAGCCGGTTTGAAATAAATGCTCACTCCCATTATTTCTAACCCGTTAATCGCGTCAGCAAGCTCTTCTGTTCCATTGCGTATCCTTCCTGCCCTGCGATCAACGACAATCCCGTTCTCATCCACTGCAGCAAAGTTGCACCTCAGCACGATATCGCCCGGAAGAACATCCATGTTAATTCCTAAAGCCTCAATTGGCCCGCGTCCCGGATAATGATGAGGTTGATAACCAAACAAAATTAGATGCCCCATATCAGTGCCTACTGGAATGCCAGGGCTAATCAAATCCATGATGCCTGTAACCCCCGCAGAAGCTAATCTATCTAGATTAGGTGTATCTGCATATTCCAATGGCGTTTTGTTTTCAAGCAAAGGATGTGGAAGATCTCCTATTCCATCTGCAATAGCTAATATAACTTTTCTGTTCAATATGGCTCCCTCCTGCTCTCTCTATATTCCGATTACTTTAAACCAAGTAAAGATTGCCAAGCTAATTACGCATGCTCCGACAAAACAAGTAACTACCGCATATTTCACTTGATCCAACACGGAGAAGTATCCTGTTCCAAAATAAATCGTATTTACCTTCGAATGCGGCGGAAGTGTAATGGTATAAGTCATGGTCATAGCTGCTGCTAATGCGAGAGGCACAGGGTCCATACCGAGCGTTTTTGCTAAAGCGATGAATGCTGGTATTAATATAGTGACCCTCACTGTTTTACTCGTAAATATAAGATGGCTGTACATGCTAAGGAATACGACAACGACATATACCCAAACATGATTCATGCTCTCCAATCCGAGCGCAGCGACTACTTTTCCAATAATCCATTCTGCGCCGCCGGATTTATCCAATGCATTACCTACTGCATAAGCACCTGCTGCAAAAATCATGAGCTCCCATTTGATGTTCGTTTCTTTCCAGGTCAACAAACCTACCCTTGGAAGCAAACAGAGAAGTGCTGCGAGTACAGCGGTCTGTTCTGTACTGAGTTCAAAGCCAAACCAAGCGTTATGGTAATCTCCTGTAGCCCATAATGCCACAGTAAGGAGGAATATCGTTACTGCCTTTTTCTCATCTAAAGAAAAGGAACCTAATTTTAGCAATTCATTTTTTAACGTCCCCCTCGCATGATCGAAGTGGGCTTCACTTTTGATGGAGAAGAGCTTTAAACCAATGAAGAACGTAATCATCATCGTAATAATTGCAGTTGGCATAGAGGCGAGAAGCCAATCCATATAACCAATATCGCCGCCCGCTTGTTCATTAATGAAACCAACAGCTATGATATTGCCAGAAGTAGCGGTCATAACACCCGAGGTAGCAAGCGCATCTGCTTGCACGCCTTGAAGCATCATTACTTTTCCAAGATTGCTCTCACCCGGCAGCGCTTTATACACCTCTAATAAAATCAAGCATATAGGCACCATGAGCGTAGCTCTTGCTGTAGTTGAAGGAACAAAAAAAGCTAAAATAAAATTAATAACGATTAATAAAAACAATGTCTTTTTTGGCGTTTTACCAAACTGCGTGACCATCCATAAGGATAAGCGTCTACCCAAATTTGATTTTATCATGGCGGAAGTGAGGATGAATGCGGAAACCATCAGCCAGATCACATCAAATCCTAACGTACCGAATGCCACTTCTTGATCTTCAACTGCTCCTACTAACGGAAGAAGCAAAATAGCGAGGATAGATGTTAAGTAAATAGGCAGCGGAGTCGTAATCCATAAAATCAATGCACCTGTAAATATTGCAATTGCTCTTTGGGCTTCTAAGCTCATGCCTTCCGGTGTAGGCATAAAGAACAAAAGCAGCCCCACAATAAGTGCAAGTGGAATACCAAATCTTTGCATTCCTTCTTCAAGCTTCCCTTTTTTCTTCATAGGCGGCTTTTTAGTCTCATTTTCTACATCTCGCGAGACTTCACTCATCTTGCATCCTCCTCAAACTAATAATGTTACCGTTTTCATTTTATAAAACCGGAAAATATAATACAATTTGATTAACTTTGAATAACCATAACGTTTTGTTATAGATTGATTTTAAATGATAAGTCGAAAGGTGTCGTGGAAATGAATATCAATAAACTTCAGACCTTTATTACGCTAACAGAATGCTTAAACTTTACAGAAGCAGCGGAAATTCTCTACTGCTCACAACCATCGGTAAGTATGCAAATTCAAAGTATAGAAGAAGAGCTTGGCGTTCCTCTATTTGATCGAATTGGCAAGAAGCTTTATTTGACGAAACAGGGAGAAAATTTCAAACCATACGCAGAGCAAATTATAAACCTGCTTCATACAGCCAAAGACCATATTAAGCAGCTGGAAGACTTATCATACGGAACTTTATCGTTTGGTGCGAGCAATTTTGTAGGCGTTTATTTGCTTCCTATGATCCTTAGAGGTTATACCAAAAAATTTCCGCAGATTAAAATAAACATGAACATTACAGCTTCAAATCACCTTGTTCATATGTTGGAATCCAACAAAGTAGAGTTTTTAATTATTTCTGATCGTATTGAAATCGATGAATCCCGTTTTCAGCGTAAAACCTTTTACGAGGATGAGCTTGTCTTAATTGTGAACCCCTTGCACCCGCTTGCCCATAAACAAGAGTGCACACTCGAAGATTTGGTCAACGAAACATTAATTATTAAACCCGATAAATCAGCAACACGCATTTACTTAGAGAAAAAATTTGCTGAGTACGGGCTTGAGTTTCCTACACAAATGGAAATTAGCAATTTAGAAGGAATTAAACAAGGGGTTATTCATGAGCTTGGGGTATCTATTGTTTCTAGCTTTGCTATCCAACAGGAGATCAAAAGCGGCTTATTGGTGAAGGTGAACATTAAAGGAGTAAAATTCAATAGAGGAATTAGTTATGTCTATCATAGGAATAAGCATCTTTCCCCTGCGGCCAAACAATTTATTTCTTTACTGGATACTAATTATTTATAAGCGCGGATAACAGATTGCTTTCCACTATTTTTGCAGCTTGCTGCCCGCAATACACGAATTAAATTTTGCAGCTGTTTTACTTATTCACTTGTAGACGTATACTTAGTCTATACCAAATGTAAGGAGCAACTATCCAATGAGCTATGAATCCTATTTTCAGAACCTAAGAGAACAACATTTGGATGAGCTGAAGCAGTTTTTGACGATCCCGAGTATTTCAGCTTTATCCACTCATAAAAATGACATGAACGAAGCAGCCAAATGGGTTGCAGCCAAATTAGAGAAGGCTGGTCTTGAGAATGTGGAGATCCATCCTACCGCTGGGCATCCCATCGTGTACGCCGAGCATATCCATGCACCAGGCAAACCGACAGTACTTATCTACGGCCATTATGATGTGCAGCCTGTAGATCCGCTTAACCTTTGGGAGACTCCTCCATTTGAGCCAACCATCCGCGATGGCAAATTATATGCTCGTGGTGCAACCGATGATAAAGGCCAGCTTTTCTTGCATGTAAAGGCGGTTGAGGCGCTTCTAAACCAAGAAAATGCGCTTCCAGTCAACGTTAAGTTTTGTATTGAAGGCGAGGAAGAAATTTCAAGCCCTAATCTGCCGGCCTTTATGGAGACGAATGCGGATAAGCTGAAGGCTGACGTCATTGTCATCTCAGATACATCGCTTCTTGAAAAAGGAAAACCAGCTATTTCTACTGGGCTGCGCGGACTGTGCTCCCTTGAAGTAACGATACTTACTGCCAATACCGATCTGCATTCGGGTTCATTCGGCGGCGGCGTTCCGAACGCCCTTCACGCCATGATTTCCTTGCTGAACTCGTTGCATGATGATCAAGGCAGAGTTTCAATCGAAGGTTTCTATGAAGGTGTGCCAGAGCTTTCCGCTTCTATGCGTGAAGAGTTCCTAAAGCAAAATCATAATGAAGAAGAATTAAGAAAAAATCTCGATCTTGACGCCTTGTACGGGGAAGAAGGATATTCCTTTGTTGAGCGAACAGGTGCAAGGCCAACTCTTGAACTAAATGGCGTTTATGGAGGGTTTCAAGGCGAAGGTTCGAAAACGGTCATTCCAAAAGAAGCTCACGCCAAAATCACTTGTCGTCTAGTTGGCGATCAGGACCCGGCTCAAATATTAGAGCGTATTGTAACTCATCTGGAATCGCATGTTCAGTCCGGTGCAAAGCTCATTATAAAACGCGGCGAAAAAGCTCGTGCCTTCGACATGGATCCATCCAATCCAATGCTCCAAAAGGCAGCCGATGCTTACGAAAAAGTATATGGCACTCGCGCGCTCTTCACGAAGGATGGCGGCTCGATTCCAATCGTCGAGACATTCTCCCGCGTATTAGGCGCTCCTGTCGTCATGATGGGCTTCGGGCTTCCAGACGAAAATCTGCATGCTCCTAATGAGCATTTCAACCTTGAGAACTTTGACAAGGGACTTCTGACGATTGTTGAGTTTTTGAAACAACTTTAAGCCGAGGCGTAAACGGAGCTGTTCTAAGCGTAGATTGATCTACGCTTGGAACAGCTCCTGCTTTTTTGATGGAGCTTAGGCAGAACGACGTCCTCCCCTTATCATCCATATAGATAACGAAACCAGTAGGTCTTAATTAAACCATTTGTTATGGATTAAAATTGTAACGAACTCCAGAATCTTTATTTTGAGAAAATTGACTCATGACACCCTATAAATCAACCTACAGTGCTAATACGGTTCGTTAAAATGAAAGAAAAGTAGTTTTCATCATAATAAGCATAATACAGTTCGTTAGAGAAATGATCTTGCGACGATATGCGCTTAGCTTTATAAACAATGGCAATAAAGGCAACTGTGCACTCAATTTTTTTGAGCTGCTCAGCTGCCTTTTTCTTAAAACTATGACTGTTTATTAAGCTTCTTCAAGCGAAGCAGCGCCGTCAAAATGATCAAAAACGCCACGAGAGCCAGCATTGGAATGGTAATAAATCCAAACCAGTTCAAATAGTCTCCCTGACAAGAAACGGGGCCGCATGCGGCAAGCGGAGAATCATGCGGCAGCTTTTGCAGCACCGTATGATAAAGCGAGAAGCCTCCACCAATTACAACTAAAGGCAGTGCGTACGATACGATGCCTTCATCTCCCTTAGAGTAGGCTATGCCTAGTATAAGTGCCAAAGGATACATGAATATTCGCTGGAACCAGCATAAGCTGCATGGTGCAAAATGCATAACCTCACTCAAATACAAGCTTCCCGCCGTCGCCAAAACTGCTGTAGCCCAAGCCACAAACAACCAAAATGATTTTTTCTTAGCCAAATCCTCTTCCACATCATTCGCCTCGGCTTCCATAGGTTCTATTACTTTTTTTCTATCTCCTATTCTCCCTCGATAGGGAGGGTAAAAACATGACTCGAAAGGGCTATTGCATATGAATTATATTTGTGAATTGTAAGCATCAATGCGTGCTTACAGCTTCATTTCGGCGTCGGCGAACGTGCAAACCACTGCTGTAAGAACCTATTTGCGCTTACAGCCACAAAAAGTAACCTCAGTTTGTCCGGTGTAAGAACGTATACGTGCTTACAGCTTCATTTCGGCGTTGGCGAACGTGCAAACCACTGCTGTAAGAACCTATGTGTGCTTACAGCCACAAAGTAACCTCAGTTTGTCCGGTGTAAGAACGCATACGTTCTTACAGCTTCATTCCGGCGTTGGTGAATGTGCGAAATACTGCTGTAATAACTTATTTGCGCTTACAGCCACAAAGTAACCTTAGTTTGTCCGCTGCAAGAACGTATGCGTGCTTACAGCTTCTTTTCGGCGTTGGAGAACGTGCGGACCACTGCTGTAGGAACCTATTTGCGCTTACAGCCACAAAGTAACCTCAGTTTGTCCGCTGTAAGAACGTATACGTTCTTACAGCTTCATTTCGGCGTCGGCGAACGTGCGAACCACAGATATAGGAACCTATTTGCGCTTACAGCCACAAAGTAACCTTAGTTGTCCAGTGTAAGAACGCATGCGTGCTTACAGCTTCTTTTCGGCGTCGGCGAACGTGCTAACCACTGCTGTAAGATCCTATGTGTGCTTACAGCTGCAAAGTAACCTCAGTTTGTCCGGTGTAAGAACATATACGTGCTTACAGCTTCTTTTCGGCGTAGACGAACGTGCGAAACACTGCTGTAAGAACCTATTTGCGCTTACAGCCACAAAGTAACCTCAGTTTGTCCGCTGTAAGAACGTATACGTGCTTATTGCTTCATTTTGGCGTTGGAGAACGTGCGAACCACTGCTGTAAGAACCTATGTGTGCTTACAGTCACAAAGTAACCTCAGTTTGTCCAGTTTAAGAACGTATGCGTGCTTACAGCTTCATTTCGGCGTTGGCGAACGTGCAAACCTCTGCTGTAAGAACCTATGTGTGCTTACAGCCACAAAGTAACCTCAGTTTGTCCGCTGTAAGAACGTATGCGTGCTTATTGCTTCATTTTGGCGTTGGAGAACGTGCGAACCACTGCTGTAGGAACCTATTTGCGCTTACAGCCACAAAGTAACCTCAGTTTGTCCGGTGTAAGAACATATACGTGCTTACAGCTTCTTTTCGGCGTCGGCGAACATGCGAACCACAGCTATAGGAACCTATTTGCGCTTACAGTCACAAAGTAACCTCAGTTTGTCCGCTGTAAGAACGTATACGTGCTTACAGCTTCTTTTCGGCATCGGCGAACGTGCGAACCACTGCTGTAAGAACCTATGTGTGCTTACAGTCACAAAGTAACCTCAGTTTGTCCAGTTTAAGAACGTATGCGTGCTTACAGCTTCATTTCGGCGTTGGCGAACGTACGAAATACTGTTGTAGAAACCCATTCGTGCTTACAACAACAAAAAGAAGGCCGCTCCTAGGTAGAATCCTACCTAGGAGCGGCCTTCCTGAGCTCGCTCATTTACAACAATTACTTGCCGTTAATCAAAGCAAGGTTTTCTTGCCATCTTGCAGTACGATACTCGTTTACTTTATCGAAGCCAAGCGAGGTTGTTGTCTTTTTCGCTTCCTCGATTAAGCTAAGCACCTCTGCATCGCTTTTCGCGAACAGAATTTTTCCGAAATACTCGTTAGCTGTTTCCGTCACTTGCTGATTAATAATTCCTTCATCCGTCTCTGGAGCCGGATCGATGTTGTTGAATTGCGTCATATTCATCGATGTTTTCCATGCAATGTTAAGCTGTGCCAACGAACCCCAGTTGCGTTGTTCTTCCGGCAGCGTTTGCTCGATCTTTTGCTTGCTCGTATCTACAAAGGTTGCATTTCCTGCCCATACATAGGCTTCCAGCTTATCTTTGTCCTTCTCTTCTTGCGGCGTGCTGAACCATTTGTCGTTCGGAATCGGTGCGCCATCCGCATCAAATTCATCCCAGTACAAGCCTTTTGGCCCGAAGAACATGATACGAGTGCCTTCCTCGCCCGTCATCCAATCCAAATACGCAAAAATACCTTCTGGATTTTTAGCGCTTGTTGTAATGACGTTAACGTTCCAGCCTAGTGCGTTATAACCGTTTGGATAAATTTTGTTTTTATCCAATCCTGATTTAGCAATTGGCCAAATAAATTCATAACCTGCATTTGGATCTTTTGCTTTTAATGCGTTATGGCCCTCGCGTCCCACATTAGTCGCATTGCCGCCAACAAATACAGCTACTCTGCCCGTTGCAAGCTTCTCTTTTACCTGATCATCCTTTTGAGTCATCGCATCCTGTGTCATAAGGCCTTCTCTAAACAGCTTGCTTGCGAACAGCATTGTTTCTTTCCAAGCTTCGTTGTTGTAGATCGTATCAAACTTATCCCCGTTAGGATATGCTTTCATGGAATGGAACGCACCGTTTGCACCCTCCTGGAAGCTAGGGAACATTACCTCAACGCCCGAGCCGTTGCCGCCTACCTCTAATGGAATCACGTCCGGATATTTATCTTTGACCTGCTTTAAGTAAGCATACAAATCATCGATTGTTTCAAGCTTCGGTGAGCCTAGGTCTGCGTAAATCTTCTTGTTCACAAACCAGCCGCCGTTGCCCGTAGGCGCTGCTGTATACCAGTTCGGGAATTGATAGATTTTGCCGTCGCTCGAGCGGAGCATGTTTAGCGTCTCTTCGCCCGCCCATTTCTTCAGGTTCGGATATTTGTCGATATAATCATCCAGCGGAACAAGTGCTCCAGCAGCTCTCAATCGTTCTACTTCAGGTCCTCGGTCCATCATAATTGCACCCGGAAGCTCCTTCGACGCAATCATCGTGCTCAGCTTTTGCGCTGCAGCGCCGCCGGATTGAATAGGCTCTACGGTTACTTTTAGATTATCTTGTACCCATTTACTATTCGGATTAGCACCCCACGGCTCCGTAGTCCACCAATCATAATGAACATAATAAGAAAAGTTTACCGGTGTTTCTCCCAAAACAAATCCATTGCTAGTCTCTGTTTTATTCGTGCCTTCCTTACCTGTATTGCCCGAATTGCTTGATTTTCCGCCGTCGTTACTGGAGCAGCCAGCTAGAAGCACAGTACCGGCAAGACCAGCGGTCATAAGCACAGTTAACAGCTTTTTTCCTTTCATGTTCGTAAACCTCCCAATTTTTAATATATATACTCATACCCAACACCAAAGCGCTAAGGTCGAATACCCACATTACTCCTTTAAGGAGCCGATCATTACGCCTTTTACGAAAAAACGCTGTACGAACGGATACACCAAAACGATAGGAATCGTCGCTACCATCATCGTAGCCATCGTTAAGGATTTGCTCGTCACACTCTGCATTCTGCTTAACGCATCTGAGGCAGCACCGCTTCCTTGTGAAGCGATCGAGAGCTGCTCGCTCATCGTGTTGGAGTTCATAATTTGCTGCAGTAAAGTTTGAATCGGATATAGCTTAGCGTCATTAATAAAAATCGTAGCTGTAAACCAGTCATTCCAGTGATAAACAGCCGTAAATAGTGAAAGCGTTGCCAAAACAGGCCCAGATAAAGGCAATACGATTTTGAAAAAGATCCCAAACGTACTGGCTCCATCGATCTTCGCAGATTCCTCTAGTCCATCAGGCAGCCCCATAAAGAAGGTACGGAATATAATCATATTCCACACGCTTACCGCTGTCGGAATGACCATAACCCAGAACGTATCCATTAAGCCAAGCTCGCGGTTCAGCAGGTAAAAGGGAATAAGTCCCCCGCTGAAATACATCGTAATAATCGCAAAGATCATATAATATTTTTTACCGATAACGCCTTTAACGGACAAGCCATAAGCGAAGATGGCCGTTAAGAAAATAGAGATCAACGTCCCGACAACGGTACGGGACACCGAGATTAGGAACGCATCAATAATCCGGTTATTTTGAAATACGATTCTATAATTATCAATCGTGAACACCCTTGGCCATAACGTTATTCCGCCTTTTGCCGTGTCGAGCCCTTCGTTAAAGGAGATCACCGCGGAGTTCCAGAACGGGTACAGCGTAGCGAGTCCAAGTAGCACTAGTAAAATATAAATCCAAACCTGCAATACTTTATCGCTGCTGCTCAGCTTCACTAGGCTTCACCACTTTTCTGAATATTGATAGAGGTTCGCTGAATTACCATAGGCTTGAACCTGCTCTCCTAGCCATGTAGTTTGCCATCGTCAGCAAGCCCACACTTATAATCGCTTTAAACAGACCAACTGCCGCCGCATATGAGAAGCGGTTATTAATAATACCTACCCGGTAAGCATACGTATCGATGACGTCCGCCACGTCTCGGAGCATTGCACTCCTGCCGAGCAAGAGCAAATCATCAAACCCTGCATTCAATAAACTTCCGATGTTCAGAATTAGAAAAATAATAATAACAGGAGTAATTGATGGAAGCGTTATCAAAAATATTTGTTTGAATTTGTTGGCACCATCAATAGAAGCCGCTTCATACAAGCTGGGATTCACGCCTGCGATAGCTGCTAGATAAACAATCGTTGCAAATCCGATTTCCTTCCACAAATTCGTCGTCACGATAATTCCCCAGAAATATTCGGGCAACGACAAGAAATTAATCGGCTTATCAATGAGTCCAAGCGCTTGCAGTGAAATATTTAAGCTGCCGTTATCCACGGACAATATGGAGATCGTAAAACCAGACACGATAACCCATGACAAGAAGTGAGGCAAATAACTGATCGTTTGAATGATTCTTTTAAAGGCCATGTTTCTTACTTCGTTTAGCATCAGAGCAAGCAGAATGGGAGCCGGAAAGTTAATGACCAGCTTAAGCAAGCTGATCACAATCGTATTCCGAATGACTCTATAAAAATCCGGCGAGTTAAAAAACATTTCGAAATGTTTAAAACCCGCCCATGTGCTGCCAAAAAAACCTTTAAATAAGCTGTAGTCCTGAAATGCCATCAAGACACCGTACATCGGAAAATAATTAAAAACGAGTATAAAGATCAGTGCTGGAAATATCATGAGCTGTACTTGCCATTGCGCCAGAAACCGCCGCCACAGCGGTTTCTCTCTTCGCGAGCTCTTTACTGCTGCATTTGCCGTAACAGGTGTTTGCACGCTACCTCAGCCTCCTTATACTCTCCTCATTTAACCCTTAACTGCACCAGCCGTAATTCCGCGTGACATTTGCTCTGTAAACAATAAATAGATAATAACTGTCGGCAAAGCGATGATGGTCATTACCGCGAACTGTGCGCCATAATTGGATGAGTACTGACCGGTAAACTTCATAATGGAAAATGGCAGCGTCTTGAAGGTTTCGGATGTTAGAAATGTATTGGCCATAATGAATTCATTCCACCAGCTGATGAAGTTCATAATACAAACCGTCGCAATGGCAGGTTTCGTCATCGGCATAATAATTCGGAAAATAACGCCATAGACCGAACAGCCGTCCATAACCGCCGACTCCTCTATGCTCTTCGGAATGGTTTCAAGAAAACCCGAAATAATGAGCAAGCTTATTGGCAGCGAAAAAGCAATGTAAGGTAGAATCAAGGACAAAGGATTATCAATGAGATTCAGCTTATCGAACAAAATAAAGTTCGGCAGCAAAGTCGCATGAATCGGTACGATCATACCGAGCATAATGAACGCCATCGCAGGACCGCGCAGCTTCCATTCCATCCGCGTGAACGCGTACCCGAGCATAAGCGCTAGAAATGCAGCAACCAAGATGGTTACGGTCGTAATAAAAACACTGTTTAATAGAAACTTTGGAACGCTCCCGTAATTGAATGCATTCACATAGTTATTCCATTCAAATGTTTTGGGCCACTTTAATATGCCGCTGCCAAAAAAATCTCCGCTCTTCAGAAAGGAATAATTGATGAGCCAAATGAGCGGAAAAATTTGCAGAAGCGCTACGACCCATAAAACGAGATGAAGAATGGCCTTTAATGCGGGCGATGCGGCGTCCTTCTTCTTGCCGTTTTTCGCTTGGCGATTGGTCTTAGCTGCAAGAGCTTCCACGGGCATGCCTCCTAAAATAATTCATATACCAAATGTCCATATACAAGGGTGAGTATTAAAACTCACCAACATCTTTTTTGAACGCTTTGTTCATCGCTACCGTAATAATGAGACAAATGATAACGAACACAACGGATATTGCGTTTCCATAGCCGTACAGCGACGAGGAAAACGCCGTTTTATAAAGGTAATTACCAATAAATTGCGTTGTATTGGCAGGTCCTCCGTTCGTCATGAGGAATACGGTTTCCATCTGCTTCAAGCAAGCCGTAACCGCGATGACGACTGCAACTCGAACCATTGGCGAGAGAAGTGGAATGATAACTCGCGTATACAGCTTTACTCTTCCAGCTCCATCAAGCTCTGCCGCCTCATATAGATCCTTTGGTATGCCTTGAAGCCCGGCGTAATAAAGCAGAAGCGCATAACCAAAGCCTTGCCACATGACCACAACGATAATGCACCAAATGGCAATATTTGAATCGCCCAACCAATCCTGTTTCCAGGTGCTTAGACCAACGCCTTCAAGCAATTTATTTAACATCCCAAAGTTCGGATGAAATACGCTTACCCACATTTTCGAAGTAACAACGATTGAAATAACTGCTGGTATAAAAAAGATAGCCCGAAACCATTTCTCTAGCTTTCCTGCATGCATCACAAATATGGAGAACAAAAGCGCAATCGGGTGTTGAATCAGAAGCGTAGCTGCAAGCAGCAGTAGGGCATTAAGCAATGAACGCCAAAAAACGCTGTCATGAAACAAAATCTTTTGGTAATTCTCGAGTCCAACGAACTCGTAAGCACCGATTCCTGTCCAATTCGTCGTACCGTAATATGCACTCATAATGATAGGAAAGCAAACCATGAAGAGAAACAGCATAAAACCCGGTGCGACTAGCCAAAAAATGGTGATGCGATTGCTCATCAGTTTGTGCATGGTTCTCCCCGCTCTCTCTTTGGTAGAAGGCGGGGCAGACCGAATGAATTCGGCTGCCCCATCAGCTAACTAACTCATTTGTTTACTTCAGAACACCAACAGCTGCGTCCATTTCTGTTAAGAACTGCTCAGGTGTAATTTGTTTTCCAAACAGCTTTTGGTGAGCTTCCATTACTTTTGTCTTGAATTCATCCGTACCGTTATCATGTACCGGTGTACCGCTGGAAGAAGTCATTGCGCTGAAAATGCCAACCAATTGTTTTTGAAGCGCTGTTTCGTTGCCTGTCAGGAATTGATCAAACTTCTGAGCCGGAGTGCCTGATCCTGTTTGCCATACTTGCTTCGCCCAGTTCTCAGGTTTGAAGAAATATTGCAAGAAAGCGACTGCTGCTTCAGGGTGCTTCGATGTTTTCGATACGGAGTAACCGCCGCCATACCATGCAGCTACATCTGTTGCTTTACCTTTATCAGAAGCCGGGTAAGAGATCGCTCCTACGTTATTGCGGAAATCTTCAGGGAAGTTCTCGTCTGTTGCAAGACCTGCTTCCCAGTTACCCATAACGAACATTGCCGCTTGGCCTTGCCCGAACAAGTTGCGGGAAGTGCCGTAATCTGCTGTCATGAAGCCGTCTGCAAGTGCTTTGTTCTCTGCCAGTGCAGCGATGTCTTGTGCTGCTGCAAGGAAGTCAGCGTCGCCTGAGAATTTAGCTTCACCCTTCAATACCGCATCCATTTTGTCAAAATTGCCTGTGTGGCGCTGTGCTGCATACTCAAACCAGATTGGCAGTGACCAGCCTTCCATTGCGTTCGTTGCAAGCGGGTTAATGCCTTTTGCTCTCAGCTGCTTGGATACTTCAAGCAATTCTGCCGTTGTTGTTGGAACCGTTAAGTTATTGTCGTCAAAAATTTTCTTGTTATAGTAGATAACCAAGAAATCTGTACCGCGCGGCAATCCGTATAGTTTGCCATCTTGGGAGAATCCATCTTTTGCACCTGGTACAAAGTTGCTGCTCTCAAAATCTGCTTCATTTAACTCAAGCAGCATGTTGTTATCAATCAAAGGTTTAATAAAAGAGGTTTGGCCCCACGCCTGGATAATGTCAGGTACTGCATCTGTTGATGCATATACTTTAATTTTCGCTTTATAAGGCTCATCTTGAAGCGCTTCTACTTCTATTTTCACATTTGGATTTTCTGCCATATAACTATCAATGATTGCTTGCTCGATTTTACCTGCTCCATTAGAGCGGTCAGCCAGCGCTGTGAAAAACTTAAGCGTTACCTGCTCCGGCTCCTTCTCTTTCGGCGCTTCCGTTTCTTTTGCTGCATTAGTTGGACTATTCGTCGCTTCGCTGCTTCCGTTTTTCCCATTATTGCCGGAGCATGCCGCTACTGTAAAAACCATCATTATTGCTACTAGCGAAATCCATATTTTTCTCATCGCTACCCCACCTTTTTTTATTTGAGCAGGCGTTCCCTGATCTGTCCCCATTATAACGTGTTATATCTGCGACAAAATATGAGCCAAATTTAAGAATAGATGCCTCATTTTTTGGATCATTCCCAAAATCAGCCTAACTGGATTTATTTCTTGGTATACTGAAGTCACAAATCTGAATGCTACAGGTGAACATGATGCGATCCTTTTTTACTCCCTTTCGACATATTACGCTGCAACGGAAACTGCTTACCTTAGTCATTCCCCTTCTGATTGCAACCGTTGGGATTACCGGGCTGTATTCTTATTACATTGCCTCGGGAGAAGTGGTAGATAAGCTTCATCAATCTCAAATGAACATGGCGATCAAGACAAAGGATCAACTCGACTATTTTGCCAAAAACACGTTAAGCTTCTCTAATTACTTGTTTCTAAATCCGACCGTTCAAAGCATGGTTATGAATGGCGACACGCAGCAGCGCCGTGATCAGGTGTTCAAAAATTTGCTGCCGCTTATGGTTACCGGTGAAACGATCCAATCGCTAGTGCTTTATCCCTCTACGAAGGATGATGTGCCCGCTCAACCGTTTGCGATTACACAGACCGGTATTGCAAGCGCTATCAGCCTTGAGCGTTTTATGAAAACCCGTTACTATGAGAGGCTCGCTAATACAGAATCAGGACAAATATGGGATATGTTTTACCCTTCGGATGGTATTCTGCTTGGTGACACCCATCATAAGATCGTTTTAGTGAAGCCGTACAAAAACTTTTACAACTATGTTCGAAGCGGCCTTTTAATTATAGGGATGGACGCAGATAAGCTAAGCAAATCCTTATATCATGACGATGAGGAAGCTACACAGTTTATAATGAATGATCAAGGCACCATACTCGCCTCAACTGATTTGCGCATGATTGGCAAGCCGATAACAATGCTGCCTGTGTTCGATCAGATGAATACAGCTACCATTAAACCCGCAGAAGGATTAGCGCTGCTTAAGGAAAATGAACATTATATCGTTTCAGATTCCTTATCGGATATTACCGGCTGGCGAACTGTCGTTATCCAAGATCGCAGCAAGCTGGTGCTCGAATTGAAGCATATCGGTTCCGTCACCTTCTCGATCATGGCGATCGTTACGCTCATCACGATTATTGTCTCTTGGGTCATTGCCCGCATTATTACGAATCCGATGAAAAAGCTGATGTTCTCCATGAGGGCGCTCCAAACGGGGGATTTTACGCAAAGGGTACACTTCAACGGTAACGATGAGATCGGCAGACTCGGCCATTTGTACAATACGATGGTTGGACGAATTAAAACCTTAATTGATGACGTATATGCTTCGCGTCTGAAGCAGAAGGAAGCCGAGCTGAAGGCGCTGCAATCGCAAATTAATCCACATTTTCTATACAACACTTTAAATATGATAAACTGGAGCGCCGTGCAGAAGGGGGATAAAGAAATATCCGAGATGGTCCTCTCACTCTCCCAAGTTTTCCGACTAAGCCTGAATAGCGGCAACGATTTTGTAGAGCTGAAGCATGAGATCGAGCTGGTACGAAACTATTTATTTTTGCAAAAGAAAAGATTTACGACGAGGTTTAATTTTGAGATTGATTTGGAGCCCTCGATTGAGCACTTTCGTATGCCTAAGCTGCTCCTGCAGCCGCTTGTCGAGAATGCGATTATCCATGCCATCGAGCCCTCAGGCGGAAATGGACATATTCACATCAAGGGTTATACAGAGGACTCGCTTATTATTCTAGAAGTCACCGATAACGGACCTGGCATGCCGGAGAAACAGGTATACCTTCTTAATCAACCAAGCGTAGAGGAGCCAATGCGTAACTTGCAAACGGATGACGCTCACTCTGGGATGGCACTGGCTAACATCAAGGAAAGGCTCGCTTTATTTTATGAACAGGCAGAATTCGAGATCGTAAGCAAGGAAGGCTTAGGCACAAGGGTGCAACTGCGAATTAAACAAGGAGGCAATGGAAATGGTGCTTAAAATGATCGTTGCAGAGGATGAGCAATCGTTCCGAGAAGGCATTCTTACACTTGTCGACTGGAAGCTGTATGGCATTGAGATTGCCGGAGAAGCGGAAAATGGCAAACAGGCTTTGGAAATGATTCATAACAATCCCCCTGATTTGCTGCTGACCGATATCCGTATGCCTTTTCTAAACGGTCTTGACCTTATTCGTGAAGCCAAAGCAGCCGGCCATGAATTTCATTCTGTGCTGCTCACCGGCTACAATGAGTTTGAATATGCCAAGGAAGCGATCAAGCTTGGCGTTTCGGACTACCTCTTAAAGCCTTGTATGCCGCATGATATTATTCGTGTAATTATGGACTTAAAGCAAAAAATTGAACAATCCGAAAACGAAGATAAAGCTTTAAATGCCCTTAACCGCAGCTGGAATCGCAACCTTCATCTGCTGAAAAATCAGATTTTATCGCAATGGGTTCAGCATCCGCTCATGCCTCTGGAGGATCGATCCAGCGTAATGAGTGAAGTGGACATGACGCTCTCGTGCGGACCCATTCAAGTCGGTCTGATCCGCATTGACTCCAACAAGGCGCAGAACGTTACCGCATCCAAACGTGATTTAGAGCTTATACGTTATGCGCTGCTGAATATTGCAGGTGAAACCCTTCGCCCCTTGTACGATGGCAAGCTTGAAGTGTTTCGCCATGGCGACGAGATGTTATGGATCGGAAATTATCCAGAAAACACGACCAACGAGGCGATTGAAGGTGCTATGAAGGAGCTCCAGCTTAATCTTGAAGCTTATCTGAAGCTCTCGATCAGCATATCAATCAGCTCTGCAGCTGCTTCGGTTGATTATGCGCATATCGGTTACCAGCAAGCGATTGAAGCGATGGAAGCCAGATTCTATCAAGGAAGAGGCGGCATATTTTTTCATGCCGAGACAGGTAAGCAAACCGCTGCCAAAAGCTCCATTCTAGACGATGCCTATTTGCATCGACTCGAGAAAGACCTGCTTCTCGCCTTGCAGAACGAGCATTATGAGCAGGCAGTTGATGCCATTGAAGCGAGCATGTCGCATATTCGGAACAATTCGAGCTATTCCAAAGCTGAGGTTCATCTGCGCTCCACAAGTCTTATTTTAGAGCTGCAAAAATTCGCCCAAGAGCGCAAAGTTGCCTCTATCGAATGGCAGGACAGCTTCGTGAACTGGATCGAGCAAATCCCTAACATGGAGACGCTTGATGACTGCTCCGTCGTTCTGCAAAAAATCGTGCAAAGCATCGTCGAGGCTGTATCGAACCAGAAGTCACTGCATCGTACCGTGCATGCTACCATTGAGCTGATTAAGCAAAAGTACAATACAAATCTCACACTAGAGCTTGCTGCCAAGGAAACCTTCGTCAGCAATTCCTATTTAAGCTCGCTGTTCAAGCAAGAGCTTGGCGTTAACTTTCTTGATTATTTGCATCAATATCGCGTAGAACAATCGAAGGAGCTGCTGCGCCAAAGCTATAAAATTTATGCGGTTTCCAAGCTGGTCGGCTATCAAGAGGAACGTCACTTTAGCTCAACTTTTAAGAAGTGGACCGGACTTACGCCTCGGCAATATCAAAAAAACTACAATGCGGGTTGACCCAAGCCCTTTGTCGCATAACAAAAAAACTACGACGGCAACTTATAGCAACCTTCTCCGCTACTATCGATTTCAAGCTGTCAAAGTTAAGTTGAAAAGTCCCAGTGAGCTCTTGCTTCACTGGGACTTTCTTGTTTTCCTATTTACATTAAGCTTTCAAAAAAACGGTTTTAATTGAGGTGAAAAATTCGATTGCCGCTTGCCCCTGCTCTCTCGAATGCGAGCTGGATTGCTTCATTCCGCCAAATGGTGCCTGCAGCTCTACACCTGCCGTTTCTGCATTTATGCGTACCAAGCCCGCATCCATATCAGAGATAAAGGTCAGAATATGGCTAATATTTTGAGTGTAAATAGAGGCACTCAGTCCATATTCCACGTCATTGGCCAGCGATAAAGCCTCCTTCAAGTCCACAAAAGGTATGAGCGCCAGTACCGGACCAAAAATTTCCTCCTTGGCAATCGTCATATCCACGGTTACCTTTTCGAAGACGGTCGGTTGCACGTAATAGCCATTCGTCAATTCCTCATCCTCCGGTATGCTTCCGCCATAGAGAAGGCTCGCCCCTTCCGCGATTCCCTTATTAATGTAGGAAAGAACGGTATCACGCTGCTTTTCATTGGCACAAGGCCCCATCCATGTGGTGGAATCCTTCCCATTTCCCAGCTTCAATTGTTTGACTTGATCCAGCAGCTTCGCCCGGAACGCTTCATAAATCGAGGCTTGCACGAGGACCCTGCTCGTAGCCGTACATTTTTGTCCCGTGGATTTCAAACCGCCGCTAATCGCTGCTTCTACGGCAAGATCGAGGTTAGCATCTTCAGCGACGATAAGCGGATTTTTTCCGCCCATCTCCAATTGATACTTGGCTCCACGCGAAAGAGCCGCTTGGCCAATCTGCTTCCCTACTTTATTGGACCCCGTAAAGGTAATACCTTGAATATTGGAATGATTGGCAATACCGCCTCCAATTAGAGCACCGTCACCTGTGACCATATTGACAACGCCAGGTGGAAAACCCGCTTCTTCAAAACAAGCTAAGAGCTTAGCTGCCGTAATCGACGTTTCAATGGCTGGCTTTATGACAATCGTATTGCCATAAATAAGCGCCGGCGCCATTTTCCACATCGGGATCGCAACCGGAAAATTCCACGGCGTTATGACACCTACGACACCTAGAGGCACTCGAGTTGTGAACATGATCGCCTCATGATCAGTTGAAGGAATAACGTCACCTGTCTTCCGCATGCCTTCCCCGGCATAATAACGAAGAATGGCAACTCCACGAGCCGTTTCACCTTTACATTCCGCAAGGGTCTTGCCCATCTCGCGCATCATGGTTCCAGCTATATCTTCCAGTCTTGCCTCCAAGAGGTTGGCTGCCTTGAACAGATAATCGCCCCGGGCCGCACCCGAGAGCTTCCGCCATGCTTCTTTGGCACGATTTGCGGCATTCACCGCAAGATCAAGATCCGCTTCATTTGAATCTTGCACATATCCGACGATCTCAGACGAATTGGCAGGATTAATGCTTTCCGTCAACCTTCCGGTTGCGGATACGCTCCATTTTCCATCAATAAAATTCAAATAAGTCTGCTCTATAGTCATTTCTCTATTCACTCCATCCCTTGGGTTATCGCATTAGTGCACTGAAGGAATTCCCAGCCCTTCGGCAAACTTGTCGGATTGAATGGCAGACGAATGATATCGATTGAGAACTTGAATGCCCAAATGAGCTCTGCGCACTTTCTCCCTGCACTGGGCGATAGCCAGCTCTTTGTTGTGAATCCCCGCCGGATACACGCTAGCTGCATTTCGAAGACCGAATTTCAGATAAACCGGCGAAGCGATTCTTACAATTTCCGGAATTTCATAGTTGCGGATAAAACCGCCCAAGTCATCCGGCGACTCAATATAGAGATCAATCGGAGCATCAACCACGGTTCGAATCGATGACAGCTGTGGAAGTGTAATATCGCCAGGCAAATTCAAGGTAGTGCCGCCAAGCTCCGTAAAAATCCGAGCATTTACCGGATTGGTCGGACTCATCAGCGCTGAAATTTTAACAACCAAATTGGCTGGCAGCTGTCCCTTGATTTTCGCTTGATTGATCAGCCATAATAAGCCTTCATCCGCCACAAGCACGCTTCGAATGCCTAATTCCGCCGCTCGGAATATTTCTTCCAAACCGTATAGCAACTGATCCATTCCGGCATGCCGCCCGCCAAGCAGCTTTCCGCTGCTGCTAAGAGACATGGCTCCGATATCAAAGCTCATGCGAGGCCCGACGAAGAGGCATACCTCCATCCCTTCCGCCATGCCCATTTGTACCATATCGCCAATTTCGGAATCGCTTAACAGCATAATTCCGCTGCCCTGAGAGACTCGGTTGACCTTTAGTCCAAATTGCTTGGCTTCTGCAATGACGCTCTCCATAATTGCAGGACCCTCTACCGAAGGGATTTCCACACGGTAATGGGCTCCATCTTCAAATCTTTTAGCACTTGTCGCGAGCTGATACTGCTCTTTGTCCGGCAGGCCCAGACTAGCCGCAAACGCTTGAGCTTTGTTCATCGTTGTTTCCCCCTCGAATCACTCCATGTATGTGAATGACTAACTCCCACTAACCTCTTCCGACGGTTGGTTCTATAAATTTTGCTTCCTCTTTGGAATTTGGACGCAGAAAAGCAAGGTCGCAGCCTTCGTCGGCTTGCAAAACATGATCCGCATGCAGCTTCATAAACCCTCGCTTATGGGGACGAACAGGCGACCAATCCTGCAAACGCTCGCGTATTTCCGCGTCCATAAGCTCTACACTAAGCGTACCGTGATCGAGGTCTACCACTATCCAATCTCCGCTTCGAATGGCAGCGATAGGCCCTCCAAGCTGGGCTTCCGGCGAAACATGCAAAATATTCGTACCAAAGCTTGTTCCACTCATTCGGGCGTCGCTGATTCGTACCATATCCCGAATTCCCTGCTTTAACAGCTTCTTCGGAATTGGCAGCGCTCCCCATTCGGGCATCCCTGCTCCCACCGGTCCACAGTTTCGCAGAACTAACACGGAGGTCTCATCCACCTCCAGCTGCTCGCTATCAATGGTTTCATACATCTCTTCATAGCTATCGAATACTATGGCTTGGCCTCTATGTTGATGATTGATTAAGGAACTAGCTGCTCGTTTCAGAATAGCTCCCGAAGGAGCCAAATTACCTGTTAGTACAGCAATGCCCGCTTCCACTTTATAAGGTTCGGCCAGAGAATAAATAACATCATTCCGGTAAGAGGGATAATCGCGATAACATTCTTCAAGCGTAGTTCCCAGTGCACTCAGACAGGTCGCATCGAGCTGGGGCAGCAGCCTGCTGATCACAGCGCCAAGTCCGCCTGCTTCAAAAAAGTCATCCATACTGTGCTCTCCACTTGGTTGAAGATTGACCAAAAGCGGAATTTCACTTGATCTTTCTTCATATCTCTTTAAGGGGATATGGATCCCGAGTCGCCCTGCAATCGCAGTTAAGTGGATAACGGCATTGGTAGAGCCGCCAAGCGCTGCCAGCAGCTTGATGGCATTATCAAATGCGGCTTCGGTCATTAGACGAGCCGGAGTCAACTCTTCCCTAACCATCGCAACAATTCGTTTGCCCGTTTCTTCGGCTGCCCATTTACGGCTGGCATGCGTGGCCGGAATCGTGGAAGTGCCCGGCAGCATCATGCCGAGAATCTCCGATAGGCATTTCATCGTAGAGGAGGTACCCATGACGGGACATCCTCCCTGCGTGCATGAAATGCATTTCTCCAGCTCGTTCCATTCCTCGTCTGTCAGAAGGCCCGCATTGTAATCATCCATCAGCTTCCAAAGATCCGTCCCATAATTCACTTTCTTCCCGCGAAAGGAACCCGATGCCCGGTGTCCGGCAGCAAGCTGCAGCGAAGGAATATTGCTGCTGGCTGCACCCATAAGCTGGGCGGGTGTTGTCTTATCGCATTCGCAAAGCAGCACTGCGCCGTCAATCGGCAATGCCCGAATGGATTCCTCAACGTCCATCGCCATCAAATTGCGATAAGGCAGATCCGAAGGCTTCATAAAATCAGCAGGCGTCGTGATCGTATGCATCTCAAGCGGGTATCCTCCAGCAAGCAGCACTCCACGTTTGACAAACTCGACTAATTCTTTATGGGGCGCATTGCAGCTATTCAAATCACTCCAAGAGTTGAAAATGCCAATAATCGGCTTGCCTACAAATGATTCCGGAACATGCCCGTTAGCCCTCATGGCCGACAGATGCTGGAATCGCGTTTCCTTTGACGGATGTTTAAACCATCGGTCACTGCGCAAAGACATGCTCAAATCACCTCTTCCATCCGAATTCGTGTTGTTGTTGTCACTTGCTCGCCAGGCTGAAGAACACGGAAGCCCGTCAGCTCCTGCGGTAGCTGCAAGTTTGGTGCATTCGTTATCCAGGTATAAGGCTCTGGGCACAAATAACCCTGCCGTGCATCATGGTTGTAGACTACCCAATGCTTAAAATGCTCGTCCGCGCTGTACACAACGCGAATGCCGGAATTCAGATCGGTTAGCACTGCCTCATTGGCTCCCGATTCTGCTGTCTGAAACGCATCGTCCAGCGCGTGCTCGACTAAGCTTTTCCCCTCGCGCAGCTCCTCCAAATAAGGAATATCCACTAGTTCGCCGGTTGGCAAAAAACGTTCGTCCAGCACCCACTGCTTATCCGCATTGAGAGAGAATCGACATTTCGCCAGATCTCCAGAGCGGTCGAACGGATAATTAAAGGTCGTATGATAGCCCAGTCCCCAAGGAAATGGCGCGGCATCCCGGCTGCTGATTGTCGCTTTAATCGTGAGCGTTGCCCGCTCCAAGATGTAACTCATTTGAACACTAAATGAATGTGGAAACCGAGCTAAAATCGCTTCATGCTCATCGGAATAAATGATCGTCTCCAGTACGATCCTCTCTCCCTCTGACTCTGCCCGTAAAAGCTTCCATGGCGCATCAAATAATAAGCCATGGGTATGATTGTGCTCAGCCGCATCATTAATATCAAACTGGTAGTCTCTGCCATGAAATGCGAACCTGCCATCGGCAATGCGATTGGGAGGAAAGAGGATCGGCAGGCCATACAAGATAGGATCTGCCTTATACGATTCCTGGTTTTCTGGAAATCGCAGCAATTCAAGATCTTTATTTTTTAATCGCAAAGATAGTAGGTTACTTCCCCAAGCCGGTACCAGCGTGAACGCCAGCTCCTCATTCTGTACCCTTATTGCCGTTTCCCCATAAAGCTCAAACTGTTCGATAGCCAATTCTGCCTGCCCCCTTAATTAAAGTGCTGTCTCATCGCAGCAAGGCTAGGCAGTTCAAGAATATCATCCAGCAGCGCACGAGCCTGTTTCTCGGAACGGGTCCACGGATCCATCATAATTAACTGAACAAGATCTTCAAGATTCCCGCTATCATAAGCCTGCAGCTCAATTTCCACCGGAGCGACACGGTCACGAAGCGCAAAGTTAATCAGAGGCTTAGGCAAGCCTTTGGTCTTAATGCCTTGAACGCCAATTCCACTGACGTAACAAGGAATTTCCACCTGAAAATCGAGCGGGATGCCCGGCACGTAGTTGCTGTCATTCAATATATTAAGGATCATCACTCTAGGCACATCACATGCTATCGCTTCAATAAACGGAATCATTGGTTCTGACGAATGCACTGGCGGGAAATGATCCATAACTGCTTCTGTCGTATTTTCGGAAACCTTCCGAATCCTCTCTACGCCAGCTGCACCTCCCGCGAAGTAAAGATCCCGCCACCAAGCCTGAGGGTCTTCCTTATAGAGTTGCTCCGTCTCTTGATCCGCATGGTGCCAAGCCGGCCAAGAGCCGCCACCCGGATTTCCCGTATCGCCAATGGGAAATACGCCGAACTTCTTATAGAGATCAAGCGCTTTGGGACCTAACCAGTCGCAGGTAGCGCAGTTCTCAATATAAGCAGCCGATTTTTCTTCGATCCAACGATCCAAAATAGGAAATGCATTTTCCCCTTTGTACCGGAACTCGGTCAGCCAAATAAAGTGATTCACGCCTGGAATCTCATACGTAATATGATTCGGGTCGAGTCCGATCACCTCAGCCACAGCTTTTACCCCGTTAGAACCATGGCAAAAGCCTGCCAGCTTGGCCTGTGGATACTTGCGCTGCAAGTAGGTTACGCCCGCCATGACTGGGTTGGACACGAGCATATACCAAGCGTCCGGACAAATTTCCAAAATATCCAGCATAACCGATTCCATCAGGCGCAGCTGATCGAAATTAATCCAGAAACCTTCGTCATGCATCACATGCAGGCTCCCGCCAAACCGATAACCGTGCTTCTGGGCAATATCCCATCCGTCCTTCAAGCGCTGATGGCCTCCGACTAGCGCAGCAAGCACGACGAAGTCGGCTCCACTTAGCGATTCTCTCCGGTCCGTCGTCTTCTCCAGCACCAGATGGATATTAGCTTCTTTGGCGTAGCGTTCGCAAAGGGAATATGCGCTTTCCAATCTCTGCTCATCTATATCCATAAAGCTGACGACACTGCCTTCAAGAGAAGGCGTCAAGCAGATGTCCTTGATTAGACTGAGGGAGAACATGGCAGATCCTGCTCCGATAATACTAATTTTAGCCATAGGTATAACCTCCATATGAGAGTGAATGATTTTGAATGAGGGCTTGTTATCAAATCGCAGCCGATGCTGCTCCGTCAATGCTTAAATTAGAGCCGCTAACGACAACAGATTCGTCGGAGGCTAGGAATAACACGGCGTACGCAACCTCGCGCGTCGTTGCCATTCTTCCGAGCGGCTGCTGCTGTTTAATGATCGCGTACAATTTATCCATTCCGCCCATGCTTTCGGCGAGACGGACGTTCATATCGGTCTCCACCCAGCCTGGCGAAATCGAATTGCAGCGGATGCCCTTCTCGGCATAGGAGACGGCAATCTCTTTGGTCAAACCAATAATGCCTGCCTTGGAAGCAGAATAAGCGGTATAGCCAGGCTCCGTTAAAGAGGCCATGACAGAAGATGTATTAATGATAGAGCCACCATTTCTCTTGAGCATCTCAGGGATCGCCTTTTTGCACATTAAGAACATCGACTTTAAGTTAACCTGCAGCACTTCATCCCAAGTTTCTTCCTCATAATCCAAAATATCGCCAACAGGCATAATGCCCGCATTGTTAAAAACGATATCAAGCCCGCCGTAAGCGTTGACCGCTCTTGCCACCGCATCTTCAGCTGTCTTCATCAGGCCTACGCTGCCGCATACGATCTCGCAGCTTCCGCCCATTTGGCGAATTTCGGCTGCCACCTCATTTAACTTCTCCTCGTTGATGTCGACCAGGATAAGACTCGCGTCTTCTTCGGCAAAGAGCAGTGCCGCTCCCTTACCTATTCCTGCTGCCGCTCCTGTAATAATCGCTACTTTTGAAAAGAGGCGTCCTTGCTTCGTACTCATGTGATGACATCCTTTCCTATCCTCATTCGATATCGTTTATTTAACAGCTCCGATAACCAGCCCTTTACGAATATAGCTTTGAAAAATAATATAAATCGCAATGGGCGGCAGTGAAGCAAGCAACAGCCCTGACAATAACAGCGGGTAGTCTGAGCTGAACCGATTGAGCACAGTCGCCACCGCAACGGTTACAGTCTTTAAGCCATCCGATTGCAAATAGATCAGGGGGGTTAACAAATCGTTCCACCAGTTCGTCGCATTAAAGATCGATACCGTGACCACGCCCGGCAAGCTCATGGGCAAAATCACTTTGAACATCGCCTGATGATATTTGGCACCGTCTATTTTTATCGCTTCGAGCACTTCGTCGGGCATGGCTCTCATTAGTGAAGTGAGTAAGAAGACCGTGCTCGGAATAGCCGAGACAGACCAGATGGTCACCACGGATATGATATGGTCAGTCCAGCCGATCTTTGACATCAACAAATAGTTTGGAATGATAAAAGTAATACCCGGTATGGTCATCGTAGCGATCATAATAATATAAAACCCGTTGCGGTATTTGAATTTTAGTTTGGCAAAAGCATAGGCTGCCGGAATTGACAAGGCTAGGGAAGCAACTAAGCTAAGTCCCACGTAGACGAGCGTATTGCCAAACAACCGAACGAGAGAGAAGCGATAAATGAGTGCGATGAAGTTATCAAAATACCAGGTTTTTGGAAGACCCATCGGATGTTTGATATATTCTATCGTCGGCTTCATACTGCTGATAGCCATGTAGAACAACGGATACATCGCCATGAAGGCAATGACAGCGAGCACGATAAAGATCAGAAATCTAACCATTCTTCTAGAGGCTGTTTTCATAATGTCCTCCTATTGCTCCAAGCGCTTGGATATTTTCAACTGAATCCAGGTAATGAACATAACAATGAAGAACAAGAAAACCGACAGCGCGCTCGCATAGCCCATATTTCCGCTTCGGAAAGCTTGAATATAAATCATATAATCGATTGGTGTTGTCTCGTAACCGGGCCCGCCACCAGTGATCGAATAAACAAGGCCAAACAGCCCGACAAAAACGTAAATAACATTGACGATCGTAAAGTAAAATATCGCTGGATATAACGACGGTATGACGATGTACATTAATCGCTGACGCCAATTGGCTCCGTCTATTTTGGCCGCATCAAACAATTCATTGGAGATCGAAGATAGCCCCGATAAAAAAATGAGCGTTCCTTGGCCTAGCGTCTGCCAGTAAAAACATAGAATCAAGATCATAAATTCGGTCGGCACCGTATTCAGCCAATCCGTCGTAAACGCGCCAAGTCCGGCATTTTCCAGAAGCGTATTCACGATCCCTTTGTTCGTAAACATGGACTTTGCCAAAAAACCGATAACGACCGAGGAGAGGATAGCCGGCAAGTAATACACCGAACGAAACAAGCGCCACCCCGGAACCTCCTCATGCAGCAGAACCGATACCGTTAGCGAAATGAACAAGATCCCGGGAACCGATAATAAAAAGATTAAGTTGTTACGCAGCATAAGCGGCAAATCGCCATTACTAAGGATCGTCTTAAAATTATCCCAGCCAACAAACGTAGAAGTGACCCCATCCCATTCCGTAAAGCTATGAAAAAACGTGTTAAACATGGGATAACCTACGAATACAGCTAGTAACAGAAAAGCCGGCAGCAAGGAGAACAAACCTACCCATCGTTCTTGCTTGAGACCCATCCTTCTATTCCTCCTTGCCTTTTGGTAGAAGCGACCTCCTTTCCTATGAAGGCCGCTCCTTAACCGCCTATTTATTTTTTAGAAGCGAATCACGTTTCTGGTCGATTTTTTTCATAAATTCCTCTGCCGTCATCTTCCCGCTGGAAACCAGGGATTGCAGCGACATCATCTCACTTGTCAGCTCCGCTGGGTAAACATTGTCCGGCCAGAAAATAGTGCTAGGTTCATTGGCCATATCCTGCATCGTTTTCACTAGCGGATCGGATACGTACTCGTTCACATCCACATCGTTGACGACTGTAATGCGTGCTTCGCCCGACTTAATTTTGTTGATTTGCTCTTCCTTGCTCATCAGGAATTTGACGAAATCAGCCGTTTCTTTCTTGTGCTCCGAGTAGTTCGTCACCACAAACGCAGCGCCCACCCCGCCAGGACCGCCATCGTGGATTTTGACATCCTCGCTGAAGTCTGGAATTTTCATAAAGCCGACCTTGTCGCCCATCTCCTTGCTGAAGTTCAAGATGTCCGCATTTGCTCCAACCGTCATGCCGAGCTGCTCTTGAATAAACAGTTGTCGAACTGAATCATCGGCAATGACCAAGTTTTTCTCGAACAGCTCGCGCCAGCCCTTCATCACATTCACCAGCTTTGGATCGGAGAAATTGGTTGTCCCTTTGACCAAGCTGTCGAGGCCCGGAATATCCACCGTTTGAGCAATCCAATAGTCCGGTACATGAAGGAAGCTGTCTTTAAACAAACCAAGCGGCGTAATATCCTTCGTCTTCACTTTCTCCAGCATAGCTACAAACTCTTGAAAATTTTTCGGGCGCTGGGCAATGGGATCGATTCCGGCATCCGCAAAAATTTTCTTGTTATACGCTAGAAGAAAAGTTCCGTCTGTCCCAAATGGAACGCCATAGGCTTTGCCATCGGCCGTAAAGTCTTCCGTTGTTGCGCTCCATCCAACGATTCTGGATCTTTCTTCACCTGAAAAGTAACTATCCATCGGCTCTAAAAATTGTTTAAACCGAAGCATATAGGAACCTGACCAGAGTACCGTTAAATCAGGACCGTTCTTGGCAATGCTGGCCGTTTGGAATTTAGCAAACAGCTCATCTCCGGAAGGAACATCCTGCACATCAATCTTCACATTGGGATGGGCCTTCTCATACCTTGCAACGGCCTGAGAAATGTAGAAGTCTTCTTTTTTCTTCGCTTTGTTATTTTCATCAATGGTCGCAAACCCTGAATTCCAGAAAACAATATTGACCTTTTCCTGTCCTTCCCCACCTGTAGAAGCGCTTTCATTTTCATTCTTGGAACATGCAGAAAGCGACATTGTAACCAGCATCATTAAAGCTATACTTAAAACAGACCATCTTCTCATCCTCATGGAAACCTTCCTTCTTTCATTAGTTGATGTCTTGCTTCCTAGTATAGAAGCTTTCCATAAGCAGATGAATCTCCTAAGCCAACCATTTGATTTATCACTTTATATCCGAAGAGGATACCATTTATCATTTTTCAAGCCGCAGTTAACATCTTTTAATTCTTTTCAGCATCTGCATAGTGTGAGGGTGCAATCCCCTTAATTTTCTTAAACATGCGGGTAAACGAGCTTAGGTTTAAGTAGCCCAGCTTGTCCGAAACCTCAGTTAAGGTCATTCCGCTGCGGATCATCGTTTCGGCCTGCTCCACCTTGGCTGTCAAAACAGCGGTGCTGAAAGAAATCCCTTTCTCTTCCTTATATATTCTGCTGAGATATACAGGGCTTACTTTAAGATGCATCGCGATGGCATTTAAACTAATTTCATCAAACCTGTGCTCTTGAATAAACATTTCGGTGGCTTCAACAAACTTCTTTCTTTCATGGCCGTTCTTCTCTTTGAATGCCGGTTCCTGCAGCACATGGATAGCGTTGTATAACAAATGCACCGCTTGCGTTAATGAAACGCAGTCCAGCAGCTCAGATCTTTGGAAATAAGTCTCCGATGGACGCCGTCCCGACATTTCGCAGATTTGCTTCAGCTGGAATAAAATATCCTCCAGTACATTGTGCAGCAGGTTTGGTTTGGGATATGGCGGGCCGACGACCTGCTTGAGGTTTGCCAGCAGATCTCCTGCCTGCTCGTATTGAAAGCTGGACAGTTTGTTCATTATCGCCTTTTTCCAAATAAAGACGGCATCGGAAAGCGTTGCTTCAGGCAGCTCGCCCTGAAACAGGTGGTCATTTTCACAAAAATATTTGAGGCTTAGCAGGTCGCTGGCAAAACGATCATACACGGTCCACTCCCGCCAGTCTGTAAACCTTTTACTCACAGCAATGGATAGAGTATGGCCCAAATACTGCGAAACCGAGTCGATCAACTGCTTCGGGTCGATATCCGAGCTATTCGTGCTGCTCACCAATACATGCCATCGGTTATCATTTATGTTTTCCACAAACCCAATTAGCCTGCTGCGGTAAAGTTCAACAGCCATATGGTCAATCGAATGGCCTATTTTAACGATTTCTTGGGAAGTTAATTTGGATTCATCCTGAGAAGGATCTAATGCCACAACCCATGCCTCATATTCTCCCTTTTGCAGAAAATATTTATACTCTCCCAGCTTCTCGGCAAACGCTTCTGTCTCTTCACTGTTATACAAGCCGTGCAGCCAGTCTCTTAATAAGCTGGCTTTACGAACGAATCTTGAACCCGCTTCCGGCGTCCCTTCTTCCTGAAAATGATGCTCCAGCAGCTTGGCTTTCATCTTCGCTGTCAGCTGCTTCAAAATAAGCTGAAGCTCTTCAATTTCCATCGTTGATTTTACGATGAAATCATGAACGCCCAGGCGCAGCGATTTGCGAACCGTTTCGAAATCTTGATTGCAGGTTAAAATAACAAATTCCCCGTCCGGATTTAAGGGCTTTACCTTCTCAATAAAATCAAGCCCATTCATTCTGGGAAGCAAAATATCCACAAGTGCGATGTCCGGCAGAAATCTCTCGTACAGCTCAACAGCTTCAACTCCGTCTCTGGCTTCGCAGACGACCTCCAGCCCCATTTCAGACCAAGGAATTAATGATTTGATCCCCATTCTAACTAGCATATCGTCTTCAATAATCATCACTTTCATTCCGAATCTCCTCCATTATGATCGATATAGGGAAAGGTAAGTGTTACGTTCGTCCCTTTACCCACTACACTTCGAATTTCGATGCCATACCTCTCGCCATACTCCAGCTGCAAGCGACGATGCACATTTTTAAGCCCGATCCCCGAGGTTCGTTCCTCATCCTCGTACTCATTGGAATCCGTTATCAGCATACCGGCAATGGAGCCTTCTTCAATTCCGACTCCGTTATCTATAACCTCCACCCGTACCTGCTCCCCTTCCATCGCGCAAGTAATCGTCAGCTGTGGCGTAATTCCATCAAGATTAGTAAATCCATGCATGATTGCATTCTCGACAATCGGCTGCAGCGTCAGCTTCAATATTTTTGCACCCTGCACCTCATGCGGCACATCCCATATCGTTTCAATTTTGATGAACATCCGTTTTTCCTGAAACGCAATATAGCTTCTGACATAATCCATTTCCTCGCCGACCGTGCTCCATATGGTTCGTGATTTGCTTAGTGTATAGTTCAGCATGCTGCTTAAATTAACAAGAGTCTGGGCAATCATCTTCTCGCCCTTCATTTCCGCCATCCAACGGATCGAATTAATCGAATTATGCAGGAAATGAGGCTTGATCTGGGACAGCAAGAGATTGAGCTCCAGGCTCGACTTTTCCCGTTCATCCGTTTTAATTCGCTCAATCTGTTCATTAATCCGGCTTAGCATTTGCTGAATGCCCGAGAATAAAATTTCAATTTCCTCCAAGCCTTTGTATTGGAAGTTTCCAATGACATCCTGCCCCTGCCCAGCATCATTAAAGCGTATTTTCCGAACCATCCTCGATAAATTCAGTACAGGTATCATCGCTTTTCTTGTGAATATATACAGGATAAGTGAAATCAAAAGAATGGACGACACGGTTACCGTGAGCGTATGGCTCCACAATTGCTTAGTGGGACTTGCCAAAAGCTCTTCCGGCGTTAACGCAATTAAATACCATCTTAAGAAGGGAATGTTTTGGATGGAGCAAAAGTAGCTTTGGCCGTTCCACTGAATCAGAAAGCTTTCATATCCCCCACCGTCCACCTTCGCCTTCGATATCGCCTGTCTGGAGAGCTCCTTCAGGCGGTCGTCATCATCTTCGCTAGAAATAAGCAATTCGCCGTCTTCCTGACTTATGAATGCAAGGGTTGAGTTGTTCAGTTGAATTTTGCGCAGCAGCCGCTGAAATAAGCTCTCGTTGACCTCTACGTTCAAGAGGCCTAGTGCCGAATTGCCATGTACAATATTTTTAGTGAAATAAAATGCGTTCTGCCCCTCCGAGAGGTCGTGAAAGTTGGGGCCCACATTGCGATACATGACGTTATTATCATAAGGTATCCTCTCGGAAGGCCAATTAAACTGCTGCACCACTTGCTTTAACCGTTCAACTTCTGTGTCATGCAAAACGCTATTGCTGAATACTTCCCCTTGATCGTTAATAATTTGTACGTATAAGGGCACCCTTAACCGATAGGCAGCAGTGAACGACTTCAGCCGGTCTCTGACCGCCTGTTCATTTATGGAAGCATTATTATCTCGACTTAACAGCCTCTGTAATTCCTGATCCTGCGACAAGGTGCGAATATAATCCTCGATATGGTTCACATAAAAGTCCAAGCTGATGGAGAGCGACTCCATATTGCTCGAAACCGATTTGTCGTACAACGTTTCCACTTGCTTAACTGCTCCTTTGCCCAACATATAACCTTGGATAAGAACCGGAACAATAATAATACACATGAGCAGCAATATAAGCGTAATTAAGTTTAGCCGGCGTTTTATCCGTATCATCTATAAACCCTCCTCTGCGGCTTCACATTTATTCATACAATAAATATTGTTTATTTATTTGTTTCTGCATTCTTATTCAATTATTTCTTATCTTGTAGTGCTATTATATCCGGAATAATAATCAATACCATGATTTATTATATTTTGCGCAAGCACAATACTCGCCTTGAGTAATTTTATCGGTAGCTATCTCAACTATATCAAAGCCAGGGGCTATGCTCCCTCTATCCAACATCGCGCAGCACCAATTCTAGAATCAGCTTCGTCTCTCGACATTTTGAGCTTTCGATCCGCATCCATAATTGTTCTGTCGTAGAAAAAAAAGCCCGTACGGGAATGACCCCGTACGGGCTTTTTACACTTGCTTGTCGCTTGCTCTATTAAACCATTACTTTGCAAATATCGTTCGTAAACGCAACTGGATCTTGAATTGGCAAACCTTCGATGAGAAGCGCTTGGTTGTAAAGCAGGCTTGTATAAAGAGCCAGCTTCACTTTATCCTGCCCAGCAGCATCCTTCAACGATTGGAATATTTCATGGTTCACGTTAATTTCGAGCACCTTGTCTGCTTTTACTTCTTGGTTGTTCGGCATCGCATTCAATATTTTTTCCATTTCAATCGTTACTTCACCTTCTGTGGATAAGCACACAGGGTGTGTTTTAAGGCGTTTCGAAGCTTTTACGCTTTTTACTTTATCGTTAAGAATTTCTTTCATCTGCTCGAAAAGCTCTTTATTGGCATCCTGCTCTTCGGCCGTTTCCTTGTCCTTCTCGTCCTCTTCAATACCAAGATCGCCGCTTGATACCGACTTGAATTCTTTATCCTTATACTTCGCAACCATCTTGATGGCAAATTCATCAATATCGTCCGTGAAGTACAGGATTTCAAAGCCTTTATCCGTTACCAGCTCGGTTTGCGGAAGTCTATCAATCCGCTCAATCGATTCACCGGAAGCATAATAAATGTACTTTTGATCCTCGCTCATTCTTGACACATACTCGTCCAGTGTAACTAGCTTCTTCTCTTTCGAGGAGTGGAACATAAGCAGGTCTTGAAGCACTTCTTTGTTAACGCCGTAATCGTTGTATACGCCGAATTTCAGCTGTCTGCCGAATGCTTTGTAGAACGACTCATACTTCTCTCTGTCATCCTTCAATATGCCAAGGAGCGCGCTTTTGATCTTGCTGTTGATGTTCTTCGCAATCAGCTTCAGCTGACGGTCATGCTGCAGCATTTCACGTGAAATGTTGAGCGATAGATCCTCCGAATCAACCATACCTTTAACGAAGCTGAAATAGTCCGGCAGCAGGTCTGAGCATTTATCCATAATTAGAACGCCATTTGAATAAAGCTCCAGCCCCTTCTCATATTCCTTCGTATAATAATCGAAAGGTGTGCTCTCTGGAATATACAAAATCGCATTGTACACAACAGCGCCATCCGCACTAATATGAAGATGCTTGATCGGTTTGTCGAAGCCGTAACGTTTTTCAAAATAAAACTGATCATAATCTTCCGATGTCAGCTCATTTTTATTTTTACGCCAAATCGGCACCATGCTGTTAACGGTTTGTTCTTCTTGATATTCCTCAAACTCGTTTTCTGCATCTGCTTTAGGCCGTTGGCCCTTCACATCCATCTTAATTGGGTAGCGAATGAAATCAGAATATTTTTTGATGATCGACTTCAAACGGTACTCTTCCAAGTACTCATCGTATTGATCATCTTCGGTATTTTCCTTAATATTAAGTACAATTTCCGTACCAACGGAATCCTTCTCGCATGACTCAATCGTGTAGCCGTCGGCGCCAGTTGATTCCCATTTGAACGCCTCATCGCTGCCAAGAGCTTTGGTCACAACGGTAACCACATCCGCCACCATAAATGCAGAGTAGAAGCCTACGCCGAATTGGCCGATAATGTTATGTCCATCCTTAAGCTCATTTTCCTTCTTAAAGGCAAAAGAGCCGCTCTTCGCAATAACGCCAAGGTTATTCTCCAGCTCTTCCTTCGTCATGCCAATCCCTGTATCGGTGATCGTTAATGTTCGGTTTGCCTTGTCGGCAACGACTTTAACATAATAATCCTCTTTGTTAAATACCATTTGGTCATCAGTTAGCGCTCTGTAATATAGCTTGTCGATCGCATCGCTGGCATTCGAGATAAGCTCTCTCAAAAAGATCTCGCGCTGCGTATAAATGGAATTAATCATCATTTCCAGCAATCGTTTCGATTCTGCTTTGAACTGTTTTTTGGACATGGATAGATCCCCTTTCCATTCATCAATAATTAGTAAGCCTAAAGGTAACGCAACAGGAAGGCTTGTTCAACGTTTATTAAACCGCTACCTTATATTTTAGCACTCAAACTCTTTGAGTGCCAATCCTTCTTTTTATATATCATAAACTATTTTTCGATGTCAACCTTCTTCCTATAATATCCATCCTTTGTCTATTAAAAAAAGAGCTGCCCCGAAAGTTAATAAACCTTCGGGCAGCTCCTATTACGCTGTTGCAGCTATTTCCTTAAAACAGATCTTCTTGAAATGGCTGTTTCAGCAGCTCGCGATAACGGCTCTGATGCGAATAAAACTTTTCGCGAATCATATCCGTTTCTTTTTCAATTTTGGCTACTCTGTCCAGAATGTTTTCGCCAAGTGCCGTATCGCCGGTAGAGAGCACATAATCCTGAAGATCCACCGAGCAGCCAAAGTCTATGCATTTGAATCGATATCCAAGGCTTACGAACGGCACCCCTGCCGCTGCTGATAAGTAACTAGCATGCAATTTGAAATTGATCGTCAGCGCATAGGACTTAAGCTTCTCCATCAAATCCTCATGATGGTACAGCTCCAAATCAAGATCCACATTTGTCTGGTTTCCCAGCTTCGCATATAGACGCTTGCAAGCTTCTCTATCAGGACCCCAAACGGAGAAAATATTGACGCGATAACCCTGCGAGATTAATATACGCAGCGCCTCTACCAATTGCTGCTCTACCTTTTCCTCGTTGCCGCCGAATATTCGATTATAAGCTGTTCCCCAGTTCACACCAATCGTTCTGCTAGCCTGCTTATTCTTGCGAGGCGACGGTGCAGGCAGCAGAAATGCCGGGTCACCGCTTATGATCGCCTGATCCATTCGGACGCCAGAATCCTCGAGAAACTGATAGGACAATGGACCTCGGACGCCGCAATATTTTGACATCTTCACTAGCTCAGCTAATTTCTCATTCGTTGCTAGGTTCTCACCGGTGTAGGCCAAATGGGCTGCGACCTTCCCCGAGGCATCAAATACAGGAAACTCCTGTCTGTCATGACCGCTGCCCCAAATCATTACTTTTTTATGGTTCCGTGCCGCTTGGTAAGCAACATCGATATAACCTGGAATGAGCAGCGAGCCGCCGCCGAGCACGACAACATCATACGGACCCGAGTTCCGAATATCTACGCCCGGTATTGACGGAATGACATCATATTTTTTCTCAGGCAGATACGCTCTGCACAGGTCGCGAAACAACAGCCACATTAACTCATCACCAACATTGTTAAACCCTAACCAGCCTACATACAAAATTCTTTTCATTGCGTACCGCCCTTCATTAAATCTCTCCAATTGCTGAACGATACACGCTCATCATTTGATCAATGGATTGATCGATATGAAACTCACGTTCCACCCACCGTCTTCCCTCTATTCCATTAGCGCGCAGCCCCTCCAGCCTGCGGCATCCATCTGCAATCTCGCTTGCAAACAAATAACGGGAATAAGTGGCAGACGAACCGTGGTCTCCAAAATAGTTAAGCCAAGCCTGCTCATAATTACTCGGCTCTACCCAGCCAAAATAGCCATGGTTGCCAATGGCAAGCACTGGCTTCTCGCAAGCCATTGCCTCCAGCGCAACGCGTCCCGTACCGACAACGATATCTGAAGCATTGTAATACTCTCGCATTTGAGATTGTTTTCCAACCATATGAATGAACCGTCTTCCGATTTCCACCTGAATGAATTCCGCAAGTTCTGAAATTGCATTATATTTAGGGCCATCCCCGACAACGACAAGCTCAAGCTTATCCCACCCATAACGATAAAGATCCTTCATCGCCCGCAGCAGGACATCACATGCTGTTGCCTTTCCCCAAGCCAAGCGGCTAGCATACATAAGTACAATTGCATCTTCAGAAATACCTAAGTCTGAGCGAAGCTTTGCGCCGCTGGATGGATAAAACTCCGCTAGATCGATGCCATTCGGGACAACGATAGACGGAAAGCCAAGCCGCGTGATGTAGCTTTGAAGAGGAGCACTTACACATATGACCGATTCCGAGTAAACAAGCAGCGATTTTAGAGCAGTCTGCGGATAATAGGTGCCATGAACGGTAAATATAGACGGAATTCCTAATAGATTAGCTGCCTTTGCCGTAAACAAACCTGATGGAGTCTGATGCACATGAACGCAATCTACTTTCTCGCTTCGCATAATTTCCAGCAGCCAAACGATTCGCTCCGTTTGAACTGACACTCCAGCTGGCTGGAATTCAAACAAATATACATGGCACCCGGCATCCTCAAACCGAAACCGCATAGGGCCGTCCGCGGCAATTATACTCACTCTTTGACCTATTTTTATTAGTGCTTTTGCTAGACTTAATACATGTGTTTCCGTACCACCGGCATCCATACTGTCCAGAGCCATTAAGACGGATAACGGCGAGCCTGCCATTTCACCTCACTCCTTTTTCGCATAAAAAGCCAATGAACGTTGGCTCGCATGCAGACGATAGTAATAAAGAATTTCAGGAATATTTTCAATACGAGCTTTGTTATTCAAAAATTTAACGATGAACTCATAATCCTCCGCCCCGACAATTCGTCGGCTCAATCCGCCAATTTGGTCAAAAGCATCGCCGCGAAACATGATCGTCCCATGGCAAACACAGTGACCGCCGCTGCGGTAAACATCATGAATATCATCACCGAAACGCAGCCATTTTTCCTGAACATACTGCCTCTTCTCGGCCTCATCAAAGCTAGCGTAGCTCGTTCCTACCAGCGCAACCTCTGCATGGCTTTGGAGATACGCTACTTGTTTCTCTAAACGCTGCGGATGAGAGAAATCGTCCGCATCCTGTACCGCGATATATTGTCCGCTAGCGTGGAAGAAACCCGTCGTAACGGCTCCAGAAAACCCAATATTTCTAGGAAGTCTAACGAGTACTATTGATTCTGTACCCGCTACTCCGTTCGCTTCGCACCAAGCCTCGATAACATCCAGCGACCTATCGGTCGATGCGTCATCTACAATGATGATTTCTTTATTCAAATATGTTTGACTCATCAAGCTGTCCAAACATTCAATGAGATATGCTGCACGATTATAATTTGCAATAACGATACTTACTTTTCCAAATTCCCGCTGCACCCTATCTCTCCTTTCTTGCCCTCTCTCCTATGAATGGCATGTAGAGCCTCAAAATGATCCCCTATTATTTGCATCGTTGCAATGGAATGGTCTCCTCCGGCATTGCTGTGTTTGCTCGGACGATAACGATTTAAGCGATCAACTTCTACGCAGTGAACAGGCTTGACGGTTAACCCACCGAGCAGTCCCAGCGCATAAGCCTTCGGCGGACATAATAAATTGGACCATTGAATAACATTAAGCGCCCGCCTATTCAGCGCGAATGGAACATGTACGAGTGAAGCATTCGCCAGATCCTCGCGGCCAACTGCCATATTCAGTGCTATTTTCAGCGTTGTCACGGCACTCCAAGGCATGCGCATGCTGAGGTGGTAATCCAGCTTATTAACAGCCAGATCACATTCGCTTAGCAGCGCATTAGGAAAAGGAGCAAGCTCCTTCCAAGGGATATGAAAATCACCATCCACAAACAGCAGCGCATCGCCAGTGGCTGCATATGCGCCAATAGCTCTGCCAACATCCGTTCCGAGCGACTCCTGAAAAACGATAACCGAAACGCCAAGCTCTCTAGCAATACTCTCAGTACGATCATTACAGCCATTAACAACTACGATAATTTCAGCTGGCGACAGCAATATAGCCTCTTGAATGACACGCCCTATTGTCCGCTCCTCGTTTTGAACGGGTATAATCACTGACAAGCGCTGGTGAACCCCGCGCCGATTGCCTGCTTGGGAGAAATCTCTTCCTTTTCGTAAAGGAGGCAGTACATCCTTATCCGCGATCAATCGCTCGACATAGTCACGCCTTCTTCCGTCATCCGTACAGCCATTCCTATAAAATCCGGACATATTCGATGACCCGCAAACGTATCAACACATCTTCCGTCCCACCGTATCCAGGTACACTCAAGGTTCGAACCACAACGTATGAGAAGCCTACCGTCAGCAGCACACCTGCAACCACATCCCCATTAGAGAGAATAACTTCTACATCTCTCCCTAGGTACGTGCGCAGCTTAAAATAAAATGACACCTAATCAACTCCTACCGTTTGATACCCTCATCCTATTCGCTAGATTAATAGTGAGAACGGCATACGACTATTTTGAAAAAATTTTCATAGAATAGGCAAAAAAAAAGAGAAGCCCTCTTTCCCACTTTATCAGTGAGTTCGAAGGCTTCTTCCTTGTCATTCAATGAGCCACATCGCTCATCCCAATCTTATTACTTGTTGTAAATGGCATACATAATAACTGCTGCTTCCGCACGGGTTGTATAACCAAGCGGGTTAAGCTTAGCGCCATCGCCCTTCACAATGCCGTTCGCTACGAGAAGAGCAGCACTGTCCGTTGCATAAGCTGCTAGCTGCTTCAAATCGGTGAACGATTTCAATTGCTCCGAGCTTCCTGCTTGCAGCTTTTTGCCAGAAATATTTAACGCTCTTGCTGTCATCGCGATCATTTCTTGCCTTGTAATGGAGGCATTCGGATCAAACGTACCGTCCGCACGGCCAGTTACTACGCCAAGCTTCTTCGCAATGGCAACCGCATCATAATAATAAGAACCTTTTGCCACATCGGTAAATTGACTATCATACGCAGCATTAAGACCTAAAGTTTTCACGAGCAGGGTAATAAAATCTGCCCGCTTCACATTTTGAGCTGGAGCGTATGCTTTATCCGATATGCCGTTGATGACGCCTTTTGCCGACATAACCTTAATCGCTTGTTGCGCCCAAGGATATTTGCCAAGATCGTCAAACGTTTTGCTTACGAATACTACGCCATACGTACTGAAATGATTTACTGTGAAAAGCACAGCACCTTGCGATTTATCATACTTGCCGCTTGGCACTGCAATCACTTTACCTGCTGCGTCGAAATACCACACTGTAATTTGCTCGCTGCTCGCCAGCTCATCAGCTGTTGGAGTATAACTAAGCGATACGTTTACAGCAGCTTCTGGATTGCTCCATTCCACTTTAACGCCGTCAACGTAGAGATTCAGCTCAACCGCAGGACGGCTGCCGATGGCTGCTCTCGCTTCTTCGCTAAGCTTTGTTTTATCGATGTTCGCAATCACAATGGACACGTTTTTCCCATCCGAAGGCAGTGATTTCAACATATGGCTTGGTACAACAATCGTACCCGTACCTGTCTGAATTTCATACTGTACCGACAGCTTAGCCTCGCTAATAGTCCCTTTAGGCAATTGCACCTCGTAGCCATTAGCTCCATTTACACTCGGTACTTTAATTATAATGGTTTGAACGGTACCATTATTTCCTTCTACTGATTTCAAAGCTTCGTCGATAAGCGTTTGGCTTATCGCAGTTTTACCAAGTCCGCTAGCCGTGTCCATGACCGGAGTTGGTGCCGGTATTGTGCCCTTTCCACTCGGAGGCGTCGTAGGAGCTGGCGTTACAGCTGGCCCCGTCGGTGACGTCGGTGTTGGTGTTGGCTCCGTTGGTGTCGTCGGCGTTGGTGTTGGCGTTGGTGTCGTCGGCGTTGGTGTTGGCGTTGGTGTTGGCTCTTCCCCTGGCGTAATAATATACGTAAATGGTGCAACAAAGCTGTCCTTCATTCCTGCTTTAATCACGATCGTGCGGAGCACTGTCAGCTCCGAGAGCTTAAGCTCTCCTTTGTACAATTGCCCGTTTGTACTGCTAGGCAGCGATCCATCTGTTGTATAGTAAATGGCAGCCCCTTCTGTAGCAGTCGTTAAAGCAACCGTTTTGGTTCCTTTGTAGGCTCCAGCTTTCAGCGAAGCAGTCGGAAGCGCTGTGGTACCTGTAATTTGCGTAACCGCTTCAGTCTGCTCAAGCGTGATCCAATCCAGGTTTGCCCCATCATTATTGCTAGTAAATTGAATCGTTTGTATGCCTTCTGCAAGCTCTACAATGCCAGAAGCCTCCGCATATTTATCCCATCCACCACTTGCTCCTAGCGGCGTAGTAGACAACTTTTGCCCATTCACGGACAACGTTCCACTCACGCCTGCTTGCGGCGTTGCATAACGGTAGGTCACTTTGTAGAAGCTCGATTTTGCGATATTAACGTCAAAATAAAGCGAGCCTGCTGCCGCGATAAAACCTACGTTTTTGAATAACAGCGTTTGTCCGTCCATATTGCTTTGAACAGCAGCCGCATCCGCATGGGTGTAGCTTTCCGCTTCAATTTTCATAGCACCGCTTTGATCCATTACCTGTACAACATACGGCTCAAATTTAATCCCTCTAAGCTCGTAGCCGGATGCTCCAGCCAGAATACGAAGCTTTTGGTCACCTTCAATGAGATCAATGACAATTCGCATTTCAACGACCTGGTTGTAAAGGTTTGGTACGTTAATCGTTTTCCGAACAGCGCCATCTTGCGCCTCCAGCACGATGCCATTCACAGCTTGGCCGCCAGATGTAGCCTTAAAGGTTGCAACATAGGAACCAGTAGCTGGCACGTGCACCAAATAATCGGCATAATCGCCCGCATCAATTTGAGTTAGCCTGCTCGCGCTTCCTGTTCCAGACACTGCGAATCCTTTTAATCGATTGAAATGATCCAATGAATCAAGGGACAAAAGATTTACTGGCTCCTTCACATTTTCGGTTCCAAGCAGCACTGCCTTAGCGTTTAACGCCGTACCTCCTGTTGAATCATCGTAGGCTTGCAGTGGAACGTTAACCTGCAGATCTAGTTCATTATAGTAAACGGTTCCGCTCCAGTTCAGCGTAAGCTTCACTCGATTAGGGCTGAGAAGCTCCGCCGAGCGCAGTGATACGCCTCCTTGCGAGGTCGCCGCTCCCGACACGGTTATCGCTCCAAGCTGGCTCTGTACGAATGTACCGCCAGCAAGGGTAACGATTAGCTCCTTGCCATTTACGTCATAAGCAATCTGAGTCTCTGACAAGGATAACGACTCCGCATCATCAATAGCCTTAATGATAACTTTAGAGCTCATCGTCTTACCGGTACTTCCAGAAGCAGCTTCATATGTGCTGGCTGTTACCGTAACGGTACGATCAGAGTCATAGTCTCTAGTCGCCCCTCCTCCTAAGGTAAGCTTAGCCATATGGTCATCAACACGATAAACGCTGTCTACAACCGTTCCCGCATACCCTTCGATGGACCAATTGGAGGAAGTCAGCTCCTCTTTATACGTGTCATTAAGCAGCTGGACAAAAATATGGCTTCCAGCCTCTGCACCTTCTGTTACGGCTGAAGCATCTGCGATAATAGCAGGCCCAACCGCAATGGCATTCAAGTTGAAGCCTTGATCAACGATTCGAACTCTTAACGTATGAACACCTTCAGTCAGAGCAACTGTATCTGAAGCCATTGCCCAAGCATCCCAGCTCTCGCTGTTTGGAAGCTCAGTCGTTTTCAGTACATTTCCTCCTAGTGAAAGCTCTGCTTTCGCTCCGTCATAGGTCGTCGAATATTGATACGTAATACCGTAGTTTCCATCCGCCGGAACCTGCACCTCATATTCCATCCAATCATTCGGATCGGCATAGCTGACCGCTGATCCGTTTACGAGTACATTAAAGGCAGATGTGAATTTACTCGCCTCTATAGATGCGGGAAGTGAAATTGCTGCCTTATCCGCCTTCGTGAACGCAATACTTCTAACATTGAAGTCGTTTTTACTCACTTTCATCGTTAATTTATGCGCACCCTCTGGAAGCATAACGCGCTCGCGGCGATTAGCGAAGTACTCCCACTGGTACGTCGTCTGATTGATCGGCAGTGACACAAGCGGCTGGCCATCCAGTTCAAAGCTAACCAGACCATCCGTTTGAAAGCCAGCAATCGCCAGATCGAGTTCATACTCGCCTGCTTCTGCCACATTTACAACATAATCGAACGAAGCTGTTCCATTTGGTGCAAAAGAACCTAAGTATCCGTTCGGATTAATCTGGAACTCGCCTTCTGCTGAAGCAAAGCGCGTAGCGTCAATCGTTGCTGGAACGTTTGTTATTTGCGTACGATTCCAGCGATAGGTTGCTGCTGATTTGGCTGGAATGACCACTTCAATTTGAAGTCCATCAACTATCATTTTAAATGGCTGCGGGTCACTCGTTTGGTTGATGACAACCGTTACAATTTCTTTGCCGTCTGGGCTTGCAAACGCAACGTTGGTTACTGTCGCAGCCGAGCCGTAATTGCTATCGATTCGCACATAACCAGGCTTCACGAATTTTGTAAACTGCCCCATCAAATAATATTCCGGCAGCAGCCAGTAGTGATCTGGATTCGAGGAATCCTGTACAACTGGGGTCGGATCAGGAATGCCTACCCATTGATGGGATGAAATATCGCTGTCCAGCATCGTAACCCAGCTGTTATAGCTTTTGGCATAGTTGCGGAAATATTGTGCGATGCGGTCAGCGCCCGTTGTACCCCATACCGCACGCTCCGTTAAATACACGCTTTTCTGCGGGAACAGCTTTTGAAGCTCCGTCATCATGGACAGCTCGCCGCCATAATCGTGGAACGCCGTTCCTTCTATGGCGTCATAAGCTCCTTCAACGGAATTGCCAAGAATTTGCGCTGGATAAGCCATCGTATCGCCAGGATTGTGGTCGAACATCCATAGCTTTACACTTTTGATTTTTGCATTGCTATTCTGATCTAGCTTCGCCCGCAGCAGCTTGGCTAGACGTGACGCTTGCTGCCATGACATCGCTGTACTTGGATAATCAATTTCGAGCAGCGGCTCATTTTGCAGCGTCATGCCTTCAAAGTAGATGCCATGCTCAGCGTAAGCCTCTAAAAATTTCACATAATAATCTGCAAGCACAGGAAGATATTCTTCCTTCACTTGACCTCTTACCATGCTGCCCGTTGTTTTCATCCAGCCTGGAGGGCTCCAAGGCGATGCAAAAAATTGAACATCGGGATTAATCGCTTGTATTTTCTTAACGGTTGGAATGATGCCAAAATCAATATCCTTCTGAATGGAAAATTTCTTAAGCTCAACGTCCGTTTCACCTGCAGGCAAATCATCGTACGAATAAAACTTTTGCGCTGTAAAATCGGAGGTTCCGATCGTTAGGCGAATCAAGCTCATGCCGATGCCGTTATCCTTGTCGATCAATTGGCGAAGCAGCTCTGTCTGCTTCTCCGGAGACATTTTCACAAGATTATGAATCGTCGCTTCTTCCATGGACGAACCGATTCCCAGCATCGTTTGATACTTTTTATCCGGATTTATCGTAATCGTTGTCGCTTTGCTGTTATCTGGAATGGTAAAATCTAAATTCGTCTGCTGCTCCAGCTTCTTATCGCCAGCTTGAGAACGATCTGCATAATACCATTTGCGGTCACCCGCATCACGTTCACTGGAGATCCATGCCTCAACAGCTCCGCTAATAAGGGCTGGCTGTTCGCCGCCTCCATTACCTGGATCAGTGCCACCACCACCGCCGCCAGCTGGAACATCGCCTGTACGCGTAAACTCTACCCAGTTAAAATTAATGTCTCCGGCAATAAACTCAAGCCTCAGCTTTTGAATGCCAGCTTGGCTTAGCACGATATTATCGACGCTGGCCGTTTGCCAGCTTTGCCAGCCTCCTGTGGAGCCTACGTTCAACGTACCAAGCGTCGCTCCCGCTTCGCTCTTAATCTTAATCCCCGTTGCACCGCCGTTGCCAGCATAGCGGAAATCGGCTTTATAGGTACCGGGTTCGCTCACTTTCACCCTATAATCCAGCCATGCGCCGCCGGACGTCCATCCAATATTTTTGCCGCCGCCAATGTCCTGCGTGTCCTCTGTATTCAATCCGCTGCTCTTCGCATCGAACGCTTCCGCCTCGACCTTGCCCGGGATAGGCAGTGAAGGCTTCTCTGGTTCTACAGGTTTGCTCGGCAGATCAGGCGTAGCCTGCCCGCTCGTCAAGCCGTATCCGATAGGAAACAGCAAATTCGGACTGGCATCGGTCATAATTGGATAATTATTCGTTACATAAAATGGCCATTTAATCGGGTTTTTCCCTTTAAACGGTTTGCCCCCAATCAGTACATCAGCCACGCCTTGACCTTCCGTACCTGGAAGCCATGCTGCGACAAGCGCATCCCAGTCACCCAGTTGATCCGCTATCGTAAGCGGGCGTCCTGATACAAGAACAACAACGAGTGGAATGTTCGGATCAGCTGCACGAATATTTGCAATCGTTGCGAGATCCTCTTCGTCGAGATTTAGGCTCGTACGATCTCCATTCGTTTCTGCATAAGGCGTTTCGCCTACAACAGCAATAGCTACGTCATAACCAGCAGCGCCGCGGCCATGCTTGTTGTACGTTACCGTCTTCGCGGCTCCTGCAACCTCTTTAAGCCCTTCATAGATTGTCGTTCCGGTCGTAATCGCCCCGGATGCTCCCTGCCAAGTAATCGACCAGCCGCCAGATTGGTTACCGATATCGTTTGCATTTTTACCTGCTACGAAGATTTTGTCCATATTCTTCAGCTGAGACATAATCGGTGAACCGTTCACCTCATCGTTCTTCAGAAGAACGAGCGACTCCGCCGCTGCTTGACGCGCAAGCGCACGATGCTCAGATGCACCGAAATAGCCTGCCAAATCCGTATCTGTCTTTGGATTCTCAAATAGACCAGATGAAATTTTCACCTTCAAAATACGGAGGACTGCATCATTAATACGCTCTTCCGTAATGCTGCCATCCTTAACAAGACTAATTAAATGCTCAAGGCTGGCTCTCCAGTCACCCGTCAGCATGAACATATCTACACCTGCATTAACGGATGCTTTCAGCTGATCTTTCAAGCCGCTGACTGCTTTGCCGTCTTGATCACGCGTGATTTGCTGAATCGCGTTATAATCCGAAATAACAAAACCTTTAAATCCAAGCTCACCCTTCAGCACATCCGTAAGAAGCCGCTTATTCGCATGCATCTTAAGGCCTTGAATGCTATGGTAAGATGCCATTACCGTTTGTACACCTGCATCAACGGCAGCTTTGTACATCTCTAAATCACTTGCAATGAGCTGATCCTCTGTGTACTTCGTTATATTCCCTTGGTTAACGCCGTTATCCGTATAGCCTTCACCTAAAAAATGCTTCGCAGCGCCAACGACATGTTTCGTCTGACTGCGCTCCGCAGCTGTTTCTCCTTGCAGCCCTTGAATGTATGCTGCACCCAGTACCTTGGATATCGCTTGATTGCCGCTGTATCCTTCATAGGTCCGACCCCATCGAATATCCTGCGGGGCTGCAATCGTCGGCGCAAAATCCCAATTTGCTCCGGTTGCGCGTATTTCCTTTGCTGTCGCGGCGCCGATTTTTTTCACCAGCTCAGCATTATTCGCTGCACCCAAACCGATATTATGCGGGAACAAGGTTGCTCCCTTCACATTGTTATGTCCGTGTACTCCATCCACGCCATACAGCAGCGGAATCCCAAGACGCGTAGAAAGCGCGCCATCCTGATAGCCGTCTATAAGCGTCTGCCAATTTTCACGCGTGCTGTCCTGCTGCTTGCCGTTCGGGAACGAACCGCCGCCGCTAAGCACCGAGCCGATAAAATATTGCCTTACTTCCTCAGGTGTAATATTCGACTTCTCTGGCTGTATCATTTGTCCTGCGCGCTCTTCTAGTGTCATCCGGGCAAGCAGATCCGCCGCCCTTGCATCAACGCTTTTAGATGGGTCCAAGTACGTCGGCAATCCCCCATTTGACTGCGCCAAAGGCGCTGCTCCTACTGAAAGCAAGCTCGTCATTAGCGATATGACCAGCAGCATCGCCGTCATCATCGACATTTTTCTTTTCAAACCAAACCCTCCCCATAACTATAATTGTCGTCTCACGGCATATCCCTTCTTAATTGAAATGGACAGCTGTAGACGAGATTACTTACAAGTATAAAATTGAAAACGATTTCATAATATGAGTCATTTTTAAGATGATGTGCGTTGTTTTTTGTATAATATAATCGATTTCAAAAATACATCGTCTCTCCTTCTATAGTTCATCCTATTTCCTTTTCATTCAACGATCTAATCTAACAGCATAAACAGACAATTTACCGCAAAATTTGCTAAATGACCCCAATTAAATCTACAATAGAATAATAAGATTTAAATTCACTCTAGGAGGCTGAGCTAAATGAGCTCTTTCAAATCATGGCTGCAAACAAGTAAGCAAGGACTAACCGATCAGGTTAAAAAATTTAAAAATAAAGAATTCCTAGATGCGGTAGTAGCTGGCTGTGCGATTGTAGCAGCAGCAGACGGTTCCGTAGACTCCAATGAAAAACAAAAAATGGCCGGCTACATAGGCCGCAGCGAAGAATTAAAAGTTTTTGATATGAGTGATGTGATTAACCGTTTCAATCACTTTGTAGGCAATATGGAGTTTGACGCGATGATTGGCAAGCAAGAGGCGCTTAAAGCGATTGCCAAATTCCGCAGCAAACCAGATGTTGCTCGTGTAATCGTTGGTGTGTGCAGCGCAATCGGAGCAGCAGACGGCGATTTCGATATGAAGGAACAAGCTGCTGTGCGTGACATCTGCAATACCCTTGGACTTAATCCAAGTGAATTCAGTCTTTAATAGCAAACCAAACAAAAGAACCTCCAAAGCCACTGCAACAGTGGATCTGGAGGTTCTTTTGTACTATTATTACCTCTGCTTACGCATTGCGAAAAGCTTCATTATAGCAGCGTCTGCATACAGGCTTATAATCCTCGTTGCCGCCAATCTGGATTTGCGCACCTGCATTCATCGGCTGTCCGTCATTATAGCGTATAACCATCGTTGCTTTCCGATCACAGAACCAGCAAATGGTTTTAATCTCTTCAATTTTATCCGCCTGCACGAGCAGGTTATAGCTGCCCTCAAATAATTGATTTTGAAAATCGTTTTTGAGTCCAAACGCCATTACCGGGATGTTAAGCTCATCCACGACTTGTGTAAGCTCCAAAATATGATGTTTCTTCAAAAACTGCGCTTCATCTACGAGTACGCAATAAATTTTGGATGGTGCAGCTCCTGCAACGAAGCTTTTCACACTTTCAAAAAGGTTGGTATCCTCTTGAACCGGAATGGACTCCCGCTCGAACCCTACACGAGAACCTACACGATCCACTCCGCCTCTTGCGCTTACCGATGGTGAATAAATAAGAACCTGCTTGCCTTGCTCTTCATAATTGTGAGCCACTTTAATGATTTCGAAAGATTTACCGCTGTTCATTGTTCCATATTTGTAATAAAGCTGTGCCAACCTAATCTCCTCCAGAACCATTCAGTGCTTCTATTATACAGGAAGTGACTCCGTTATTGTATCGCTTGGAGCCTTGTTTTCGCTTCCCCATATGTTTTGACAATTTGTTGAATTTTCTGGAATTCCGGGTCGGTTGGACCTAGATCAGCCATGAACATTCGGTGCAATATTTGATTATAAAGATTTTGACGCGATTCAATCATTTGTACCTCGAGCCGAATAAGATCCTCTAGGTCATTTTCTTCAATTAACTGTTCGATATTGATTTCTTCTGGCTTGGAAGAACGCTCTTCGTCAAAGATCAGGTCCGAACCGCGCCCTATACGAGGAAGCGCTTCGTACTCCACCTCTGTCTCCTGCTGCTGTCCAAGCGGAATGGATGTATTCAGCTCGGAAAGAAGAATGCCTTCTTTCGCCAACATCACTTGAAAAGGTTTATGCTGGATCAAATCTGCTATGACAAGCCTGCTCATATCTTTATTGCGAATCAAAGAGGAATCAAAAGGATGAAGGACCCATTGCTGGTCTCGATTGAACAGATTAAAAGTAAACCACTCACCGCCATAGATGAACCGTACATTAATATTTGACTCCGAAATAATTTCATAGGTAAACTCCAATTGGAACACCTCCGATCAGCCAGTATAATTCATCCTATTATACCAAATCAGAGGTGAACACAAACAGCGATGCTTAAAAATCTTTCAAAATATCCTCCGCCCGTTCAAAGCTGGCAACAACAATTAAGACGACAATGAGTGCAGCTATGGCAATTTCGCCAATCATAGCATGATCACCTCGTTTTTTCTTTAAGACTATGCTGTTTCTTTATGCTTTATGAGCCATTACTTATAGGACATCCGTCATTTCTTCTCAAAAAACGCAAAAAAACGAGCCCTTGGAGAGCTCGTCCTGCTAATTATTTTTTTTTGATTTACTCCAAAAATCCTTTGGCTGCTGAAGAAGGAAGCTCCGCTTGGCTAGCTCCAGAACCCGCTTGAATGCCTAAGCGTTGTCCAACCTTTTGATTAATTTGCGTCATTTTTTCCGTTTGCTGGGATACCGTTTGAATAATTTGTCGATTGGAGTTCTCGTACTTGTCCATCGCGGAGAAGAGATCCGACATTGCCCGCTCCACAAGCTCCATGCTCATAGCCGGCTTCGTTAATGCTTGATTAGCTCGCTCGCTCGTTTCATTCAAAAGACGCGCGTTCTCAGCAAATTGATTGCCTAACATTTCATTCGTTGAATTGACTGCTTCTATTGCCTTCATCTGGTCATCAATCGCACTGGCAATCAAGACCGAAACCGACATGAGATGCTGGGTTTTATCAATCGAGCTGTCCAGCGCATCCATCAGCTTATCATTTGTATCATTAATAATATCCGTTGCGGCAATCGCTTGCTGATAAAGCATAATCATTTCCGTATACGTTTGAAGCTTCGTTACAACCTTGCGAAGCCCGCGCTCCAAATAGGTTTTCCGGTGCTCGTTCTCAGGCTTAGCAATTTCCTCTTCGAACATCTTTTTGAGACGATTGCCATATTCGACAAGCAGCTGCAGGTCATATACATTGTCTAGACTGCTGCGCTTCAAATTTCTCATGTGAATGACGTTCTCTTCCAAGTTGTCGCGGCCGTCTCTGAGCGATTTGACGATAACCTGTACATTAGATTTTGCAGATTGATATTTATAAATATAAGCCTTCATCGGTGCTTTCCGAAGCAGCTTCTGCACGAGCGAGAGCTGCTTGCTTTTGCTCAAATCCTCAACCTCGCTGCGAAGCTTAAGCATGTTGTTTGCTACCTCAGACCGTTTGCCTGACATGAGATCCGACAGCGGTCTTTCGAGCATCGTAAGCGTCTGGCTTGAGCGCTCAAGCGTCTTCTGGCCTTTTTTCGTAATCTCATCCATTAGTGTATCCAGATGCATAGCATCGGTTGTCGCTACCTTCTGCATCGTGTTTTGCACTTCTTGCTCCAGCTTCTGAATATCTTCATTTTTTAATTGTACGAGTTGTTGCGCCATTGTTCATTTCCCCCTTCATTAGTCAGTAAGTCGATAACGCTGCTGAATTAACTCAGCCTTTGTATGAAGCTCCATAAGATCCTTTTGCTCCAGCGTCTTCGTATAAAAAGTAAGCTTGGAATCTACATCCTTAATGCCATCAAGCAAAAGCCGCCTATTCTGGCGTTTCGCTTCGCCGCTGAGCCGAAGAAACGGATTAATGGTCGAATTTAAATCCTTTCGCACCAATCGCAAAATATTGTGATTAATGCTTGAGTCTCCTAACGCCATTAAATCCGGAATTAGTCGGTTTAACCGCGACAGCAATGCGAGCGTCTTCTGAACAATTTCATCGTCTAAATTATTTTTCTCGCCTTCGAGTAAAATCATATCTTCAATGATTCCGATGTATTCTAATGCAGAAGCAAGCTCAGGATCTAGAACCTGCGGCGGAATGACAGCTGCAGGAGCTGGCTTTGAGGCCAAAGATGCTTGAGCAGTTGAAGCTGCATTGGGTTGTTGTATGGGCGGGTTTTGCGTATTTTGCTGCAGCTCTGGCTCGCGTGTTGGCTGATTAATTTCTTTCCTTGGACGCTGCTTCCATGATAATGCGATTAACAAACCGAACACGGGAACCGCCATAGCTATATATGGGGAGGTAATCCCATTAACAACTAATGTGACTGCATAAACGCCAATCGCGATGGCTGCGTTTTTTTTCAATGCATTCATTGCTGCACCTCCATATGAGCTTTCTGAACCTAATCTTTATGCTCGTCTTCTTCCTACAATTATCTCGTTATTGGTACATAGAAGTCAATTTTTAAAAATAAAAAAAGGATGTTGTGCCAAATTAATGAGCACAATATGAAAAAAAAGGGGCTCTCGCCCCTTTCTTCGGTTATTCTACTCTGTTCATTTCCATGATCAAAGGCTGCTCTACATAACCCGCTTGTATACCGAACTTCGGATCAGGCGGATCAATCGTTTTTCCTTGCAGCGCTTGAACGGCCAAATATGGCATATTTACGCCAGACAAGCAGGTAATATAAAGGCCGCCAGACATTCGCGGGTTGATCTCCAGCAATTTCGGTATGCCATTGTTGTAACGCACCTGAATATTAAAGGCATAAGGAATGCGAAGGCTTGTCGCAATACGATCTGCAATCGCCAGCAGCTCCGGCGTATCCTCCAATAGATAAGTCCTGCCCGTTGATTTGCGGCGAGGAATAGCTGTAATGAGTTCACCCTCAGCAGATGCCACACAATCGATACTATACTCCGTACCGTCGAGCAACTCCATCACCATTAGCGTGTCAAAATGCTCCGTTAATGACAACGTTTCATAAGCTTGCTCAAACGTTGTAGAAAGGGTTACATAGCCATAAAGGTCTCGCAGCGGGTCCCGTTCATTATCAATAATCCGGAAACCCATGCCGCCTTCTGACTTCGTTGGCTTAAAGCACACCTTATGACCAGCAGCTGTGAGTTCCTCGTAAGCTTGCTTAAACTGTTCAGCTGTATTTACGACACGGTAGTCTGGAATCGTCACGAGATCTTTTCCTTGCAGCGCCTCGTAAAATTTATCCTTCTCAATCATGGAGTCCAGCAATTCGATATCACGGCATACCATGACCTTCGTTCCGATCTCATCAAACAAATGAACATATCTTGATATTTCCTCCATATGCAAACGAGGAATGAAAATATCAATTTGGTTTCTTTTGCAGAAATCTACACAGAAATCTACGTATTCGCGTCCAAAAACAGCAGGCTCTGTTCCGATATGATCGGATGCAAGCAAGGACATATGATTAATATCCGGGTGCGTGCCAAAAAACTCAAACGACTCGCCGTCTGGATTGTTCCGAATCATATTAATGTAATGGTAAGCTACTGAAAACCAACGATTCATATAAACTCGTGTCATGTATAAAAACCTTCTTCCATCTGATTAGATATATTTTTGCGATTGCATTTATAATCTTCGTGCATGCTCTAAGATGGAGTCTAGCAGTTCTTCCGAGGCAAGCGCGCCTCTTGCTTGTGTAAATTGAATATGTGGATGTGCCGAATAGGATCGTCCAAGTTCACCATGTACAGGCGATATGGCATAATCAGCTGCTAACAGCAGACTCTCGTCGAGCAGGCTGTCGCCGGCTGCATATACGAAATTTGAAGCGAGCTTCTCTTTCACATACTGGATGGCCGCTCCCTTGCTTACCCTCTCGGGAACCAAATATATTTTACGGCCTTGAAGTGAGTAGCTCCAGCCAAGCGAAGCAAGCTTCGGCTTAAGCTCCTCCAACGTTTCATGCGGCAGCTGATCTCTCTCTACCTTAATGGAATAAAATAGCTCATCACAAAGATCAGTCGACTTCACCCAGTGGGTAGAAGCAATTTCCGCAAACAGGCTCGCAATTTCCGTATGCTCAGCACAATGCTCCCTCACAGCTTCACGAACGAAGCTATGCCACTCCTGATCAATTTCTCCGTTACGGAGAACGGTACCGCCGTTGCTGACGATCACATATTCCGGACTGAACTGTTCTCTTATCGCGAAGATGCGGTTGTATTGCTCCGGAATTCGCGTCGTCACAGGAACAAATCGCATAATGCTGACAAGCTCATGCAGCTTCTGAATCGCCGGTTTAGTCATATAAGAAATATATCTTTCCTCATAACGCTCAACGGGTACCATTTCTTCAAGCTCTATCTCGCCCTTGGATCTTACGGAATAAATTAACGTTTGGTCCAAATCGCTCGCAAAGATCATTCCGTCTCCCCCTTCAAAGCCTTAATAATACCGCAGCAGGAATAGGTCATGTTTGGATATTCCTCCACAGGTACACCACGGTCCTTAGCCAGCAGCAGTATATGCTTCAAGTTAGGATTATCAAGACGATCAACGAGGATTTTCCAAGGGACTCTGCGCAGAAGAACACGAGTCGTTTCACCTACGCCAGGCTTGATGAAATTAATATCGGAGATTGCAAAATCAGTTTGGATACGAGCAATATCCTGCATCCCTTGCCAAGTCATTTCATTTTCCGCAGGATTTGCTTCCATTTGAAGAGCTTCCGCTTTGGAGTCATCAGCTGTCTGATCAAAATAAGCAGAAATCGTGTCCACAAATAATTGAGACAGATCAGAGCTCTCCCACTCCTTATAATACTTTGCACCATGGAAGTCATCGGCGCCAATAAGATCGCTGCGCAATACAGTCCGGCTGACTAAACCTGACACCGTCGAATTAAGGCAAGCGCTTGGAATGAGGAAATCCTCTCTTGTCCCGAACGTACTTGCACAATAGCCGGGGTCTGCGAGCACCGCAAGCTCATCATTCAATTCAATGCCGTATTTTTGCTTCATCTGGCTGCAAGCTGCTATGAGCACCTTGGCAATTGCACCTTTGCCCGTCCAGCCATCTACAAATTGCACGCGTTTATGCGGATGGTTCTGATTGATATACAGCAGTGCATTCTCATCAATGCCTTTGCCTCTAATAATTGAAAGGCTATAATGCGGAACCTCAATACCATACATGTGCTTGATATATCGCTTAATTAATACGCCAATTGGCGTACCGCCTCGCGCTAAGGATGCAAGCACAACATCAAATCCATTTTTTTGAATGATTCGCTCGGAAACCGTTCCTACCGCTCTTGCGATTCGAATGGCCGAATCACTGAGCGTATTTTGAAACAATTGTATATACTCATCAGTGGGCTGATATTCAATCGGCAAGCTTTCCGAATAGTGGCCGCCTGTTTGCATGGCCGCTTCCCGGTCCTCCGTTCGCTGCTCTAACGAAATATCGCTAAGGTCTTTTAGCAGAAATGTAACATCCTCCTGCTTATAGCTCCCGATAGGAGCCGGATCGGCAAGCCTTTTCCGACTGAAATACACGATATGAACACGCTGGACTCCTAAGGAGAGAAGAACCTTATTAAGCTCCTCCATTTGCGCTCCTGCAACCTCGCGCTCCATAAACAAAAACATCTCATCATAATAGCCATTCGGTATGTTGTACATAAAATTCATGACGTCAGCATGCTCAGGGGAAATAAAGGGATAAGCTGTATTCACCGCATACTGTGAACTGGAATCCGGATGAATGGGGCTTCTTGTACTCGATTGATACCATACATCATCGCCTAGTTCTGCTGCTACGCGCATAGGAATGAACATAAATTCGCCGGTTCCCATGCAAAGCACCTTGCTGCCCGTTCTATGTTCTCGGAGGAACGCAGCCGCCTGTCCTACTTCTGCGTCAAGTACCAAGCTTTCTTCAGCCGTCAATCCGAAGCGGCCAGTATGCTTCAGGTAGGAAACTTCTCGATTCAAAGAGGGAAGGCTAGAAAACCGATTGCCCACATAGAGAACATTAATGGCAGGCTCTGACTCGTTTACTTGCAACTCTGCTGTTTTGTCAGCATTTTGAATAGGGGTACCCTTAACAGATATCCGCCCCGCTACAAGCGATAAGCAGTTTACCGATATGCCAAGCTCTTGCTCCAGCTCATCAAAACGTTCAATATCCTCGTTTGAACGCCAATCAAGTAAACTAGCAACAATATATGTTTTCTTCCCATACCTTGCATTCAAGTCGTGAATTATATTAATGGCCGTTTTCCCGGTCGTCATCTCATCATCGACCAGCACAATCGTTTCTGCATTCTCGAATACAGCTGGATTGTCAGCATAGCAGCGATGTGTAGTCGCATGGGAATGCTCTTCCTCAAAATCGATGCAGGACGCCATATAGTCGATTTTTTCCCGCGTGGTGTGCAAGAAAGACGCATTACCCTCGAACATATCGAACATGCTGTGTCCAAGCGCTGTTGCCGTTTCCGCAAAACCGATGAACAGCGTTTTTTCATCTATAATCATTTTGTTTTGCTTCATCTGTTCATAGATTTCACCTGCTGCCTCAGGAGATTTAAAGGCATGCAGCAGCTGCTCCATCTGGATAGGAAGCTTCTCGCCTTTAAACTGCTGATACAAAAGCCCAAGTGCGGCACCCGATAATAAGGACACATGCGGGCGAACAGGAATATGCTTGCCAAGCACCTTGCTTACGAATAAAAAACTGCGCTTTTTATTAATTCGGGCTGCCATTTGAAAAAGCTGCTCAAGCGGTATATGAAACGAATTACTCGTAACCTCAATGGTAATCTCTAAATCTCCAATAATATTAAACGATTGCTGATTCTCGTTCTTCTGCGAGCAAGCAGGTGAAGTTTTGGTTTTCATTTAGCACCCCATAAATGTCTGATCTGAACAATATTCGTTTGGCCCATGTCATATGCGGCTTAAACTCATTCATTTTGTTCGAATAACGGCTCTTCATCACACCCAAATCGCCTTGTTCATTTTCCATAATGTGCAGGGCATCCATATACTCCTCATGCGTCACCACAAGCATCGACTGTACAGGCTTAATGTGGGTAGGATGGATAATGGTTTTGCCAATTATCCCATTTTCCTTGTCCATTGCGACCTCGCGAATAAGCCCGTCCACATATTTATTAATATAATCCATACGCAGAATCCGTCCGTGTCTTCCCATGCTTTCCTCAAAAGGCGTTTGTCTGAGCTGGGGCTTAAAGACGCGATCACTCTTAAAGTACTCCCATACGGGACCGGAGATCACATAATGATTATCCATCCGCCCAAAAACATTTACGATATCCGCAATACAATCACGAATGACGCCAATGTCGTAGATTGTATGATCCGGACTTCTTCGAAGCCCAAATAAACTTGAAAAATCTGTTGCTCCAATACGAACATTCAGCACATAGGCCTTGTATTCATTCAGCAGCTGAGAAATGCCCATTAGCGTTTCCATTCTTTTCTCTCGATAAATGACGTCAGAGCTTTCCAAAATAGGCATGCCGTATAACGTGGAGCTTGTTGAGCGTTTGTTCTTGTTGTATTCATGCAGCAGCTTTAAATACTCACCGCCAGTCTCCACGTTGAACTTCGGAAACACGATTCCTGTAATATATTCAATCTCTTCACCGAAAAACGAGAGCAGTCGTTTAAGCTGTTCAACAGAGCGTACTCTTATAAACATAAGCGGAATATCGTCGGCATGGAGCAAACCAATCGAAATGTAACGGCCAATCTTAATCAACGTTGCCTTCAACGTCTCTTCGGCAAATTCGATTTGATTATCACCTACTGCATCTTCAAGGTCTATCACCATAGACACGAGTCCTTCGTGTTTTCCGGTTACCAAATCATCTGCTATGTTATCCTTGGTGGCAGGCATATAGAGCGCTGCACCAATCGCGTGAGCAATAACTTCTTTGTCAGCATAATTATTGAACTGAGTTGGAAGGGAGTAAAAGAAATTTTGCTCTTCTTCATTGGTAAGATAGTTAAAATACCTCAAAGTGATCCCTCCTAAAAGTTGTGTAAAGCAATCTGAGAGTGAAAAAATATCCCTCGCGATCCATTGAGGGATATTTTTCATAAACAGAGTATTATCGAATCTAAACCGCTTTTGATTCTCTTTTCTTACGTGCTGCGCTGTAAAGAAGGGTACCACCGAATACAGCTATAATTAAACCGAAGAACAAAGCATGCGGCACATGCAAGCCATACGCTCCGCCAATCATTTTTGCTGCGATAACGATGATTAAAATAAACGCCGCTTTCTCAAGCTCAGGGAATTTATCAATCAACTTGAGGAATACTTGAGCGACGCCGCGCATCATTAGAACGCCGAGAATACCGCCGAGGAACAGAACCCATACCTCTTCACTCACGCCGAATGCAGCTAGTACGCTGTCGATACTGAACGCGATATCCATAATTTCAACAGCAAGTACCGTACGCCAGAATCCGTAGCCTTTATTTTGAACTTCAGCATCATCGTCGTTGCCCTTCTTGCCGATGTAAGGAATTAATGGAATGTTGCCGACACGAGCAAGCTTGAATTCCAGATGGAATAGATTGCTTAACGCAATCCATAACAGATACAATCCGCCCGCTACTTTAATCCATGTAATTTGTACGAGATAGACACCTACTCCGATTGCGATAAATCGGAAGATATAGGCACCAATAATACCGTAGAACAACGCCTTTTTCTGCTGGTCTTTCGGCAAATGCTTAACCATAACCGCTAGTACTAGCGCATTATCTGCCGATAACAAGCCTTCCAAAAGAACGAGTGTTGCAATTATTCCCCAGTTTGTCGGGTTGGTGAGAACTTGTGACAAGTTGTCCCAGTGAAAGAAGCTCCCGAAGTTGGCTATTACATTTTGAAAAAAGTCGACCATCTCTTAAACCTCCGCATTTTTCTTTATTTGCTTCCTTGTACCCATCTGAGACCCCAGCGATAAGCCTCGTCAAGCTCTTTATGGCCTGAGAAATATTGCACGAGCCGCTGAATGCTGAAGGTTTGATCATTTACATTCTCGATCATCGCAATCGCACACATACCCTTGCGATTATTATGCTCGTCCATCCGCACCTCTATATCAGGCCCACCTGTTTGTGTGATGGTAACAATACCAGCAGCCTCCGCCCAGTTCGTAGCTCCTTCATAGATGTATGCGTATATGACGATTCTCTTAATCTCAGAAACTTTATTACCGTTGATTCTAAGATTTTCACCCGTTGTAATAGAGCCGGTTCGGTCATCTCCGTCAAGCGAAACGTACGGCGCTCGCGAAAAATCTCCGAAGCTGTTGCCTAGCGCTTGAACAGAACCTTTCATACCATTTTTCAATTCATACAAACATCCGACATCTAAATCTACACCGCTGCTTGAACGGCCAAAAAAACCAGTGGAGGCTTTTTTCTGATTCCAGTTCAAATTAACGACAATCTCACCAAGTGATCCGGCACCTTTTTGTAAATTGATGACATCACCGCGTTTGGTAAGCGAGATTTTGCTGAGGCTTATTGGCGGACTGCTTGGTTCTGGTACGATTGGTGCGGGAGGTTTAGGTGGAATAAGTGGAGCTTTCACTGGTGCTGGTGCTGGAGTTGGCGCCTCAGCAGGAGCGTCTGCCTTTACTTCAATACCAAAGCTATTGCAGAGTGCAGCAAGACCGCCTGAATATCCAGACCCAATGGCATTGAATTTCCATTCGCCATTATATCTATATAAATCTCCTACGACTATCGCAGTCTCAATAGAGAAATTTTTTCCAAGATCATAGCGCAAAATTTCGCGTCCTGTTCCTTCGTCAATAACCCGGATATAGGCATCATTCACGCTAGAAAAATTTTGTCTCTTCGCTTCCCCATCATAAATGGTTAAAGTAAATGAAATACGTTCAATCGTTTGAGGCACATCGCTAATCGCGATCAATACTTGTTCGGTATCCGTTTTCCCTGCAAAACTTCGTTTATTGCCACTTGCCAGTTGAATAGAACCGCTGACATCCTTAGGATTACTGTAAAAAATCAAATCTTGGTCTCCAGCTGTTTTTCCATTCGCTCGTAATAGAAAAGCCGAAAAATCGACATCTACACCTGCTGCAGTGTTCCATCCCATGCCAACTAGAAGGTTTTTTATGGAAGGATTATTTTTGGTAATATCCGCTTTTTGACCTTTCATTAATGCCAGCTCCATGCTTAAACCGCCCTTCGGTAATAATAGAATAGGGTGACAAACCCTCAAACTGCCACCCTATACGCCAGATGAATTAAACCGTAAGCCCGTAATTACGACAAAGCGCTGCTAGTCCGCCCGAGAAACCTGAACCTACCGCTTGGAACTTCCAATCGGCATCATGTCGGTACAGCTCGCAGAAGACAATCGCTGTTTCAACGGAGAAATCTTCTCCTAGATCATAGCGCAGCACTTCTCTTCCAGAAGACTCGTCTACTAGACGAACAAAGGCATTGGATACTTGACCAAAGTTTTGCAGCCTGGACTCGGCATCATGAATCGTAACGCTAATTCCGATTCGCTGAATGTGTGGAGGGACTTTTTGGAAATCAATTTTGATTTGCTCGTCGTCACCTTCACCCTCACCGGTACGATTATCGCCTGTATGCTCAACAGCACCGTTATAAGCAATCAGCGCATTGTAGAATACAAAGTCCTTCTCGTCCTTGGCTTTGCCATCCTGATGGAGCAAAAACGCGCTTGCATCAAGGTCAATTTCTCCGCCGCCTGAATATTTGTTCGTATCCCAGCCTAGACCGAGAACAACCTTCGTAAGGCCTGGGTTTGTTTTTGTAAGATCAATGCGTTGACCTTTGGAAAGATTTATAGACATCGTTCTATTCCTCCTTGAATTGACTAGGTTTGAACGCCAAAGTCAGTGCAAAGGCCTACTAGACCGTTTTGATATCTGCTGCGACTTTCCGCTGTTCACTTACTTATAAATTGTTATATTTTAAAAAAGGGCCGCCACTGGCGACCCTTTACGGGTAGATAAGTATGACTAGCTAGCAGAAAGACCAAAGTTGCGAGCAAGACCGCCTAGGCCGTCTTGGAAGCCGCTTCCGATTGCGCTGAATTTCCACTCGCCGGAATGACGGTATAGTTCACCGACGATTACTGCTGTTTCTACAGAGAAATCTTCTCCAAGATCATAACGGATAAGTTCTGTGCCGCTTTGCTCGTCCACGATACGAACGAATGCGTTGGATACTTGTCCAAAGTTTTGGCTGCGCTCTGCGCCATCATGAATCGTAATGCAAAATGCGATTTTGTCTGTTTCAGCTGGAACGGCAGAAAGATCAACGTTTACTTGCTCATCATCGCCATCGCCTGCGCCTGTGCGGTTGTCACCTGTGTGAACAACGGAGCTGTTAGTGTTTTTTGGGTTGTTGTAGAAAATAAAATCAGATTCAGAACCCGCTTTGCCTTGTGCATTCAAGCAAAATACAGAAGCATCAAGGTCAAAGTCTTTTCCGCCGTCATATTTATTAGTATCCCAGCCTAGACCTACTGTAATTTTTGTAAGACCTGGGTTTGTTTTCGTGAGATCAATTTTTTGTCCTTTGGATAAGCTGATTGCCATTTTAAAAGCCCTCTTTTCTCACATGAATTTATTGGTATTGACGTGCAAGGATATCAACATGGGCAGCATGAGTGCCTTCCCCAATTGCATTAAACTTCCATTCACCATTGTGTCTGTAAAGCTCACCTACGACTAGAGCGGTTTTGCCTGAATAATCATCCGTCAAGTTGAAGCGAATCAGTTCTTGATTGTTCGCTGGGTTGACGATACGAATAAAGGCAGATTTGATCATGCCAAAATCTTGTCGTCTGGATTCACATTCGTAAATGTTAACTACGCAAAGGATTTTGTGAATATTAGCAGGAACACGATCAAGCTGTACGATGATTTGCTCATCATCGCCATCGCCCTCACCTGTAATATTATCACCCGTATGAACGACCGAGCTGCATCCGCTTTGCTTGTTGTAGAAACAAACGAGATTTTTCTCGCCACTTAGCTTGCCGTTTTCATCAAGCAATAATGCCGATGCGTCACAGTCAACGTTAGCCGCTTTTTTCATTCCGAAAAAACCGCCTTTGGTTTGAGCTGGGTCCCAGCCTAAACCAACGATAACTTTGCTGAGACCAGCATTGCCTTTCGTTAAATCTACCTTTTGACCTTTTACGAGAGAGATAGCCATTGTATTTGCACCCCCTTTCCATAAGGTTCACTACTAAAAAAATATCCAAATACAGCGATTCTGAACCTACTAACCAACAATACGCCTATTCGACATGCAAGTTCCAAAAAAAATGTATGATCCATACATTATTCTACAAAACCTGAATATTACCTCTTCTTTACGGCAATTTTACATAGAAAAAAGTGCATTGGCAGCAGGCAGTTCCTTATCGCCTCTCCCAATCAATTTTATAACAATTGCTGCTCCAAATACAAATTTCTACAAATAATGAACCTTAAAGCGGAATAAACATAGGCTTAGGCACAAAAGCGTGCATTTTTTCCGTCACAAACTTAATATTCGCTTCATTTTTACCAAAAAAAAGGTGGAAAAATGAGCCCAAAAACGAGATAATTATATGTAGTAAAAAAAAGTAGCGAGGTGTTCGAATGGAATTTATAAAAAAGAATAAAACCGGCCTTATCTTTGGTGCGCTGCTCCTCATTAACGGGCTATTTTTATTATCCATTGTCCTCTCGAAAAACTAAGTATGGCAGCCTCACATTTGCTCTTTTCTTTTGTAAACCCGCTCCGGCCTTCCAACGGTTCCATAAGAAATATCAGCTATTAATTCACCCTTGGCCACATAATACTCCAAGTACCGCCGAGCGGTCGTACGGCTGAAACCAGCCTTTTTCCCAAGCTCCTCCGCCGTTAATACTTCAGGACCTGCGTGAATGAAGGAGAGTATTTTCTCATTCGTTATCTTATCGATGCCTTTTGGCAAATAAGAATCCTTATCCGTACGATCATTTCCCCCCCACAGCAGCTGATCAATCCCCTCTTGATCCACTTGTTTATTTGAGCCGCCGAGCAGTGCCATTTGATTATGATATTTTTGATAAGACTTCAGCTTCTCTTGAAAACGTTCAAATACAACCGGCTTGATCATAAAATCATATACCCCGCCGCGAATGGCTTCACGAACCGTTTCAAATTCCTTGGCGGCCGTAATAATAATGACATCTGTTAACGGGTTGTTTTTCTGTATGTAGTGAAGCAGGTCAAGCCCGCTCATATCGGGAAAATATAAATCAAGCAGCACTAAATCCGGGGCCAAAATATCTAAATGCTCATGCGCCAGCTGCTTATCTGTTGCAATTCCAACGACTTCGAAGCCCTCTATTTTCTCTAGAAAGCGCCGATTGATTTGTGCAATTCGAAGGTCGTCCTCGATAATGACCACTCGTATCATATATCTTTCCCCTTTTCTTTTGGAATCACAACGGTAAAGATCGTCCCTTCCTGCGGACGCGATTCAAAACGGATATGACCCCTTAACTGTTGTATCGCCTGCGTAACAATCACTAGCCCATAACCCCGATGATCCTCATTTTTCGTGGAGAAACCGAGCTCAAACAGCCGCTCTGCGACATCCTCCTTAATGCCGCTCCCATTATCTTCGATAATGATTGTAAAATCTTTGCCTACGTCAGACAGAAACACCTTAACGGTTCGTTTCTCATCATTTTTCTCGAGAACAGCATCCAGAGCATTATCAATTAAATTGCCGATAATCGTTACCAGGTGATTGCGGTTTAGATCATCGGGGATCGTTTTGAAGGTGCTCTTGGAATCAATCTCAAGCTTCACCTTAAGCTCATTCGCACGATTGAACTTGCCAATTAGTATGCCGCCAATAATAGGATCGGGAATTTCCTGCAGGAGGAAATGGATCAGATTTTGATGAACATCGGTTTCATGTGTAATAATATCCATCGCTTCTTGATACGACTCCAGCTGGATTAGCCCATAAATCGTATACAGCTTATTGGAGTATTCATGCGTTTGTGAACGCAGCGCTTCGGTATAACGCTTCACCTGCGTCAGCTCCTCCGTTAATCGAAGCAGCTCGGATTTGTTGCGAAAGCTGGAGACCGCCCCTACGACCCGGTGCTGATGATCAAATATCGGCAAGCGATTGACGACGACACTGCTTTCGTTAATGGTCATTTCTTGATCGATTTCCGATTGCCCTGATTTAATAACCTCCATTAGCCGCGATTCTGGAATAACATCCCGCACATGCTGCCCGGTAAGCTCCATTTGCTCGAGCGGATCGATCAGCTTCAAAGCCGTTTGATTGACAAGGGTAATCGTTCCCTCTGTATCAACGGCAATTATGCCTTCATGAATCGTTTCCAAAATAGCTCTCTTCTCCTGATACAACAAGCCGATTTCCTCAGGCTCTAGACCATGTATCGATCGTTTTACGCTATTGGCAATAACAATGGCTCCGCCAGATCCAACCATCAGCGCAATGGCTGCAAAAATAATCATCGCATTACGGTAAGTCACAGCCGATTGTTCAATGTCTTTTAATAAAATACCCACTGATACAATGCCTATAACTTCATTCTGATCATTAAAAATGGGAGTTTTTCCCCTCAAGGAGGGGCCCATCGAGCCAACGGCCTCTGAAATGATCGATTCTCCGTTCAGCACAGGCCCATTGTCACCGCCGACCATTTCTTTCCCGATTCGGTCCGGCAGCGGATGCGCATAACGAATTCCCTCTTTATTCCCAATGACGATGTACTCAGCGTCTGTTTCCATTCTAATTTTCTCAACGATGGGTTGAATGATGGCTGAAGGATTCTCCTCTTCAAAGGCATGTCTAATGACGTCCATCAATGCTACTGTCTTCGCAATTTTCAGAGCTGATGCACCTACATTTTTCTGCAGCGTCGTCACTAGTATTCTCTCAAAGCTGAAGGTAAGAGCAATGATAATAATAAATAGCAAAGTTCCAATTAACAAAATCAATCTCGTTTGTAATCGCATTCAATTACCTCCATACAACAACTTCTCATCCGCGGGACGCTGATTTTATTGTATTCTACATGCTTCCCCGAACATAGTACCTTGAGTCGATAATGGCCGTAAATTTTATGAACAAAATAAACAGTATGACTACTTTTCAACTTATGTGGTTATAGTATTCAACCCCAATTCGCGATGTTAGTATGAAGCATATCAAACAGGTAAGCGCTTACAGTAATCATTCATACGTTTACTTGAATGAAACTAAAGGGGGATTATTCGTATGGGATACCAAACAAAAAATTGGAAAACTATAGTAGCTGCTGCTTTTGTTGCTGTTAGTTTGACGGCCTGCGGCGGAACAGCATCAAAAGGCGGATCGGCTAATTATCCTGAGAAACCTTTCATTGTGACAGCCCCATCGGGAGCTGGCGGCGGATGGGATAAGACAGCAAGGTCCTTGGCCAAAGTGCTAGGTGAAACGAAGCTCGTTGATCAAACGATGACTGTTGAGAACAAACCCGGCGGCGGCGGCACTGTGTTTTTAGCCGAATATGTAACCAAAGACAAGAATGACCCATACAAGCTGTTTGTCAGCTCCCCGCCTATTCTCATTAACAATCTCAAAAAAGAAGGGAACAGCCCATACGGCTACAAGGATGTTACCCCGCTCGCACAAATAACGAAGGATTATGGCGCAATCGCGGTTGCGGCAAATTCCAAATATAACGATCTTCATTCACTAATTAATGACATTAAGGCAGACCCTTCAAAAGTTACACTAGCCGGCGGTTCTGCGCCTGGTTCTATGGATCATTTAATTAGCGTACTCCCCGCCTTCAGAGCAGGCGTTGACCCAAAAACAGTCAAGTACTTGTCCTATGATGGCGGAGGCGAAGCCATTGCTGCGCTGCTGGGCAACAATGCTGATGCGATTGGAACAGACATCTCTTCCCTCGGCAGCTATTTAAAAGCAGGCAAGATCAAAATTCTTGCCGTTACTTCTGATGAACGGATTGAAGGCGACTTCAAGGATGTGCCTACCTTAAAAGAGCTGGGTATAGATGCGGAGTTCACAATCTGGCGCGGCGTATTAGGTCCGAAAGGCATGACAAAAGAGCAAATCGCTTACTGGGATAAAACGTTAAAATCTCTCTCTGAACACGAAGCGTGGGCGAAAGAATTGAAAGCGAACGATTGGGTCAGCGAATACAAAAACTCCGAAGATTTTACTGCCTTCCTTGCTGAGCAAGAAGTTGCGGTACAAGAGCTGTTGACAGCGCTCGGCATGCAGAAGTAAATGACTGAACGAAGAGCAAACGCTTGATAAAAGCATAAGCATGAGTGATTGGATGGGAGAGCGCTAGTCTCTCTCCTCTCCTTTCTTCATTCATCGGAGGTGAAGGCCTTGAACAAAACATTTGATCGATACGCCAGCATCATATTTTTCCTTCTCGGTGTTGGATTCATGTGGCAGAGCACATTAATTAGCGCTTCATCCTACGGCAGCAAGGTCGGGCCTAATATCGTTCCCTTTGGTCTGGGGGCGCTGCTTGTCATTTTAAGCTTACGTCTATTTTACGAAGTGTTAAAGTTTAAAGGCTCTAGCAGCAAAGCGGGAAAGCTTGATTACAAGAAGTTTCTCATTATTTTCGCTTCTGCTTTTTTATACGCCTTCTTCTTAGAAACGATCGGCTATATCATCGGGACATTCCTCTTCCTTCTCATTAGCTTTCAAGTTTTGGAAAGAGGAAAATGGCTAAAATCGATCTTGATCTCCGGATTGTTTGCAGTCGGCGTTTACGTCATCTTTGTTGTCATTCTGGAAGGTTCAATGCCTGGTTTTCCGTCATGGCTATCGTAACTAAAGGAGGCATATGAATGGATACACTACAATTTCTCGCAGACGGCTTTGCGACCGCCTTTCAATGGCATAACTTGCTCTTTGCTTTCATCGGCGTGTTGATAGGTACGGCTGTAGGGGTATTGCCTGGTATAGGACCCATGAGCGGTGTCGCCTTGCTTATACCTGTAACTGCATCAATGACGGGCGGATTAGCTCCTGAAGCAGCGGCCACAAGCTCTATCATACTTTTGGCCGGCGTTTATTACGGTGCGATGTACGGAGGATCAACGACCTCTATTCTGCTTAATACACCTGGGGAATCCTCCTCTGTAGTGACAACATTAGACGGCTATCAAATGGCTAGACAGGGTAGAGCTGGTGCTGCCTTATCCATCTCTGCAATCGGTTCTTTCGTTGCAGGAGTATTTGCTGTCATCGCGCTCATCGTATTAGCAGAACCACTATCAGAGGTTGCGATAAAGTTTGGTCCTGCCGATTATTTCTCCTTAATGCTTCTTGGACTATGCGCCGTAAGCGGCTTGGCTGGAAAGTCCATTACGAAAGCTCTCATTATGACCGTATTCGGACTGCTGCTCGCAACCATCGGAATGGACACCGTATCGGGTGTTGCAAGGTTTACTTTCGGCATGCCGTTGCTTTATTCCGGTCTTGAATTTTTAACAGTGGCAGTTGGTCTATTTGCATTGGGAGAAGTATTCAAAACCATTTTGGAAAGAGACTACACCGCCGGTAAAGCAGCAAAAATTGAACGTATCCTTCCAACAAAAAAAGACTTGAAGGATAGTGCAGGACCGATTGCCCGCGGTTCGGTTTTAGGCTTTTTCATTGGTATTTTGCCGGGTGCTGGTGCGACTTTAGCTTCTTTCTTCAGTTATATTTTGGAGAAAAAAATAAGCAAAAATCCAGAAACCTTTGGCAAAGGCAACATTGCCGGTGTAGCTGCCCCTGAATCAGCTAATAATGCAGCATCAGGCGGGGCTATGATCCCTTTGCTTACACTTGGTATTCCAGGCTCAGGTACAACCGCTATATTAATGGGCGCTTTAATTATGTATAACATTCAGCCAGGTCCTTTGTTATTTGAGGAACATCCTCAAGTAGCTTGGGGATTAATTGCCAGTATGTTAATCGGAAATCTCATTTTGCTCGTACTCAATATGCCATTAGTTAAGGTATTTGCAAAAATCATTCAGACGCCTCCGAAATATTTGATTCCAATCATTATTGCCATTTCTATATTTGGTGTTTATGCGGTTCAGGCACAAGTCTTTGATTTAATGCTGCTGCTCGGCTGTGGAATTGCAGGGTTCTTTCTTGTACGAAATGATTATCCGCTAGCTCCACTCGTGCTTGGTTTAGTACTCGGGCCAATGATTGAAAACAATATGCGGAGAGCATTAACGACATCTAATGGAGATTTTATGATTTTCTTGCAAAAACCGATGTCGCTTGTTTTCTTAATTATCGCAGCACTCTGGTTAATTATACCTATTTTGCTAAAGAAGAGAGGGAAAGAGGTTGTCATTAACGAAGAAGGTTAATTACGAACGATAAAAAATACAGATTTGATGGGGGTAGCCATGGATAACAATAAACTAGGTGGGAAAAGTGTAATACTGCGTCTCGAAATGAATACGAAAGAGGTACATTTCGGACAGGTTGCATCCTCTATTTTCGAAGCCGGTGGAGATATCGTGGCCATTGACGTTATTCAGACCAGTCAGCATATGACGATAAGAGATATTACCATTACCGTCACGGATACAGTCGATATTAACATTATTACCGAAATGATTAAGAACCTACACGGAGTCAAGCTAGTGAATATTTCGGATAGAACATTTCTTCTGCATCTTGGCGGTAAAATCGAAACTAAACTGAAATCGCCTATTCAGAACCGCGACGATCTCTCTCGTGTTTATACGCCCGATGTTGCTCGCGTCTGCTTAGCCATTCATGAAGAACAAAGAAAAGCATTTACGTTAACGATTAAGAGAAATACGGTTGCTGTCATTTCGGACGGCAGCGCTGTCTTAGGGCTTGGCAATATTGGCCCCTATGCAGCTATGCCCGTTATGGAAGGAAAATCTATGTTATTCAAGCAGCTGGCAGACGTAGACTCCTTCCCTATCTGCCTTGATACGCAAGATACCGAGCAAATAATCGCAACCATTAAGGCGATTGCACCTGGCTTCGGCGGCATTAACCTTGAGGATATTTCATCGCCGAGGTGCTTTGAGATTGAAGAAAGATTGCGTGAAGAACTCGATATTCCAGTATTTCATGATGACCAGCATGGTACAGCAGTTGTATTGTATGCGGCACTAATCAATGCATTAAAAATTGTGAATAAGCCCATTCATGACATTAAGGTCGTTGTTTGCGGAATCGGTGCAGCAGGAGTCGCTTGCACAAAAATTCTTTTATCCGCCGGCGTTACAAACATCATTGGTGTAGATCGGAACGGCGCGATAACTGCTGGAACTGACTATGATAACCGCATGTGGAACTGGTATGCCGAGCATACCAACCCGAACCGCGTTGAAGGCTCTTTACGAGATGTAATCCAAGGGGCCGATGTATTCATTGGACTTTCTGCTGGAGGACTGCTGCGACGCGAAGATGTTATGGCGATGGCCGAAAACCCTATCGTCTTTGCCATGGCGAATCCAACACCTGAGATCAAGCCTGAGGAAGTTGAGGATATTGTAGGGGTAATCGCCACCGGACGTTCGGATTATCCGAACCAAATTAACAATGTGCTATGTTTCCCTGGTATTTTCCGCGGGGCACTGGACTGCAGAGCAACTACGATTAACGAGGAAATGAAGCTGGCGGCATCAGAGGCGATCGCATCCGCAATCTCGGATGAAGAACGAAGCAAGCACTACATTATTCCGAGCGTCTTCAATCAGGCCGTTGTGAAAGCTATTCGGGATCTCGTCATTAGAGCAGCGATCAAGACAGGCGTAGCACGCAGAATACCGCGGGAGTACAGATAAACAAGAAAAGTGGAACGGAGGTTATCCAATGACAGCTGGAATCAGAGCTATCGTTGATATTAATCAAATGGCGGCAGATTTTAAATCAAGCATCGTTCTCCGCACCAGTGATTCCAAATTTATCGATGTCAAAAGCATCCTTGGACTTAGCATCATCTTGTATCAAACCCATGCCTACCACCTTGAAATACATGGTCCAGATGAAGAGGAAGCCAAAACCGCCATGATTCACATTTTCAAAAAACATAATCTTCAAGTCGATGTGAATCGATAATCCCCCGCTTTAATTGCCTCGTACGTTGGTTGCAGTGCTTTTTAAAATAGGGTTGTCCCATAAGCAGATGTCATTGCTTATAGGACAACCCCTTTCCTCTTCCTCACGGACCCGTCCCTACACTCGCTACATACCATAACGGCCCCAGCTTCTTCAAATAAACGGCTCCCAACTCATCTCCCGTAGGGTAATGCATATACCCGTTCACATTGTATAAATGACCGTACTTTTCATCGACTCTGCCCGTTGTGGAAATATCCGCTTTCAAGCTATTGATAGGCTGCAAGCTCATTAGTATATGTCTGCGGATCGTCCACTCGGGAGATAGAAAAGTAAGAATCCATGTAAAAACAACTACAATAACTACAACGATAAATATTGCCTTTTTCTTCTTTAAGATCGTACTCACCTCCGAGTAATGATTGAATCATTAACGTTATAGATACTTCCGTTAGTTGTAATTGCTGATATTACTCAACACTCAATTATCAATCTCTACTACCATCTTTCAATGCTTTAGTCCAAAAGCATTCTAGTATAGTGGCTTACCTCAACCATCTGTGTTTTCATGTTCATGCTTTATCCTAACGAACTCAGGTGTCGTTATTCTTGAATATCAGGGCTATATTATTCTCTAACGAACTCAGGAGTCATTATCTGCCATTAATAGAGCCCAAATGATTGAAATTACAAGAAATAAGACTCGCTGTGTTCGTTAGATTCATAAACAGAACGCTATGCAACAAATAAGGCCACTGTAGTTCGTTAGCTAAAAAACTATTCAATATTCAACGTCAATCGAGGCTATGCACTGATTGTTCCTCAATTCTTGCCAGCTTTAACTTCACATTTTTATGTTCACCCATCTGTGTTCATCCCACCTACCAATCATTTATATTGTAATTACTGTAATTTATATCCATATAGATGTAAACCATATATTGCATTTCAAACAAACAAATTCGATTCATGCAACTCTGCGATACTTAATAGCAACAAAAAAAGAGCTATCAAATCGATAGCTCTTTCCCATATATCTCCTGCCTAAATCGGAACGTCCAACAAATCTATCGGCTTATTGGCTGCGCCACAGCCACTTAGCTTATAGGCGTAAGCGCGCCCCGTTTCTTCTTTTTTCAACCCGTCACATAAATAGGTTTTTACGCTTGACGATCCATACTGATCCTGTGATGTATCGTAGCGCACCTCGATCTGATCCTCCGCCCTCGCAAGATTATAAAAAATCGGGTTTCCTTCCGTTATAAAACGTACAACTCGCACCTGATCTATTGCTCCGCTCACAAAAGCATCTATTTTCTCGCTATTCGTAACTTCACCGGACTTTGCAATAACATCCTCCGTCTCATTAATCGTATAGTCATAGGGTTCATCTGAAGCTGAAGTTTTTTCCCCAGACTTAACCTGCTCCTGACCAGCACATCCAGCCAGCATGAGCGTCGCTAAGACTATAAACACCATATTTCTCCAAACCATGTTGTAAATCCACCTTCCTCCAGCCTGCCCATCAGCTATTTATTTGCGCGCGCAGCTGGCGAATTTCATTTATCAATTGCTTCTGCTCCGCTGGATCTTCCGGCTCAGCGCAGCTCATAAGCTGCGTTAAACGCAGCTGCAGCATCTCCCGCTCATTTTGGCTTACCTGTTCATCCGCCGAAAGCAGCCGGCTTCGATCCTTAGACACATACTCCTCATACGATCCGTGGAACAAGCTCGGTTCACTTTTCCCATCGAGTACGAGCAGTCGATTAGCGGCTTGGCGAATTAAATAGCGATCATGCGTGACAAGCAGAACAGCACCCGGATAATGCTGAAGCGCCTGTTCAACCTGCTCTCGCGTTCTAATATCCAAATAGTTCGTCGGTTCATCAAGCACGAGCAGATTCGCTTTGCCAAAATAAAGCTTCAAGAATGCTACTCGGCATCGCTCACCCATGCTTAAGTCCCCGATTCGCTTAAATACGTCCTCCTTCGTAAACAGGAAGCAGCCCAAAATCGTCCTTGCATGCGATTGCGTCATCTCTGGCAGCAGCAATAAGCTGTCAAGGATGGTCATCTCATTGTCGAGCTTATCAAGCTCCTGCTCAAAATATCCGATTTTTACCTGCGGATGAATGCTAACTTTGCCTATGCTTGGCAATAAGCTCCCTGTCGCAAGCTTAAGCAGCGTCGACTTCCCTACACCATTCGGACCAAGCACAGCTAATCGATCACCTCTACCTAAGGTGAGGTTTAACCTGCTTATAACGTTCCTATGCCCCTCATAGGCAAAACTAACGTCCTCCATCCGAAGCAGCGTAGTCGCTGCGAAACCGTCGGTCTCCAGCTGCATCCGCAGCTGTGAGTCCTCACGCGGCTTCTGCACCTTATCCTTGTTCAAACGCTCAAGCGCAGACTCCTTCGCATGCAGACGCGACACGTTTTTCTTAGATTTTGATCTAAGAAAATCATTTTGACCCGCCGCCTTATGAGCTTGCTGGAACCATTCGGCATACATGCGTATGCTCTCAAGCAGCTTCTCCCGCTCCAGCTCCTGCTTCTTATGCAGCGCCTCCTGCGTCCTTAGCTCCAGCTCTTTCTGCGCCTTATACTGCGTGTATCCGCCCAAATAGCGTCGGCACCCATCTCGCTCAAACTCAAGAACAGTCGTTGCTGTCCGGTCGATAAACGTACGATCATGCGACACATAAATAACCGTTCCCGGGTAATCCTGCACCCATGCTTCCAGCCAATCTAGCGCCGTAGAATCCAAGTGATTCGTCGGCTCATCCAGCACAACTAGCTTCGGCTCTCTTACCATCAGCGCGGCTAATTGTGCTTTCGTCTTTTGACCTCCGCTTAGCTGCGAAAATGATAAGTGCCATAACGAGGGATCAAAGCTTAACTGCGTTAAGCATCTCTCCACCTTCATCTCCCAGCTATAGCCATCAAGCTGCGCATAACGTTCGTACAGTTTACTGTACTTGCTTAACAGCGACTCACTTGCATCCTCTTGCATTCGCCTTGTTAACTCCACCATCGACCGTTTTAATCGGAACAATTCCTCTGTGCCGGCCTGCACGAATTCAAGCAGCGTGAGTGAGGAATTCATCTGTGCCTGCTGGTCGAGCCAGCCCCACTCTGCAAGAGGAAGCAGCCGCTGCACCTCACCGCCATCGAATGAGATTCTGCCTGTCAATCCTTGCAGCAGCGTTGTTTTGCCCACGCCATTTCGTCCAAACAGAGCCAGCCTTTCGCCTTCTCTGACTTCAAAATTTATATTTTCGAACAGGATATTGCCGTCCCATTCCTTGTTCACATGTTTAACTTTTAATAGCATCATTGAACATTCCCCATTTCAAAAAAACATAATAAAAAACCGTGGCCAGCGGCACACGGTCGAATACGCAGGGGAATATCAGGTAAACGAAAATAACGATGCGTCACACCGCTAGTTAGCGGGTAAACATCTCGTATCTATCGCTGCTGATTGACTATCCATAAGTCCCCAAATCGACGCACGTATCCCTGACCGGTTCTCGCTAATGAGAACGCCGCTTGTACTTAAACAAGTTGTTTACAGGAATCGTGTACTTACTTCATCGGCTGGGTTACCTCCGTCAGTCATCAGTTTTGATATGCGTTTATTATATAAGACGATCATGCATATATTCAAGCCCTACTTTAATTGCGGTACCAAATAAAGTTAGTACTAGGCTTGAAACGCTGCATAACCGATCATAAGACTTATAAATATTTCTTAATTGGAGGTGCTTGATGAATCCCGTCTATATAACCAGCATTGGCAAATTTCTTCCCGGCTCCCCTATCGGCAATGATGATATCGAGGATTACCTCGGCAAAATAAACGGTAAAAGCTCCAAGTCGATGCGGCGCATTCTTGATCAAAACAAAATACGCTTTCGGCATTATGCGATAAACAAAGAACAAAAAAGTCTATATTCAAATGCAGAAATGGCAGGACTTGCGATACAAGATGCGCTCTCCCGCAACCAAGCGGCACTGAGCGATCAAATTGCATTTCTCGCTGTCGGTACGACCCAAGGTGATTTGCTTGTTCCCGGCTTCGCAAGTATGGTGCATGCCGAAACGAAGCTGCCTGTCATGGAGGTTGCGACACATCACGGCGTTTGCGCCAGCGGTATGCAGGCAATGAAAAACGCATTCCTGCATGTGCAGTCAGGAGAGCAGCAGACCGCCATTTCCTGTGCCAGTGAGTTTCCGAGCCGCGTATTCAAAAATACGAGGTTCGAAGCGCAAAAGGGTGTCGCCGATCATCCAATTCCTTTCGACACTGACTTTCTTCGGTTTATGCTGTCCGATGGAGCAGGTGCAGCGGTTCTTCAGCATCAACCTGCCGCCAGCGGTTTATCCCTGCGCATCGAATGGATCGACAACAAATCCTACGCTAATCTATACGATGTCTGCATGTATGCAGGAACCAACAAGGATAATGCCGAGCAGCAAAGCTGGCTTGACTATGCCAGCATTCATGAAGCTGCTGACGACGGGGCTCTTAATCTCAAACAAGATATTCGGCTCGTTAATGAAATGCCTAAGGTCGGGGTTAATCGATTTTTCGAGCTGGTGGATGAGGGTAAAGTCGAACCGAGCGCTATCGACTGGATGGTTTGCCACTATTCGTCTCATTTTTTCCGCGACGAAATATTTAAGCTGCTGCAGCTTGGCGGACTCACCATTCCTGAAGAGAAATGGTTTACGAATTTATATACGAAGGGCAACACTGGCGCTGCTTCAATCTACATCATGCTGGAGGAGCTGCTTAACGAAGGCCATTTGAAGCCAGGTGAGCAGGTATTATGCATGGTGCCGGAAAGCGGCAGATTCCAAACCTCCTATATGCTATTGACGGTTGTTGGCGACACAGGCGATGCGGGACATATCTCAGAGCCGGTGTTTGAAGAAAGGCAGCCTGAGGCACCTCATCTCGAGTATAACGAAGCAGACCACGTTCAAGCACAGCTCGTTAGGCAGCTCGTACAGGTTTGGATTGATTTTGAGCAAAAGCTGGCTCATGTTCCCGTTATTCATAAGCTGTACAACAACAAGTTCACTCTTCATGACTACAAGCTGCTAATGGAAAACATCCGCCAACAGGTCATTGACGGTTCGCAGTGGATTGCTCGTGCTGCCTCGTATATCGCGATAGAGCATATCGATCTCCGTTCGACGTTCATTGCCCATGCGCGCGATGAGCATCGTGATTTTCAAATACTTGAGCGCAACTACGTCGCCATCGGCGGGGACCTAGCACACATTCAATCAGGCGAAAAAAATATTGGCAGTGAAGCATTGTCAGCTTATTTGTTCCAGCGTGCTAGCCGCGAGAATCCCGTTGATCTCATTGGCGCTATGTGGATTATAGAGGGACTTGGATGCCGTATGGCGCGTTACTGGGGCGAAATGATTCGCGATCAGCTTGGGCTTAGCGATGAAGAAGTGTCGTTCCTGCTTTATCATAGCGACTCTGATGAGAAGCACTTCGAAAGGCTCGAGGCAGTCGTCCAGCATCCGATGCTCACTGCGGAGATCGCAGGACGAATAGTGAAAACTGCAAAAACGACGGCGCGCTTATACTTGCTGCAATTAGAGGAGCTGGGCAATGTATGAGCAAAACTGATTATTTTCATCAAATGCCGCATGACAAAAACGATCCCAATCCGTTTCTAGCCATCTTTATGGATCAGAGCATTCCCTTCAATGAAGAGGCCAAGGCTGCTTACCTCAAGGATTGCTCTAGCAGATCACGGCAGTTTCTGCTGCCCGTACTGCGTCCTTTTGCGAGATTAATGATTATAGTTCTTCAGGTTTACAAAATAATCGTACCTAAGGCACTCACCTCATCCCGGCTGCTGCACCGCGTCCTGCATTTCGGAATGAAAACCTTCGTAAGCCCAGATGCTAATTATATGATTTTGCGCCACTTCTATCTTGGCTCTGAGGTGCTTGGCTTCATTCGTGATAATGTGCCTGACGTTCAGATTGAGATGAACCCGCTCAAACCAACCAATCTGGAGCCGGTAAAAGATGATCTTTTTCTCATTCATGATCTCAATTTATACAACTTCGTCATCAATCTTAATCGCGAGCTGCGTCACAAAGGAATTGAGGTTACAAAGCAGGATCGGCTTAACTTTAACGCCATCACATCAGAGCCTCTGCCTATTGAGCAAATGCCAAATCGCTGGACCAATTTTATGGATTTGACGACTGCCATTGAATGCTTCACCCCTGTCTATCAAATGTTTCTAACCGATAATGACTTCTGGCGTGCGACTAACTCCCTTCAGCTGGATGAAACGATTGGCATCCTTGCTTCCAAAATTATCGGCAGCAACGACCGACTGGCGCTTATAAACAACAAACATCCCATGGTGCCGCTCACGACGCTTAAAGCAGGCTTTCGACTCGTACTGCATGGCCTAGCGACAGAGCAGCTGCACGCGCTGCTCGTTGAGCTTAAGCTTAAACAGCAGCAGCATATCGGCTGATCACACCATGAACAAAAAGAAGGCAATCACGCCCACTGCGTGATTGCCTTCTCTCTTTCATGCTGCTATTGACGAACTACAGTAAAACCTTTCTTCTCCAGCAGTGGAACGAGACCGTTCTCGCCGAGCATATGTGCAGCTCCTACGACTACGAAATATGATTTTTTTGTCGTGTCATTCAAGTAACCCGTTATTTTCTCAACCATTGGAGCATTGCGGTCAGTAAGCAGCGCTTTATTAAGCTCCGCATTCGAAGAGGCTGATTTCGTCAGTTCGAGCAGCTGCTCCTCATTTCCGGTAACCCACATTTTCGTAAGATCTTCAATCCCTGATACTTCTGCAAAATAGTTCTCAATAGAGCCTTTCAGCATTTCTTCTTGCAGTTTGTCTGAAAAATTATTGAACATATTAAGCTGGTATTCGATCGATTCGAGCTCTAGAATTGGCTTCTTGTTCTCCAGCGACTGCTGCAAGAAATGGGCATCAATCCCTATGCCTGAATCATAACCTTCTTTTGCTGAGCTAAGATAATCCACAGTAGACGAAACGCTCCAAGGCTTATAGGTATCCAGCGTATTTTCCGGTAAACCGTTCTCCTTCAAAATCTCGCCAAGCTTCTTGTAAGAATCAGCTGAGATATGATCTTTAAGCGTTGTATTATCCTTCAATACGCTTAAATCAAGCACTTGCTTTTGCACCTTCTCATCATTCATCTTCGAAATATCAGCCTCTACAACCAAATAGTCGGATGCATCATAAGCTTTTTGAATTTCAGAGCGCAAAGGGTACATCGCTTTGTTCGCAATATGAATCGAACCCAGCAAATATACGGTGCTGCCGTCCTTTTCTACTTTCCAAAGGAAACCTTTACTTGGCTCATTCTCTTTAAGAGAAACAGAGCGCTGCTCTTTATTCCAAGTAATTTCATAACCTGATGCTTCACTAACCGTACGCAAAGGAATATAAACAGTTCCTTTAACGACCTTCGGCGCAGCAAGCAATCCAATTTCCGTCTCGTTAGCCATTGCCCCTAAGTTGTCGATTTGGAATAAAAGGGTTAGTCCTTGCTTCTTGCCTGAAATGACTTTATTTTTCTGATCCCACGTTACTTGGAAATCAAGCTTTTGAAGAACCGTCTTCGCAGGAACAAGAATCGTTCCCTTTTCCATCGTAGGTTGATTCTCACCAAGCTGTACCTGCTCGCCGTCTATCCATACTGAAATAGGCTTAGCCTCTGCTTGGATGTTCGTTACGAAAGAAAATAGTAGAGCTAATGATAGAAATAATGATGCAAACTTTTTCACGAATAGACCCTCTCCCTCTCATCTTAGCGGCTTCATTTCATCTACATATAAACAATAATTACCGCTCTGCCTTACATATTTTACACATTTTCACCACGCAATAGCTAGTTCGGAAAATACGAATCTAGTTTTCGTTGCTTTACATCATATTCATAACATATAATGCCTCATCTCATAGGTTAGCTGCAGCCTTTAAAAAAAGGCACCCCCTCTTGATTAGAGGGGTGCCCATGTCATTTTTGCGAATCAATTCAACGGTTTTGGTAAATAACTATGATGAGAAGGAATAACCCAAAAATCGATCCGCATTTTTTAGACTTATCCATATATCCGGACTTTCGCCGCCTACGTACCAGTAAGCTAGTCCAGCAAGCTTGCTTTTTACAGCCAGCTTATATTTTTCGGTTAACGAACGCCCGTCCTCGACCCATATTTTATGCTGTATACCGTTCTTCATATATGCAGCTGTGTACTGCCCGATTTTGGCGTCCCATAAAGGCCTGATTCCATATTTACTAATGATCGCATTCTGCTCGCTAAACGAAATAAATGCAGAGGACTCAACGCTGCCGTCCTTCTTTAAATCCCAATCACGGTTATAGAAAGGCACGCCCAGTATTACCTTTTGGCTTGGCACCAATTTAAGAAGCTTATTCACAGCCGCTTCATCAAAACCTATAGAGGCATTGGAGCCCGCTTCCGAGCCGTCTCCCCAGTGCTCATCATAGCCCATCAATACGATATAATCGGCTAATTTCCCAAGCGCAGCAAAATCAAAAGCATCTGTCCAATCCGTTCCCCGGTCGGGAGATACATCAAGCGACAGCGTAACGTTCAAGAGCTTCATTTTTTTGGACAGCTCCGTGATGAAGGCGGTCAAAGCTGCTCGATCCTGAGGCGCAACATTTTCAAAATCAATATTGAGTCCGTCCAGCTTATACTTTGTCACGTACTCTGCAAGCTGAGAAATTGCTTTGGTACGTAGTGTGGAACTGGATAGCAGCTTATGAGTAGCCGCTTGATCCGAGCGGTTGCCGACCATTGCCCATACTTTTTTATTATGCTGTTTCGCCCAAGTCACAAGAGACGGATCCGTGTTATCCGATATTTCTCCCGCTTCCCCTGTAAAATACCAACGCGGAGTCAAGGTGTTTACATTAGAATTCAAAACCGTTTGTTCATACTGCTGCGTCGTCTGGCCATACTGCCAACCTAGCTTTATCGTTTCCTTGGGCTTAGCTGCAAGCTCAGCTGCCCAGTTCACATTTTGCAGCACCCGATGAATCATTACTGCGGTTTCTTGTCTGCTTATCGGATCGCCTGGACGGAAATTCCCCTTATCGTCACCTTTCATAAGGCCAAGAGCGTTCATCGCCGCTACAGAAGAACTTGCCCAAGCAGCAATGCGGCTGTCATCGCCAAAGCCTAGCTTTGCTTCCGATTTATGATCCAGCTTCTTCAATGCTCTCGTTAATAATACGGCTGCTTCCTGCCTTGTAACTGCCTTCGCAGGTGCAAACAAAGAGGCGCTGACGCCATCTGCTAAGCCAAGCTGCACAGCAGCCTGAATCCATCCGTAATACCAAGCCTTCATAGGTACATCAGTATATGGCGATACTGGCGTCGGTACAGGCTCAAGCCCGAGCAGCCGATCCAGCACAGTGACAAACTCTGCTCTCGAGATCGATTGCTTTGGTGAGAAGCTTCGCTCCGATGTGCCCATTATGATCTTTTTATTGTATAAATCGATGATTTCCTGTTTGGCATAGCTGCTTGATATATCATCAAAAGGCAGCGTGCTTTGAGCCGCAATGGGATGAGCAACAAGTGTTATGATATATAGTAAAGTAAATGCTGCTAGAGCAAATCTAGTATAAGTATGCTTCACGAAAGACCCTCCTCATGCGATCAATCCTCGAAGCATAACAAAATCTACTCTATAACTCATTACTAAAATATTGGTAGAAAGCATAATCAATAGTAATTAAGCCTAATCCCCTACCACAGACTAGGGTGTCAAAATAAACAATATGATAAAATAAGCGGATATAAAACGTAAGGAGATTCAGCATGCTGGAACGAAATCATGTTTCTCATCCTACATTACCGGCTCAGCTGAGCCTGGCAGCAAGAAGTAAACGCAAGCGAAACCGAATACTGCTGTTTATTATTTTAGCGCTAACCGCTGCTCTATTATGGAAGGTTATTCTTTCCTTTGATCCATACTTGCCGAACAATGATCCTATTGAAGCTCCACCCGTAACGGCACTGCATCCGATCGTATTCATTAAGCAGACCGAGCTGATTGCCGAAACGAGCAAGGCCGGCATCACCATTCTCGTCACAGACGGCTTCCGTTCAAGCGAGGAGCAAAACGCGATTTATGCAAAAGGACGCACAACAGAGGGTAAAGTCGTTACGCAAGTTCAAGGCGGACACTCCTATCACAATTACGGCCTCGCTATCGATTTTGCCCTGCGAACGAAGAAGGGCGAGGTTATATGGGACATGGAGTATGACGGCAATAAAAATGGGCGGTCCGACTGGATGGAAGTTGTTGAAATCGCCAAGCGCCTAGGCTTCTCTTGGGGTGGGGATTGGAAAAACTTCCCTGACTATCCTCATCTTCAAATGGACTTTGGTTATTCAATTAATAAGCTGCGCAAAGGGCACTATCCGCCTATCGAGTAAATCAGCCCATTTAAAGCAAAAAAGAGTGAAGACTTGGTTATTAAGTCTTCACTCTTTTCTAGTCTGCTTCAATTTTATTAGCAAATTCGGTTTATTACAGCCCAGCTATAATTTCATATGAGCGCAATCTAGCTTGGTGATCATAAATATGTGCGGCGACCATAATCTCATCCGCCTTCGTCGCCTCAATATATTGCTTCAGCTTCGTGCGTACCGTCTCCGGTCCGCCAACAATGGAAGAGCCTAATTGCTGCATCAAAGCGATCTTCTCCTGCGCTGTCCAGACGTCATCCATATTGCGTATAGGTGCAGGCAAAGCTCCGCGCGTGTTGCGAATAAAGGATAGGAACAGCTGCTGCATCGATGTTGCTAGATATTCCGCCTCTTCATCCGTATCTGCCGCAATGACATTGACCGCTACCATTCCTTTTGGCTTATCGAGAATCGCTGATGGCTTAAAGCTGCTTCGATAAAGATTCATTGCTGGAACGGTGAAATTAGGCGAGAAATGTCCTGCAAAAGCAAATGGCAGGCCCAGCTGTGCAGCGAGCAAGGCGCTAAAATCGCTCGAGCCCAGCAGCCAAATCGGAATTTCTAGACCTTCGCCCGGAATCGCTCGCACTGGCATGCCCACCTCAGCACTCGACGGATCTAGAAACGCGCGCAGCTCAGCTAGCTGCTCGGGGAAATCATGACCATTGCTTCTTCTGTTTCCACGAAGGGCAGCTGCTGTAAGACCATCCGTTCCAGGAGCGCGGCCAAGTCCTAAATCAATACGGCCTGGAAACAACGATTCCAACGTACCGAATTGCTCAGCAATAACGAGCGGTGCATGGTTCGGCAGCATAATCCCCCCAGCGCCTACACGAATTGTGGATGTACCAGCCGCAACATGACCAATAACGATGGATGTCGCTGAGCTGGCGATGCTTGGCGCATTGTGGTGCTCCGCAAGCCAGTAACGGTTATAGCCCCATTTTTCCGCATGCTGTGCAAGATCTAATGTATTGTTAAGTGATTCGGCAACAGTGCCGCCTTCTACAATGGGAGATACATCAAGAACGGATAACGGAATATTAAAAGTTGAATTGTTTATCGTTTGTTCTGACACGACATTCACTCTTTTCTTTACGAATAGAAGCTGTAGCTTCTATTCATATGATTATTGGCAAATCAACTGTACTATTATTAGATACATTTTACACGTAAAAAAGAGCCGCTGCAAATGCATCAGCTTCATGACAGGAGCGGTAATATACAGTATTCAACCATATTTACCGCTCTATCGTGAAACAGACATGATTCCTGCATAAACTGGCAAGCATTGAAAAGCGTCAAACCTGCTTTTCCTTAAGCTGCTGCTGACATTTTCGAATCTTGTCCAAAGCAGTTTGAAGCGTATTTTGCTCCAAATAGGCCACGTAATGAAGCTCTGCCTCGTAAAAAAAATGATCCATCACCACTTGAATATTCGCGGATACCAGACAGTCCTCCTCTGGATTTCCTGAACACCAATGCGGCTTTAGCGTACCGCCTGATAGTGCTCGATATATTTGTGCTAGCGTAACCTCATTCGGCTCACAATTCAAAATATATCCCCCGCCGATTCCTTCCTTCGTCTTCACAAAGCCATGCTTCCGTAAGGAACTCATAATTTTGCGAATACGTGTCGGATTCGTCGAAACGTTGCGAGCAATGGTCTCGCTGCTCGCCATATGATCAGGCAAATAAGCTAACAGCACTAAGCTGTGAACCGCAACCGTAAATTCACTATTCATTTTCACAACTCCCTCTCAAGAAGGATACTGTAATGTTATTTCATACAGTTGATAATGTCAAACCTTCCACCCTAAGAATAGCACAGAGAGAAAGCCTTGGTATAGGCTTTCTCCCTGTCAAACTTTTTTGAGCAGCTTTATTTGAAGCTATCGCTGCTTATATCTTTAAAAACTTTCCCTATTGTCCCTCATCATACTGTTCGTTGAAAATAAAGTTCTAGACTGGAGTTGTTGATCTAATGTGGTTTTTCAATTATTAATTTGGCAGCCTTCGCAAAATAAGTTTTAGACTGTTCCAATAAAGTAAGCAGCGGCGGACTAAGACGTGAAAATAAAGTCTTAGACTGCCGCTGCTGTTTCAGTCTGATATTGAACTAACATTCCCCAGTTAGCGTAACGATTAGTTAATCGAACTCTCAGTTAACATTTGATTTCGACGGAAAGTGATTGTTCCTAATGTTAAGTCAACAGAAACTCTACTACTTCAGCCTTCAGCGTTTCGTGAAATTGCACGCGATCAAAGCCGGGCGGGTCTTGCGAGGGGGGAAAGGCTGGTGAAATCATCTCAGCTGGGAAAGGAGTCAGGAAGGAATAATGTCCGGCATTCTCCACCGTCCGATAGCGAATCATTTGCGGTTCAGCAACACTATTCATGATGATCTGCGCGTGAAAAGGAAGTGCGTAAGGGTCTCTCTCGGCATCCAACATGAGAATCGGGAGCCGAACGTTGTTTAATGCTCCCTCATTACGGAACCAAACGGACGCCGGGGCTAGCAAAATCAGGGACCGGATGCGTGAATCATGAGGGACATCGATCTGCTGCGGCTTCCCATCTGGGCTCTCAGTAGGGAAGGAGGTCGGGATACCTCCAGCTGCTGCAAGCGCGGTGTAGCCCCCCATGGAATGCCCGATGACCGAATGGCCTCCCGGCTGTAGAAGCCCCTTAAACCTCTCATCTTCAAAAAACCAGTCGGCTGCCATGCGAAGGTGCCGAGGGCGATAGGTGAGGTTTTGGACAGTACCTTCCAAACTATTATCATTGCGGTTATTAAATGGATGTTCGAGAAGGCCCACGATAAAGCCGCTGCGCGCCAAATGCCGAGCGAGCGATCGGTACACAAGCGGTGAACCGCCTGTACCGTGTGAAATGAGGACTAGTCTAAATTTTCCCTCCAGCGGCGCTGCGTCTCTGGCCACCTCCAATGAGTACGGACCTAACCTATCAGTCTGTTCCGGTGCATCTGTCGGATACATCACGATCATGGGAACGGTCACCTTCAATGCGTTGTCGGTAATTTGTACCTCACAGCAACCTGCATATCCTTCAACAATGTCTTCTATTTTGTTCATCTTGATTTCTTCCTCTCCTTGAGCTACATGCTCCTAATATGGCGAGCCAACGGGAATATATATGTCTAATACCGAATCCTCGTTCATCGGTCCTAGATATCGATGGTCGTAACGCACAAACTCCGGGCAATTCGTACGAATGCTGCCTGACTTGGGTAACCAGATTTCATAAATGTACTGGAACGTATCGTTGAGTCTCGATAATGTCCCCTTATGAGTAAAAACCGCATAAGTTACAACTGGGAGCAGCTTAGCGACCATTCCCAAGGGAACTACACTCTCCTCGCTAGCCACCTCGACACAAGCGATATACGTGACTTCCCATTGCCTACCTGTAAGTTCAATGACCGCATAAAATATGTCTTCCGTATCCGGCTTTCGCTCAATTTCAAACAAACGCTGCCTAAAGCTCCGCCATAGCTTTCCGACTTCGTCCGAATTGACACCCGGTATCGACATGCCGACCAGATGCATCTTATTCAGGCAGACAATAGCTGGCACGAGGGAGACGCTCTTATTCAAATGCTGTAGCCCCACTTCATCCAAAGGAAGCTTCTCCATTGCCCGGAACAGCGTGTCCTTCATGTCCCTTTGCTTTCGAAATTGTCCAGGCGAGATGGAGAACATTTTCCCAAAGGCTCGGGCGAAGGATTCCTGAGACTCGAACCGGTACAGGATGGCAATATCTATGATCCTTTGGTTGGAATAAAATAAATCGCATGCTGCTTGTGTCAATCTCCGCTTGCGTATGTACTCCGAGACGGAGTTTCTCGTAACCGATAGGAAGATCCGGTGAAAATGGTACGGCGAATAGCCCGCAGCCTCCATAACCTTGGTGCTTAATCTCTCATCGGTCAGATGATCCTCAATATAGGTAATGGCCTTGATTACCAAATCCTTATAATTCACTGTAATGCCTCCATATCGATATACTCACTTTACGACAGATGGAACGCTCTGTTTTGATATTTTTTGCGGAATTTTACTTTACTCAACAGCTAACACTACTTTCCAAGCGTAGATAGTTTCCTGATCAGCCACACTCTTCGGTTCGCCAAAAGAGCGACCTCTGGCAATTGCTCAGTCTCGCTGGTTTTAAACAAATCTGCCCATCCCTCGGTTAATGATGCATCGTTAGTCTAAGACTTTATTTTCTTAGTCTACAACTTTATTTTCCAGTCTAATAATTTATTTTCTTTCTACACATACACTTGCCCAACCGTTACACAATGATGACTCAATTCACCCATATCTCCGAATAATATTCCTTCATAAAATGAAACAGCTGCTCCAGCTGCTCCAATCCCTTCGACTCCGACTCCTGCGCTTGCCGAAGCAGTACGATTGCACGATCCGCGGTTTCAGGGTCCTTCGGCTTGCCGCCTTCTGGGAAGGGGAATATCTCTCTCAGCTTGCCCAGCGCCTCAGCAACTACCTCGTAATGCAGCGCTGCTTCACCCGCATGCTTGCGAACCGTTCTCTCCACAACATTTGTCCCATCCCAGCGGAATGCCAATTCGCGTAAAAAACGAGCAGCGAACTCACGCGCATCAGAAATGACAGCAATGTTATAGGCATGACCATGCTCATCCGCATTTCGCCGCTCCATCACACCAATCCATGCCTCATAACCCGCTAAGCCCTGTACAAATTTATCCTCGAACACATGCGTCCATTCCTTGCCTCGCCCATGATCCACGATCATCGATAACGCCATGCGCAATATTTCGTATTTCGAGTGAGGCAGGCTTTCGCTAATCGTCGTCACGAACAACAAATCAATCTTGGAATCGGCAAAATCGGCATAACTTATCGTGCCATCCTTCGATACATCTTTTGCATGAAAGAGCTGCTTATCATCCTCATAACCATAGATCAAACCGAATTCAGGTATAAACAAATCAAATGAAATGGCAGGAATGCCACGGTCGATTGACTGCTGAACGAGAGCGATAGTTCGCTCCACTTTATCCGGTGTTAACGGGAGCATAGGATCAGCCAAACAGCTCGTAAAGCCGAGATTTCCTATATTCCTCCTCAATATATATCCACCTGGGAATGACGTTGGCCCTGCCGCGTTAATACTGACGGGATCAATATTCATGCGAAAGGCATGACCGGTAAATCCCATCACATCTGTTAGCGTAAAATGTTTTTTATCCGTGTAGCTCACCGCGCCATGTATAGCAGCAGCGGCCGAGGTCCATGTTTTGGACCAATCCCTATTCAGCGTCATTATTTTCAGCTCCATTCAAGGTTTATCATAGACGTTCTGAACCTACATAGGGGGAGGAGTGAGAATTTTCCTTCTGGGCAAACCGAGCAACGCCCTTTGCTCCACATATAAACTAATCGATATGCGAATACGCTCCTTCCGAAGCTTAACCCTTGATCTCGACAGCATATTGTATACGTTTGCAGTCGTCGTATCGAACAGCTCAGCAATCTCAGTCGGCGGCAGCTCGCCAAAAAATCGTGCTTCAAAAATATCCCGCTCCCGCTTGTTCAAGCATCGGATCAGCGTATGAATGCTCTGGAGCGTTTCTTGGCGGATGACAGCATGCTCCGGATTTTGACCTTCGCGCGGCTCATTCATGGCTTGATCTGTTAAAAGAAACAGGATGCTGTCGATATCACTCCAATCAACTGACTGCCCACTTTTGCCTGCCTCTGCTGGCAGCCCTGATTGGCTCATGAAGCTAACGAATGGCCGCTCCTTGCTATAGGGCCCGCCTCTCCTCAGCTTCATATAGGCTTGATTTCGCACGATCCGGTGCAGCCAAGGAATAAACCTGCTTGCGTCTGTAAGCGTACCGAGGTGCATAAATGCACGAATCAGCGCTTCCTGCACGATGTCCTCTGCCATAAACGCATCCTTCGTCAAGCTGCCAGCGAGTCCAAGCGCCTTAGCTCGATGACGACGCACCAGCTCCCCGAACGCTTCCTCATCGCCGGTCCTTGCTCGTTCAACTAACGATTGCTCCTGTGCTTCTGCCCCTGCTCCACTACTTAACAGAACTTGCAAATCGGGTGCCCAAACCTCCATCATTCATCCCCCTTACTAGACAGATGCCACTTACGCCAAATATCTATCAATGGATCAAAACTTTTTTATTTTATAATCAAAAAAAAGCTGCCTATCAGGCAGCCTCTCCTATTCTCTAACGGTGCTGTTCAAAACGGTTTTCTTTACTTAACCTCTTAATGGCCTCCAGCTCAGCGGGAGATAGCTGAAGAGCTTCACTTGCCGCTATATTATGCAGCAGCTGTTCAAACGAGCTTGCACCAGGAATGACAGCAGCTACAGCTGGATTGGCCAAAGCATACCGGATAGCTGTATGCGCCAAATCACGCGAGCCTTCTCCCATCTCTAGCAAAACGTCTCGCAAAGACGACAGCTCCTCTTTGTCATAATCCAAATAACCCTTTTCCGCCTTGACAGCTCCATTATCTGTTAAAATCCCTTTTGCTACCGGACCTCGAGCGATTAAACTAATGCCCTTCTCTTCTAACAAAGGTAATATTTGCTCTTCAGGCCTTCTGTCCAAAATACTATACTGGCTCATCACACTGACGATATTTGAACGCTCCACATATTCTCGAATCACATTTGGACGAATGGAAGAAATGCCGTAATAGCGAATGAGTCCCTCTTGCTTAAGCTCCTCAAATGCTTCAATCGTCTCCGATATGGGATCATCCAGTGTGCCTCCATGCAGCTGATACAAATCGATATAGTCCGTTTGGAGCCTTCGCAAGCTGTCTTTTACAGCCGACTTAATATAAGCTTTGGACGGGTCCCACGACCAGCCCGCTTTTCCCTTCTCCCAACGATTGCCGACCTTCGTCGCAAGTACAATATCTGCCCGTTTTCCCTTTATTGCCTCGCCGATTATTTCCTCATTAAGACCCTCATCATAAAGATCAGCCGTATCTAGAAAATTAATGCCCTTCTCGATCGCTTCATGTACTAGGGCTGTCGCTTTTACTTTATCTGTCCCTAGTGACATGCAGCCAAGGCCGATCTCACTTATGTAGAGCTCTGATTTCCCGAGACGATTGTGCTTCATGCTTGAAATCTCCTTTTCCTTAACCGATAATCTAGCCGCTTCATTATTCATTTATGATATTACTTTTGGACTAAGGGAGCAACAAAAATGGTTCCACTATTAACACTTTAAGGAAATCTGATCCAATATACCATGTAGCAGTGTTAGAGACTGCTCAGTGCGCGCGAATTGACTGCGAATCTGTTCAGCTGTTTGAATGTATGGCGCCTGAATAAGCTCTGAAGACCAATGTGCAAACATGGATTCCATGCATGCAGCTGTCGTCTCCAAATGAAATTGCAGTCCCATGACATGCTCGCCATAAGCGAATGCCTGCGCCTTGCACACCTCTGAAGAAGCGAGGAGCCGCGTGTCCTGAGGCAAGTCGAAGGTATCGCCATGCCACTGAAACGAAATAAATTGCTCAGGCAAGCCGCAGAGCCAAGGATGCTGCTCCTTCGTACGGTTAATCGAATGCCAGCCTATTTCTTTATGCGTATTTCGGTATACTCGGCTTCCCAGCAGCTCAGCTATCATTTGAGCACCAAAGCAGATGCCCAGCACTTTTTTGCCAAGCTGAATGGCTTGCAGCACGAACTGCTTCTCTGCCGTAAGCCAACGATATTTCTCCTCTTCATAGACGCTCATTGGCCCGCCGCATATAACAAGCAAATCCATATCGTCAAGCCATTTGACATCAATCTCAAGAGCAGGGTTCTTAACATCCAAGCGATGTCCTCCAAAGCTGGCCCATGAACGAAATGCATAATCATCATCAAAAGCGAAGTGTTTAAAAGCTATTATATTCATCATTCATTCCCCATCCTTGGTCACATATGACCTGTAATGTGCTTAATTATAGTCTCAATATTTAGTATCGTTAATATCACTTTCTTGAATAGTGGGAAGACATCAATAAAAAACAACTAGTTCCCTAACCCATATCATGGTACATTTCCAGTAGCATACTTATAATCTTAAATGTGAGTAACGCAATACGTAATGAAAGGATGGATCATATGGGGAAAAAGATATTAAAAACAATTGGTACGCTTGTCCTACTCGCAGTTGCGATTGCAGGAGGGTTTTTACTGTATATTACTTTATCCGATTATAAACCCGTAGAAGTTATCGAGATTATGTCAGAAAATAATAAAGAGCAACTCATCGAGCAAGGCGTTCCATTTACAGTTACGACCTTCAATATCGGCTATGCTGGCTTGGACAAAAAACAAGATTTTTTTATGGATGGAGGTAAAAAATCACGCTCCAGCAGCAAAAATCAAACGATTTCCAATCTAGACGCCATTTCGTCCTTTATGAAAACAAACCAGTCCAATTTTTATTTGCTTCAGGAAGTCGATGCCCGCTCATCAAGAAGCTACCATATTAATGAAATAGACTATTTGGCAAAACCTTTGGAAGATTACAGCTATGCATTTGCTTATAACTATAAAGTGGCATGGGTTCCCGTTCCGATTTTTAATCCAATGGGCTCCGTTCAGAGCGGCCTTCTAACCTTCTCGACATTCAAAAGCAAAAGCAATCAGCGATACGATCTTCCAGGCAAAGAGAGCTGGCCGATACAGCAGCTTGAATTGGATCGTGCCTTTATAGAAAGCAGATTTGAGGTCAATAACGGCAAAGAGCTTATTGTTATCAATCTTCATTTATCTGCCTTTGATGAGGGCGGCAAAATCCGCAAGCAGCAATTGGATTATTTAGCCGCTTTTTTAGAGAAAGAGAATGACAAAGGAAATTATATTATTGTAGGCGGCGATTGGAACCATGCACTGCCCGGCACTACCCCTGATCGATTCGAAACGACACAGGCATGGCCAGAATGGCTTCAGCAGTTTCCTGAGGATTTCAACCCAAGCGGCTTCAAGTGGATGGTTGACGACAGCATCGCTACTGTACGTACATTAGATATTGCATACACGGAAGGCGTTAATTTCAGAGCCGTAATTGATGGTTTTCTCGTTTCTTCAAACGTAGATAAAATTCGGCTGCAAAGCACAGATTTAGCATTTGAACACAGCGACCATAATCCGGTAATCGCTGAGTTTATTTTACGATAAAGCAAAGAGCCCCGATTTTTCGTAATCGGGGCTCTTTTGTAATTAATGATCATTGAGCTGTTAATTAATTACTTGACGCTAGATTTCAAGATGGTTGGTTGTTTGAATGCAAGCAGCTTGCCTTTTGTCTGAATCACAATCATTCCGCTCTCAAGCAGCGTTTCTCCAAACTCTCTTTCATTTGTTTTTAATTGTACAATTGGCGCTGCTGTATCTAAATGGATAGCTGATACCGTTCCATCCGTTTGCGCCATATATATCCCTTTACCAATTAAATCAAAACGTGCGATGAGGCCTGTTACACCAGCATTATAATCCACGGTTGTCTTATTAATTAATTTAACCCCATATATCCCGCGGCCATTCGTATAAATCAATTTTCCATCATGTGGCCCAGCCGCATATTCAAATCCTGGCGCGTAAACAACAGGCTTATACACCTTGGGCTCTATTTTGCTCGGATCAGCATTTAGAGGGTAACTATACACCTCAGAATTGAAATTGACGAATACGTTGTCCCCGTTAATCCAAGCGTCACCTTCATTGCCGGATTCTCCTTTATTCAAATTAATTTTTAGAGGATTATATTGTTTGCTGTTAAGTACTTTGCCCGTCTTGATATCTAGGGTATCAAGTGTAGTTAATGGAGCAGGCTCAAACAAGTTAACGAGCTTCTGCGCAGTTAGAGTTCCATCCTTTGCACCAATTGGAAAGTTGTAATGTGCAGCTTCCCAAACCCTTTTTCCTGTCTTGCGATTAAAAGCATGAAGGAGCGAGTAAGTGTAAGCACCCGACAACTCATTTTCTCCTATTATAAAATCGCCATGAAACAGTATCTTTTTGCGCAGCGGCTCTTTGTAATTGTCACGCCACTGAAATTTACCATCCTTTATGCTGTAAGCTTGAATGTCTCCATTAAAGGTGAACAGCTGATCGCCATCCGGAATAATATCATGAATGTTATTAGCGTTCACGGAAGCCACCCATACTTTCTTGCCTGAGGACGCCTTGATAGTGTGAACACGGCCTCCGCTCGAATTAACGTACAGTTGGCCATCCTTATATACGACAGGCGCTTTGAGTTGACTGCCATACTCCCACAGCTTTTTCCCATTCTGAATAGTAACAGCTATCACTTTTCCCTTTAGCAAATAAAAGGCTTTACCTTCACCTGTTGCTGCTATACCTTCGTAGTTCAATGACCATTGCGGTTTAATAATAGGAGCAGCTATCTCCGTTTCCTTGTTATCTCCCACATAGGAAGTACGTGAATCAAATGATGCAGATACAACAGAACTCATTAATAGTAGAGAACAGCATGCCATCATAACGCCTCGCGAAAAAGCTGTTTTCCAGTTTCTCATTTCACACCTTCTTATCTCTAATTTTCATCACTTAGCTTACATAACGTATAATAATTGTAAAATGTTTCTAATCAGTCCGTGTTGTCTTCACACTAAAAAGACCAGCCAAGGATAAATCCTTGCTGGTCATTAATTATGAATACTATTCATCCTGCGGAAACGGTTTTCTGCCCATAAACCCATCATGTAAACCATGATAATGGCTAACCTCAGCTTCGCCTTCCTTCCAGCAAATCAGAATATCCTCATTATCGAGCACCGCTGGAAAGTCAATTAAACCAGGAGTAATCATTTTCAACTGCACGCCTTTTCGCGAGAAGTTTTCAATTAACAGGTCTACCTCCATCTTCATAAATTCCAGCTGGCTTTCCCTCTCAAAGAAAGGGTCCTCACTGCCTTCAATAGCAGCAAAAACTTGTTCATAAGCAGCCTTCTCTTTCTGATAACTTATATATAAATCTTCAAATTGCGCCGTAATGTGTTGAAGCTTCCGTAAATCCTCTTGCAACTGCGGCAGCATCTCGTTCGCTTCGCTCAGCGTGAAGGTTTTGTTCCCCATCCCGTAAACACTCCCTGTCTGATGATAATCATTTATTTCTTTCCATAATAAGTATCCTACACTCTCTTTCAAGCTCCGTAAAGGAATGGGTTCTAGAGAAGAGTTGGAATCTGCTCCTATCTTGACGAAAGAGCAAGGTTCTGTCTTCCCTCGAACGATCGAAGATACCTATTCATGGTTGAAAAATAAGCCTAAATAGTGCTGTTCTTTTTCTTCAAAATTCTTTGCCTCTTACTTTCGCAAACACCATCGTATCCCGCAGAATACCGTTGACATCACATTTTTCATTTCGGAGTATGCCTTCTAATGTGAAGCCCAGTCGCTCCGCAACTCGCGCGCTTCGATAATTCCTAGCATCACAACGTATTTCAATACGATTGGCTTCTAGCTCATTTATTGCAAATGTTGAAATTGCATTCGTCGCTTCCGTTATAAAGCCTTGGCCGCTGTAAGCTGTACGAGCCCAGTACCCAATTTCAAATTTTCGCGCTTGCCAATTTATGCGATGAAGACCGCTGCTTCCTATCAACTGACCTGTATCCTTTAAAAAAAGCAGCAGCATGAGGTCTGAACGATCCATATACTTGGACCGTGACTTCCTGATGACAACTTCAGATTCTTCAATCGTAGGCATCGCTTGAGCCCATGGCATCCAAGGTTTGAGCTCATTTTCACTTTCTCTAACGGCCTCATTCAGCTTCGCTCCGTCCCCCCATTGAGGCGCGCGGATATGAAGACGACTGCTTTCAAAACTCTCTGGAATGGATAATAGCAACGGGTTGTTATTATAATGTCTCATCCTAACGCACCTCCAAAAATGGCTTCCTTTCAGCCGAAAATAATACTTGATGACATACCGTCCATTACCTCATATCCCCCTTATGTTTTTATGTTAAAGAACAGAAAAGTTCAGTTATGTATTAACTTACAGATATTAACTGCAGAATGCAATCAAAGTGAGATGTGCACTCCAGCGGATATCATGATCTCTGACCAACGTCAATTCTCATTTGGAGTACATTTCGAAGCCATCATCGGCTCTTGCTATGAAAGGGGTTTTAAAGCAATACAAAAAAAGCTCATTAGATAAAATATCTAATGAGCTATCGTTTATACAATATGGTGCCGATGAGAGGACTCGAACCTCCACGGTTTCCCTCACGATTTTGAGTCGCGCGCGTCTGCCATTCCGCCACATCGGCATTTGAGTAAGATGGCGTGCCCTAAGAGATTCGAACTCCTGGCCTTTTGATTCGTAGTCAAACGCTCTATCCAGCTGAGCTAAGGGCACATTATATAAAATTGTAATGGAGGCGCCACCTAGACTCGAACTAGGGGTAGAGCTTTTGCAGAGCTCTGCCTTACCACTTGGCTATGGCGCCAACTTAGATGGAGCGGAAGACGGGAATCGAACCCGCGACCCTCGCCTTGGCAAGGCGATGCTCTACCGCTGAGCCACTTCCGCAACTAAATGGCTGGGGATTCAGGGATCGAACCTGAGAATGACGGAGTCAAAGTCCGTTGCCTTACCGCTTGGCTAATCCCCAACAAAAAAATGCCATACTACTTTTAAAAAAATGGGGCGATCGAGGGGAATTGAACCCCCGAGTGTCGGATCCACAAACCGATGCGTTAACCACTTCGCCACGACCGCCATATATAAAATCAGGTGCTGGACAAAAAAGAAAACCCACTTTTGTGGGTCGTCTGCTAATGCACGCATTAGCAAGTTGCGCCCTGAAAACTGGATACGAAAGATTAGGCTTGCTGAAGCCTTTATGCTGCTGTCTACCGGATGTATGGGTCGCAGTAAACGTGTTTAGGATAAGCCCTCGACCGATTAGTATTCGTCAGCTACACACATTGCTGTGCTTCCACCCCGAACCTATCAACCTCGTCGTCTTCAAGGGGTCTTACATACTGGGAAATCTCATCTTGAGGGGGGCTTCACGCTTAGATGCTTTCAGCGCTTATCCCGTCCGTACTTGGCTACCCAGCGGTGCTCCTGGCGGAACAACTGGTACACCAGCGGTACGTCCATCCCGGTCCTCTCGTACTAAGGACAGCTCCTCTCAAATTTCCTGCGCCCGCGACAGATAGGGACCGAACTGTCTCACGACGTTCTGAACCCAGCTCGCGTACCGCTTTAATGGGCGAACAGCCCAACCCTTGGGACCTACTTCAGCCCCAGGATGCGATGAGCCGACATCGAGGTGCCAAACCTCCCCGTCGATGTGGACTCTTGGGGGAGATAAGCCTGTTATCCCCAGGGTAGCTTTTATCCGTTGAGCGATGGCCCTTCCATTCGGTACCACCGGATCACTAAGCCCTACTTTCGTACCTGCTCGACTTGTAGGTCTCGCAGTCAAGCTCCCTTATGCCTTTGCACTCTTCGAATGATTTCCAACCATTCTGAGGGAACCTTTGGGCGCCTCCGTTACATTTTAGGAGGCGACCGCCCCAGTCAAACTGTCCACCTGACACGGTCCCCGAACCGGTTTCACGGTTCTAGGTTAGAACTCCGATACGATCAGGGTGGTATCCCAACGTTGCCTCCACACAAGCTGGCGCTCATGCTTCAAAGGCTCCCACCTATCCTGTACAGATCGTACCAAAGTTCAATATCAAGTTACAGTAAAGCTCCATGGGGTCTTTCCGTCTTGTCGCGGGTAACCTGCATCTTCACAGGTATTAAAATTTCACCGGATCTCTCGTTGAGACAGCGCCCAAGTCGTTACGCCATTCGTGCGGGTCAGAATTTACCTGACAAGGAATTTCGCTACCTTAGGACCGTTATAGTTACGGCCGCCGTTTACTGGGGCTTCGGTTCACAGCTTCGGGTTACCCCTAACCGCTCCCCTTAACCTTCCAGCACCGGGCAGGCGTCAGCCCGTATACTTCGCCTTACGGCTTCGCACAGACCTGTGTTTTTGCTAAACAGTCGCTTGGGCCTTTTCACTGCGGCCCCCTCGGGCTATTCACCCTACCGAGGCACCCCTTCTCCCGAAGTTACGGGGTCATTTTGCCGAGTTCCTTAACGAGAGTTCTTCCGCGCGCCTTAGCATGCTCTGCTCGCCTACCTGTGTCGGTTTGCGGTACGGGCACCTAGATCTCACTAGAGGCTTTTCTTGACAGCCGGAGTACATGACCTTCGCTACTGCAATTTTCGCTCCCCATCACAGCCCAGCCTTATGATCGACGGATTTGCCTATCGATCAGCCTCACTGCTTGGACGGACTATTCCATCAGTCCGCGTCACTGCCCTTCTGTGTCACCCCATTGCTCAAACAATCTTCGGTGGTACAGGAATTTCAACCTGTTGTCCATCCACTACGCCTTTCGGCCTCGCGTTAGGTCCCGACTTACCCTGAGAGGACGAGCCTTCCTCAGGAACCCTTAGGCTTTCGGCGGACAAGATTCTCACTTGTCTTTTCGTTACTCATACC